>NZGT01000100.1 GCA_002691025.1 Spirochaeta sp. | reverse complement strand
ATATTGCGTTCTATCTCCGAGGTGTCCCCCAATGTGGCCGACATCAGGAGGAACTGTGTATCCGGAAACCGGATCAAGGGGATCTGCCATGCCATTCCCCGGCTGCGATCGCCGTAGTAGTGGAATTCATCCATGACCACGTAGGGTGCATCCGCGTCTTTTCCCTGAGTCAAAGCCATGTTGGAGAGGATTTCGGCTGTGCAGCACAGGATCGGGGCATCGCGGTTCAAACTGGCATCTCCGGTCAGCATGCCCACGTTCTCGGCCCCGAAATGGTGGCAGAGCTCAAAGAATTTCTCGCTCACCAGGGCTTTGATGGGAGCCGTATAGAAGGATCGCCTTCCTTCGCACATGGCTTTGAAGTGGAGACCCTGTGCGACAAGGCTCTTCCCGGAACCGGTGGGCGTGCTCAGAATGACGTGCCGGCCTGTCATCAATTCCAGGAGGGCTTCTTCCTGGGCCGCATAGGGGGTCAGGTCCTGTTCGCTGACCCAGGAAAGAAATCGATCCAGAATGGTCTCGCCCTCGAAAAGAGGCTGACTCGGGAGATGATTCTGCAGACGTTTCCTGGCCTCAGCCGATATTTCGTCCATAGCTCAGGGCGAAGGCTGTGGGCTCTCGCCACCCAGTAGGAGCAGGGTCAACACTCCGGCGATCAGAATGAGGGCGATGGCCCAGCGAAGCCACGGGCCGGTGGCCGCGGCTCCGGGGTTCGTCTGCTCCAAGGCGGTGACCGTGGTTTCGGGATCCAACCCGTCTCCAGGCAAGGTTGCGACCTGCACGGTGATGTTGTCCATCCCACCGGCTTCGTTGGCCAGTTCAATCAAACGCGGTGGGATCTCCTCGGGCGGATGATTGGAGAGGGTCTCCTCAATGGTCTTGTCGGAGAGCATGCCCGACAGACCATCCGAGCACATGAGGAAACAGTCGCCGGGCTGGACGTCAACACGTGTGATCTCGATATCGACATCTTGCCGGGTCCCCAAGGCGCGCAGGATCTCATTGCTTTGTGGGTGATGGCGGGCTTCTTCGGCCGAGAGTTGACCCCGACGAACGAGTTCTCCCACGACGGAATGGTCCGCAGTCAGTTGCTTGAGTTGACCGTGGCGCATGCGGTACGCACGACTATCGCCTACGTGAGCCAGTACGGCTTCGCTGTCTCCGTCGAGAAGCAGGGCGACGGCCGTGGTTCCCATTCCGGCCAGCTCCGCTTCGTTGTTGGCTCGTTCGAAGATACACTCGTTGGCTTCGCGGAGTGCCTGGACCAGGAGAGACTCGGGTTCGCTTGGAGCTCCGCGCTCAAAGACATCACGGATCTGCTGCACGGCCATCTGGCTGGCGACTTCTCCCCCCCGATGACCGCCCATGCCATCGGCGACCACCAGGAGGCAGCTCCCGTTCTCGGCATTGTGGAACTCGCCACAATCGTCCTGGTTCAGATTCCGGACTCGTCCGATATCGGATCCCGAGACAACGGTGGCGTTGGCCGGATCATAGGCGGGTTGCTGTGGCCCGGAATCGGCCGTCTCGTCATCTTTACCCAATGTGAGTGTGTACCGCCGTTTTTGAGGGATGCGCTCCCCGTCGGACTTTCGCGGGGTTCGGGAACGCAGGAGTCTAGTGGATTCTAGGCCCTTGGAGCACTCGGGTGCAAAGGACTCTACGGAATTTCCCGCGAGGCGGTTATGATTGGGCCTATGACGCGCGCGGAGAAGGCCAAGCGGATCCTTAAGATCCTCAAGGAACGGTATCCAGACCCTCCGGTGCCTTTGCTGCATGAGGATGCCTTTTCCTTGTTGGTGGCTGTTCTACTGTCGGCGCAATGCACCGATGAAAGAGTGAACCAGGTCACACCGGGCCTTTTTCAGGTGGCCTCCTCTTCGTCTGCGATGTCAAAACTCCCCGTAGAGCGGATTCTTTCCCTGATCCGGTCTTGCGGCCTGGCTCCTTCTAAAGCGAGGAATATCAAGGCTTTATCGGAGCTTCTTGAAGAGCGACATGGAGGGATCGTTCCAGACGATCTGGCCGCCCTGGAGGCGTTGCCCGGAGTGGGACATAAAACCGCGAGCGTCGTGATGGCGCAAGCTTTTGGTCACGCTGCTTTCCCTGTGGATACACATATCCATCGCCTGGCCGCACGTTGGGGGCTGTCCCGAGGGACGACTGTCGAGCACACGGAACGCGATCTCAAGGTTTTGTTCCCCGAAGACGATTGGTCGTGGCTACATCTGGCCATCATCTATTTCGGTCGTGAGTATTGTCCGGCTCGTGGCCATGATCTCTCGACGTGCGAGATCTGCGGCTGGGCGGCTACCCGGAAGCGGATGCGTGAGGAAGCCGCGGCGGGCGGGGGTGGACCCCGTTCCCGGCCTCCAAAAACCCGCGCCCGGCGTCGGTGAGGCCCGGGCCTACGAAGACGGCGTGCGTCGGATCATGACGACCCGGTTGACCAGTTCCGGGGACGGGATGCTGTCTACGCTCTGGAATTCGATGCGACGACCGACGAGTTGTATCAGGCGCGGCCCCTCATCACTTTCGATGAAACCCTTGGCGCGAAGTAGACCTGACTGCTGCAGGGTGGATTCGATTTCAGCGAGAGGGGTTCCTGGAGTCACGGAAAGAATTTCTGTTTCGAAGTGTTCGTGATGGTGGGGTGGGGAACTCGGGGCCGGTCCGCTTCGATCGATCTTGTTTGCACTCGGTGGAAACAGCAGATCTGGAGCTACCTCGCCCCGGGTGCTTGTCACGATGGGAGCCTCGGGTTCGAGGGTGCGAAGATTTTTTCGCGCCTGCTCGAGTTCATCCGGATTCACGAGATCGACCTTGTTGAGGATGAGGAGGTCGGCACTGGTGATCTGGTCGGTAAAGGTTCCCTCGAGATCTCGACCTTCCACGAGTTGCTCAGCATTGACCACCACCACCGCCATGTCATCGCCAACCCAGTCCCGCACCGGATCACGCCAGAAATTGAGCTGGGTGTCGAAGGGGAGTGCGGCACCGGAAGTTTCAACCACGATCCGGTCGGGGTTGATCTCGTCGCGAAGAGCCTGAAGGGTGTCCACCAGATCGTCGGCGAGTTCGCAGCACACGCAGCCGCCCTCCAGCTCCACGTACGCTTTTCCGCCCTCGCCCAGGAGTGCACGATCGACCCCTAGCTCTCCGATTTCATTGGAGATGAGGGCGACCCGGACGCCGTCCGCCACCGCCTGATCCAGAAGAGACCGGATCAGGGTCGTTTTTCCGCTGCCCAGAAAACCTGAAACAACCAGGGCCGGGACCTTCTCGTTTGTCGTGACTTCGTTACGCTCAATCATCGCGCTGTGAGGAATAGGACATCTGCCGCGGCAGATCGAATTCGGAGCCCAGAAAGCATGTCAGAGTACGACTACGACCTTTTCGTGATTGGAGCCGGCTCAGGAGGCGTACGCGCGAGCCGCGTTGCGGCTTCCTTCGGGGCACGAGTGGCTGTGGCCGAGGAACGGTTCCTGGGAGGCACCTGCGTCAATGTCGGTTGNATTCCCAAGAAATTATTGGTCTATGCCTCGGCCTTCCGGGAGGAGCTCGATGAGGCCACGGACGGCTACGGCTGGTCGGTGGGAGACGTTCGCTTTGATTGGTCCACNCTGATCGAGAACAAGAACCGCGAAATCGAACGACTCAACGGCGTCTACGCCCGCCTCCTGGATGGATCTGGTGTGGAGAGGATCGAGGGGCGNGCCACCGTGGCGGGCCCCCACTCGGTTGCGGTGGGAGATCGNGTCTTTACAGCCCGTCACATTCTCGTGGCGACCGGGAGCCGGGCCTATCGTCCACCGGAAANCGAGGGGATCGAGCACGCGATCACGTCCGATGAGGCGTTCTATCTGGAGGAACTGCCCAAGCGGGTCCTCGTCATGGGGGGAGGCTATATCGCGGTGGAGTTTGCTGGCATCTTCGCTCGCATGGGAGTGGATGTGGAGCAGATCTATCGAGGGCCTCTGTTCCTGCGNGGNTTTGACGATGACCTGCGAAACCATCTGGCCCAGGAGATGACCGAGGTCGGTATCAAATTGCGCTTCGACACGGTGATCACCCGGCTTGAATCTACGGATCAGGGCATCCGGGCTACGCTCGGAGACGGCAGTACGGTNGAGGCCGATTGCCTGCTGGCGGCCACCGGTCGCACTCCCTTCAGCGAGGGGNTGGGNCTCGAGGAGGCGGGCGTAAAACTCGCGCCCAGCGGGGCCATCGAGGTGGACGAGTANTCGTGTACGAGTGTGCCCAGTATTCACGCCATTGGTGACGTCACCGATCGGATCAATCTGACCCCTGTGGCGATCCACGAGGGCATCTGCCTGGCGAATACGCTTTTCGGCGGTCGCACCATGGCTCCGAGTCACGAGAATGTCCCTGCAGCGGTATTCAGTCAGCCTCCCCTGGGAACGGTGGGAATGACGGAAGCCGAGGCTCGTTCAGCCGGCCTGGAAATCGATATCTATCGATCTGAATTTCGCGGCCTGAAGCAGACCTTGACCTCATCCAAGACGCGTACGCTCATGAAACTGGTCGTGGATCGGAAAACGGATCGCGTGCTGGGAGCCCATATGGCGGGTCATGAAGCGGGTGAAATCATTCAGGCGCTCGCTGTGGCGGTCAAGGCCGAGCTGACCAAGCGTCAATGGGATGAGACCTTGCCGGTTCATCCGACCCTGGCGGAGGAATTCGTGACTCTCCGCGAGCCGGTGGATCCTGATTGAATCCCCGGAGTAGGTTTTCTTTTACGATGAGTTCGAAGCGTGGTTTCTTTTTCGTGCTTGCGCTGTCCGTTTCTTTCTTCGGGGTGGTCGCTTTGTTTCCGGCTGCGCCGGACGCGCAGCCGACGGAACTCGATCCGGGCGCGGGGGTGGAGGATTCAGGTGGGATTCCGGATCCGGAACCGCCCGAAGAAGAATACGATCCCTGGGAGGGAATCGATCCCAACGGTCGGATCCCGAAAGCCGANTTTCCGAAGGACATCGANCATCCCGAACGGTGGCGCTACATCCCTGAAGGTCGGATCAAACCCGGCAANCCCTTCCAACGCTTCCTGGTCAGTAGCTTCATTGCACCCTACGCATTCAGCAACGGGGATGTGGGCACGGGTTTTGGTGTGGCTTTTACCGATATCGATTTCAGACTCCAGCGACGCCGTGAGTTTGCCGGCATTTCTGCTTCGTATACCACCAAGGGCCAGCAGCGTTACAGCCTGAGCTGGCGACGGATGCTCAAGACCCGTGACCTTCCGGAAGGAGGCGTCATCCAGGAAGAGCGCAGCTATGTCTTTGCGAAGATCCAATACAGCAAGACCTTGACCCGCCGCTTTTTCGGCTACGGGCCGGANACCCNGGAGTCTGNNGAGAGCAGNTATCTGGATGAGGCTGTGATCGTTGCTTTCGGGTTNTCGTCCTCCTTGCCAAANCCCATGGATGACTTTGTGTTGGANCTCGGTCTGNACGTGGAGTCGCACCAACTGGGCAACGGNACCGTGGAGGGCGTNCCGACCACCCAGCAGNNGTTNCCGGNNGTCTTTGATCCTGATCGTGACCGCCAGTTCGGGCTGGTCCGGGCCGAGCTTCGCTGGGATACCCGAGACAGTCAGCGAAACCCCTATNCGGGGCAATCGATCGGTTTCCGCGTCGATGCCCCTCTGGCTCAAAATGAAGGCGATGTCGGGGCGGTCTTCAGGGTCTTCGGAACCCAGNTCTTCAAGGTACCGGGACTTTTCCATCGGGGGGGTGACTCGNATGAGGCGCATCCCCCGACCGACACGCTTGCCTTCGGCCTCTTTGCCGAGGCCAGTGCGGGTTCCTTGCCCTTTTATCTTCTTCCCACTCTGGGCGGGACCNATACGCTCAGGGGGTTTGTGGACGGTCGTTGGCGGGATCGGGCCGCNTGGCAGGGTGCGGCCGAATATCGTTTCTGGGTCATTCCGCGAGGNATTCCCATCACGCGGAATATTCGAATCGAGCGGCTGGGGCTGGCTCTTTTCTATGAGATCGGTGCGGTGGCGGAAGATGTCGGGGCCATCTTCCGCTCTCGAGTGGCTCAAAGTTATGGTGTGGGTTTTCGGATCGGTCTTGAGCGGGCTGCCATCTTTCGTCTGGATCTCGGTTTTTCAGACGACGGACTCAACTTCGCGGCGGGNTTCGGGCTCAGCTTCTAGAGCGCNTTCTCAGGCTCCTTTGAAAAATCGCTGGCACAGGGCGAACGGAAGCTGGATCATGGAGACCGCTTTTCGANTCCACTCCTGGAGTTGATACACGTGCACAGACAAGCACTGCTGGATCTTCTGGCTCGGTATGACCTGGAAAATCCGGATGAAGGCGGGACCGTGGACAGGATCCGGGCGCTCGTGGAGAGGCGTGAGGATTGCTTCGAGCGGACTTGCCCAGGCGGCCACATTACCGCTTCGAGTTGGATTCTTTCGGAGAACTACGGGCGGTTTCTATTGACCCATCATCGTAAGCTCGGACGTTGGTTGCAACTGGGCGGGCATGCAGACGGGGACCCCGATGTCGTGCGGGTGTCGCTCCGCGAAGCGCGTGAGGAGTCCGGTCTCGAACGGTTCTCCTGCCTATCGGCGGAAGGCACGGAGTGGAGGCCATCTCCNCGACCGCTTCCTCTGGACATCGACGTCCACCTTATTCCCGCGCGAGCCACGGAGCCCGAGCACGAGCATCATGACATCCGNTTTCTCCTGCTGGCCGGACCGGGGCAGACGATTCAGATGAGCGATGAATCCAATGATCTGGCCTGGTTCGAGTTGGCGGACCTTCCTGCGCTGGGNGTNGATGAAAGCGTGCTCAGGCTGGCCCAGAAGACCGGGCATGCCCTGNAGTCCGGTTTTCTGCCTCTGCCTTGAAGTTCATCGGAATTCGACTCACGGATGGGCATTATTGGGAAAACTCTTGCCCCAGGATCCGAGTTTGACTCGGTGTTGAAGATATTNTCTTTTNATACCGGGCACTTGCACTAGTGCTTCGAAGCGCGGACCGGGCACGCCGCTTGCATTCCTACATAGAAGCNGACGCGCGTAGGTCGGTTGCTTGTCGAGGAGGTGGAAGCGTGTTGAGGCCGCCGAGGAAGTGCAGAGCAGGTGGGATGGGCTTATGGGCCCTGAGCTTGCTCCTGATCGCTTTTCTGGCGAGCCCGATCCACGCCACCGAGATGGAGTCGAACCGTTGGCCCCGGCTTCAGGTGGGACCGTCTCGATATGGACCGGACGAATCAGTGCTTGAGATGATCTGGCTTGCTCCCGAGAAGATCCAGGAGTCTTCCCCGCTCGATCGNAACAGGCCATTCAAGTTGCATATCCCTGAGTTTCCTGAGGAAGCGTTTTCCTTCTCCTTGGTNGAGTACAGCTCCATGATCCGGTTGGTGGAGAATGATCTGCTGTTTCGATTTGAAGCGCCGGGTATCGGTCGATCCCTGGTCTCGTGCGAGTTCATATTCTAGTCAGCCGAGCGCGGGGAGAGGCCCCGGGCTCTTTTTCCATCGGATCGCTATTCTCCCGGTATGGCTGAAATGGTCCCTGATCTCCTGACCTTCATTGATCGTTCCCCGACCCCGTACCACGCTGTCGCTGAGGCCGTGGCGCGTATTTCCGCCGCGGGCTTCGAGCCGGTTTCGGAAACCGCGCTTTGGGATTTCGGCCCCGGGAAGTGTGGCTACGTGATCCGCGGTGACGGGAGCCTTGCGGCGTTTCAGGTGGGAATGAGTTCACCCGCTGAGGCCGGCTTCCGAATTCTGGGAGCGCATACGGATTCGCCGAACCTCCGTTTGAAACCGGATCCCGATGTTTCGGCCCACGGATATCGGCAGCTGGCCGTTGAGCCCTATGGCGGTGTTCTGCTTCATACGTGGCTCGACCGGGACCTTTCCATGGCAGGGCGTGTGGCCGTTCAGACCGGCAGTGGAGTCCAGACGACGTTGATCGACTTCGCGCGGCCGCTCCTCAGGATTCCGAATCTGGCCATTCATCTCTTCCGCGAGATCCGGGAAAAGGGGTTGAAGCTGGACGCGCAGAAGCATGTGGTTCCGGTGGTGGGGCTGGAGTCTGCGCCGCCCGTGCGCGAACTCCTGGCGACGGAGCTTCGGGCCCAGGGGCTGGTGAATGCATCGCCGGAGCAGCTCCTTTCTTTTGATCTCATGCTCTATGACACACAGCCCAGTAGCGTGATCGGTTCGCGTGGGGAGTTCATCTCGGCACCCCGCCTGGACAATCTTGCTTCAAGTCACGCGGCGATTGCGTCCCTGATCCGAGCGCAGTCTGAGGGGGCGGTTCCCTTTACCCGTGTCGCGGTCCTCTACGATCACGAGGAGGTCGGAAGCCGAAGCGCCCAGGGCGCAGCGGGCACCTTCCTGGTCGACATCCTGGATCGCATTGCCACGGGTTACAAAGGAGGCGAGCCGCAAGCCATGCCTCGGGCTGCAGCGGCTTCCCGGATGATTTCAGTGGATATGGCTCATGCCGTTCATCCGAATTACCCGGACCGGCACGAATCCGGCCATCACCCAATCGTGGGGCGAGGGCCGGTCATCAAATTCAATTCAAACCAGAGCTACGCCACTGATGCCGAGACCGCAGGTCTGTTCAGTGCCCTCTGTCAGAGTCAGGGCATCACGCCACAGCAGTTCGTCACGCGCAGTGATCTGGCTTGTGGGTCTACGATCGGTCCCCTCATGGCATCCCAGACCGGCATCCGGACAGCCGACGTGGGCAACCCCATGTTGGCCATGCATTCCTGCCGGGAGATGGCGGGCAGCGAGGATGTGGGCCCCATGGTGGACGTATTGACCGCCTTCTACAACGAAGGCTGATTCAACCCATGCACCTGTCAGGCCATGGGCCTTCTTGCCGTGATCAGGCGTTCAGTATGGCTCGCCCAATCACCTTGAGTTCGAGAATCGGCTTTACGCCCTCAAAGATCGGCAATACGGTCGCATCGACTACGTATCGACTGATCGGGTACTCCTCCGCGTAGCCCCAGCCACCGTGCATCAATTGACCTTGCTGGGTGACTTCGACTGCGACGTCGCAGGCGAGCAGCTTGGATTGCGCTGCGATGGTCGAGGCTTTTCGCTCGTCTTCGTCAAAAGCAAGCGCCGCCGCGTAGGTGATGGCTCTTGCTCCGGCGAGTTTCGCCTCCATCTGCCCGAGGGTGAACTGGGTCAACTGGAACTGTGAAATCGGTTGTCCGAATTGCTCTCGGTCGACCACGTAGCGAGCTGTTTCTTCCAGGGCCGCTTGGGCGAGCCCGCAGGCCCGGCCTCCGGTTTGGAGCCGTCCGGCCGCAAACCCGGCCATCTGGAGGTAGAAGCCGCGACCCTCACCCTCTGGACCTCCGACGAGATTGTCGGCGGGCACGAAGAAATTTTCGAATTGAAGCGTGTAGGAGTGCATGCCCCGGTAGCCCGGCGTGGCGTCCGCCTTGCCGGTCAGCTTCCCGCCACCGGGTTGGATTTCCTCAAAAGCGTGCTCGGTGGAGGACTGCTTGGGTACGATGAAAAGAGAAAGTCCTTTGGCTCCCTGTCCCGCGTCGGGATCTGTTCGTGCGAGAAGGGCGAGGACATTGGCTCGACCGGCAAACGTGCACCAGGCCTTCGGTCCATTGATCACCCAGCCCTCTTCTCCATCGACTACGGCTTTCTCTGCTTTGCAGCGGGCTCCAGCCACGTTGCTTCCGATGCCGGGTTCCGTGACCGAAATTCCGACCATCACCTCACCGGACGCCAGGCGGGGCAGCCAGAGCTGCTTCTGTTCTTCGGTGCCTCCACCCATCAGCGCCTTGGTGAGGATCTCCGGGCGCGTGATCAACGAGCCGGCGGCGGCCAGAGAGGCTCGCGAGAGTTCTTCCGTTGTGAGGATCATGGCGAGATTGCCCATCTCGACTCCGCCGTACTCCTCAGGCACCGAGAGGCCGAAAAAACCCAGCTCGGCCATGCTGGAGATGAAGTGTTCCGGCACCAACTCGTCGTTACGGTGGATGTGTTCAGCATGGGGGGCGACCTCAGCGGCTGCGAATTCGCGGACCTGACTTCGCACCTGCTCATGCATTTCGTCCAGGGGATACTCGTTGGCCCCGAGGCTGTTGGTCACGTTGAGGCCGATTTCCCGATAGAGGGATTCACTGGATGCGCGCCGGAGAAGCCCACGCATGTCGGCGGGGAAGATATCCTCCATGGTTTCGTCGCCGAGTCCGAGCTCATCGATGACCTGGAAGATTCGGTTTCGGAGTCCGGAGACCAGATGGCCCATGGCGCCGACGGCTGTCAATTCAAGGGAAGCATCACTTCGTCCCTCGGCTCGGATTTCATGGACGGCCTTGGTCAATTCGCGAGCCGCAACGGCTTCCGTGGCCGCGTAGGCGAGGCGTTCGGTGACGATTTGATGGTCGTCGATGAGCTTGCCTCCTCCGGTGAGTTCCTGCCCGGCGGAGAGGGCGCGCTCGAGGAGAGTCTCCGAGGCTTCCAGAAGGTCTGCGGTTTCGTCGAAACTGGGGTGCGCGGTCATTGAGCCAAGTCCTTATTTCGGGTTTTCGGGAAAAGTTTCACCGTGATCGACCGGTTCCAGACCTCTGGAGGCTGCGCCCCCTTGGGTAACTGGGATCCGCTTGTATCCATCACAACGGATACGGGTCGGGTGCGGAGGGTGGGACCCGCTGAGAATAGCGCAGCCACGGGGATTGGGTTCCGCGCGAGGCGTTTCCTGAGCCCCTAGGCGTCAAAAAACTCCACGATCTGCTCGACCAAGGCAGGGCTGCCGAAAATCAGATCCAGCCGTCCGCGCGCGCCTCGGCGGGTCACGCAGGCACCGCCCGCCTCGACAGCCATCAGTTGAGTGGCTGCTGCGTCCCAGGGGTTGAGATCGCAGTCCACCATGGCGTCGAGTGCACCGGTCAGCACCATGGCGTGCCCAAAGGCGTCGGTGTAGCCGCGAACCAGGGGCACGGTACTTTGGAGGCGATCCAAGACCGGGCGGCAGCCAGCCCACTCAAAGCAGATGGGATCCCCCACCGAGATCAGGGCCCGATCCAGGCGTTCCGCCCGGGAGGCCCGGATCGGTTGACCGTTTCGCGAGCACCCCCCACCCGACCAGCTGACATAGCGCTCGTCCAGCGCGGGCAGGTCGATGATCCCCACCACCGGCTTCTCGTCCTCCATCAGAGCGATCAGGGTCCCGAAAAGAGGGATTCCCCTGGAAAAAGAAATCGTGCCATCGATGGGATCGATGATCCACTTGGGTTGCCCGGGGTCACCGCTGCTTTCTTCGCCGTATTCTTCTCCCAAGAGACCAAAATCCGGATAGGCCTCCTGGAGAATCTCTCGAATCACGCGTTCCGCGGCACGGTCGGCCTCGGTGACCGGAGTGCCATCGGCCTTGAATTCGACCGCGACGTCGCGAAATCGGGGGAGGATTTCGGCTCTGGCTTGATCACAGGCCCGGCTCGCGATTTCGGCCGCTTTCTTTAGATCGGCACTATCCATACCCGGCAAGGTATCATCCCCGCGCGGTCTCGCATGCCGGTCCCGGAGGGGGCAAAGTCTGCTGAGTTCCAGAGGGGTGACAAGTCGGCGTGCAAAAGACCGTTCCGATCTCTTTACATCACGAAGTTCATGGTTCCGGGCCGGGCATCGTGTTGGCTCACGGCTTTGCGGGCAGCGCGCGAAATTTCAGGGCACAGGTCCGGAGTCTGGCGAAGGATCATCGTGTCTTGACGTATGACGCCCGGGGGCATGCTCGAAGTGCCGCTCCCTCCTCGCCTGGTGAATACTCGATGCAGCGGCTGGTTTCAGACATGGAAACCCTCCTGGACCGAGCGGAGATGTCGGAGCCTCTAGTGGTGGCCGGTCTCTCCATGGGGGCCGCCACGGCGCTGGAGTTTGCTCTGGCTCATCCCCAGCGCGTCCGCTCTCTTATCCTGGCCTCTTACCCCCCGGGTCGAGAAGATCCAGCGAGCATCTCGTTTCGGGCAGAGGCCTTCGCCCAGGCGATCGACGATCATGGGCTGGAATTGGCTGGCGAGCGTTTCATCTGGGGTCCCGAGTCGGGCCTGCCCGCTTCGATGGTCGCTCAGGTTCGCGCTGGGTTTCTGGAACACACCGCCCATGGATTGTCGGGAGTCCTTAGGGGAGTTCTCGCGAAACTTCAGGATCCCGCACCTCTGGCGGAAGAGTTGGCGCGAACCGGTCTACCGACCTTGCTGCTTCATGGCGAGCGCGACGGGCCTTCGCTCCAAGCCAGTCATTGCCTTGCGGGCGAAAATCCGATGGTGGAGGCCCGGGTGATTCCCGATGCGGGCCACGTGGTCAACCTGGATCAATCACGGCTCTTCAACGAGGCCCTACAGACCTTCTTGCGTCGCCGATGACGGTTGAGGGCCCTATTCTTACGGCATGACCGATTCAGACCGCACTCGACCGCTCGAAATTCGCCAGGCCGCTCCCCAGATCCTCGAGATTCGGTGGGCCGATGAAGGGAAGAGTCAATATCCGGTTCGCGATCTGAGACTGGCCTGTACTTGTGCGATTTGCGTGGATGAATGGACCGGTGAGGCGCAACTCGACCCAGCCGAAGTGGCTGCGGACGTTCACCCTGTTCGGGTGAAGACCGTGGGCCGCTATGCGCTCAACATTGTCTGGAGCGACGGTCACGAGAGTGGCATCTATCCATTTGAGCGATTGCGGGATCTGGGTGACCGCATTGGCGATGGATCCGCTAAGGTCCAACGCCATGACTGAACATAACAGCGACGCCATCGCGATTCTCGGTGGCACAGGGGATCAAGGGCTGGGATTGGCACTTCGTTTCGCCAAGGCGGGGCGACCGGTTGTCATCGGTTCCAGAAAAGAAGAACGGGCTCTTGCGGCCGCAGAAGAGGTCCGTCAAGCCGTTCCGGGAGCTGAAGTCAGTGGCCACGACAACGAAGAAGCCACTCGACTCGCACCGATTGTAATCATTTCCGTGCCTTTCGAGCACACAGCAGGGACCGTGAAGGCCATTCGGGAGACGCTCGTGGAAGGTCAGATCCTGGTCTCCATGGCAGTTCCGCTCGCAACCGCGGTGGGAGATTCCCCCGCAAAGGTCGTAGCCATCTGGCAAGGGTCGGCGGCGGAGTTGGTGGATTCGCTCGCTCCGGCGGGTGTCCACGTTGTCTCGGCCTTTCAAAACGTCTCCGCGCATCGATTGCGTCAGATGGATTCTCCGGTGGAATGCGACGTGGTGGTTTCGGGGCCCAAGGCGGCACGCGAGCGTGTGATGGAACTTTGTCCTTTGGTTGACGGACTTCGCGCGGTCAATGGCGGTCCTCTGGCCAATGCCCGGATCGTCGAATCCATGACCGCGCTTCTGATCGGGATGAACATTCGTTACAAGCAGCCCGACGGCATGGGGATCCGGTTCACGGGACTGCCGGAGTAGAGTGCTGTAAGTCGATGGGCGGAAGGGTCGGTCACGGCTCTTCCATTGTCTCAACACCCCTCGACTACCCCGCGGGCAGAAGGCCTTCTGGTTACACCGAGTCAATATTGTGTAACCACAACACCTTGTGGTCTTTGTTTCGGTGGACCCCAATATTTTGTGTTTTTCGGGTTGACTTGTGGGGCCTCTCAAAGCATCTTGCTCACACGGGGATGTGATGTTCCTCCTGTAGCCTGGGGGGGTCGCAACTTGGCGGTTGCGGGGGGGAACAAGGGCCTGAGACCTGGCCACGCTCGTTGCTTGCCATCTCCTGAAGGGCAGGCACAGAGCAGGTTTGGCTTTGGTTCGGGGGCGTCGGGAGGACCGACGCCCCCCTCATCTGAACTCCTGGGGAGGCAGCCACCAAGAAAGACTGCGGGCCGAAGTGGCTCTGCTCAGTCACCCAAAGAGATCGGCTGTTTGTGAGTCCGTGTGTGATTTCCCCCTGTGTCAAAGAAGCAGCAAAGAATCAGAAAAAGAACCCAAGAGAAAACAAGGCAGACAAAAACCAATCAGAGATGCGGCGTGAATCCAGGTCGCGAGTGGTACGAGGAGGCATCACGAATTTGAACGCGCAGTGGGCTTGAAGAAGTTCCCCATGAAGGACTTCGGAACTGCAGCCGCTTTCGTTGGAAAACACCAGGATCAGATTTTCGAATGATGTTTGATCTTGAAGACCCCAAAGGAAAGACGGTTCTGGTACGAGGTTCCTCGGAAAGCTGACGCGTCACTTTTGTGGATAAACCGGGAAAGAAGTCAGATCGTAATCAGATTGTGAAGGGTGTGGTTGGGGTGTTGCGGTTGTTGCAAGAAGAACCCCACCAACAGTGGCCCGAGAGTTTGGAATCGATAGAGATCAGGCACGAGCAGGCATCTGGGGCGCCAGTAACGCGAGGCGGTGGACAGAGCCAAAAATAGAATGTCGTTTGCTTGAGTCGGATGTACCAAGGTCGGTGCCAAGAAACTTCACGAAGAGTCCCAAAGCAGTGAAAGAAGCGAGAGACTTCCGATAGACTACTGAGCCCGGATCATCATCGTGCACGAAGCAAAATGGATTTTATTGACGCAATGGGAGTGGGACCGTGAATCAAGCCACAACGACCAGTAAAAGAGCAACCGGAGCGGGAAGCTCGGAAAAATCCAAGACGAAGAACGCGAAGCAGGGCGCCCGCGGAAAAGGCAAGAAGGCCAAGAAGGGCGGGCTCAAGATCGAACGGCACTTTACCCGCAAGGGCGAGGACCCCTATGACCTCGTTGAGTGGGAGCTTCGCACGGCCGGTATCAGCAACGAGTCCGGTGAGACGGTCTTCGAACAGACTGATGTCGAAATTCCGAAGAGCTGGTCTCAGCTTGCCACCAATGTTGTGGTCTCAAAGTATTTCCGTGGTCACATCGGTGAGTCGAATCGCGAGCACAGCATCCGACAGCTGATTGGTCGTGTTGTGTCTCGAATTACGGAATGGGGACATGAGGGTGGTTACTTTGCGTCTGAATCGGATGCCGAAGCTTTCTCCGATGAGTTGACCCACCTTCTCCTTCATCAGAAGATGGCTTTCAATAGTCCTGTCTGGTTCAACCTCGGCGTTCCGGACACGCCTCAGCAAGCGAGTGCGTGTTTCATCAATTCCGTGAATGACACGATGGAATCGATCATGGATCTCGCCAAGACGGAGGCCATGCTTTTCAAGGGCGGTTCCGGTGCCGGAACAAACATCTCCGCGATCCGGTCTTCTCGTGAGAAGCTGGCGGGCGGAGGCATGGCGTCCGGTCCGGTTTCGTTCATGCGGGGCTTTGATGCATTTGCCGGCGTGATCAAGTCGGGGGGGAAGACCCGGCGGGCCGCAAAGATGGTCATTCTGGATGTGGATCATCCGGATATCCTGGACTTCATTCGCTCCAAGCAGACGGAAGAAGAAAAGGCCTGGGCTTTGATCGATGCGGGTTACGACGGGGGCTTCAATGTCCCGGGCGGCGCCTACGATTCGATCTTCTTCCAGAATGCCAATCATTCGGTTCGGGTCACAGACTCTTTCATGACGAATGCTGAGAAGAACCTGTCTTGGGAAACCCGTTCGGTAACCCACGGAGATCCGGTTGAAACCCACGACGCACGAGGCCTGCTGCGCGAGATGGCCGAGGCGGCGCACGTCTGCGGTGACCCCGGGATCCAGTATGACTCCACGATCAATCGCTGGAATCCGGTCAAGGCTTCGGGGCGGATCAATTCCAGCAATCCGTGCTCCGAATACATGTTCCTGGACGACACGGCCTGCAATCTGGCCAGCCTCAACTTGATGACCTTCGCGGATGAGTCGGGCGATTTCGAGACAGAGGATTTCCGGCGAGCCGTGGCCATTACGATCCTGGCCCAGGAGATCCTGGTTGATTTCGCAAGTTACCCGACCAAGGCCATCGAGGAGAACAGCCACCTGTTCCGACCGCTTGGCTTGGGTTATGCGAACCTGGGCGCGCTCCTCATGTCCAGTGGCAAGCCCTACGACAGCGAAGAAGGAAGAGAGCTTGCGGCTGCCATTACCTCGTTGATGTGTGGCCAGGCCTACTTGACCAGTGCCGAAGTGGCGCAGGCGCTTGGGCCGTTCCCGAGATACGACATGAACCGGGAACCGTTCCTTGAAGTGATGGGCATGCATCGCGATGCCGCTCATGAACTCAAGGGCGAGTCCTTCCAGGCGGACCTTCTTGACTCAGCCAAAGTGGTCTGGGATGACGCCTTGGAACTGGGCCGCAAGCACGGTTACAAAAATGGACAGGTGACTGTTCTGGCGCCGACCGGGACCATCGCCTTCATGATGGATTGCGATACGACCGGTGTCGAGCCGGATATCGCTTTGGTCAAGTACAAGAAGCTCGTGGGCGGTGGCTTTCTCAAGATCGTCAACAACACCGTCCCCATGGCTCTGGATCGCCTCGGCTACAGCGAGGAAGAGAAGAATGCGATCCTCGCGTACGTGGACGAAAAAGAGACCATTGAAGGGGCTCCTGGCCTTCTTGATGAGCATCTTCCCGTGTTTGACTGTGCGTTTCGTGCTCAGAACGGTGAGCGTTCCATCGACTGGATGGGTCATGTGAGAATGATGGGTGCGGTTCAGCCCTTCCTCTCGGGTGCCATCAGCAAGACGGTCAATCTGCCCGCGGATGCCTCGGTGGAGGACGTGATGGAGGCCTATACGCAGGGCTGGCATCTCGGCCTCAAGGCGTTGGCTGTGTATCGCGACGGAAGCAAGAGGACCCAGCCGCTCAACTCAGGCCGTGATGCAGAAGAGGACAATGTCACTCGACTTGATGAGTATCGTCCTCTTCGTCGCAAGCTTGATGATGAGAGGCAGGCCTTTACGCATAAGTTCTCGATTGCGGGTCATGAGGGATATCTCACCATCGGCATGTATGCCGAGGGCGATCCTGGAGAAATCTTCCTCAAGATGGCGAAAGAGGGCAGTACCATCTCGGGCTTGATGGATACGATTGCCACCATGACGTCGATTGCTCTTCAGTATGGCGTTCCGCTCAAGGCCCTGGTCGACAAGTTCAGCCACACCCGGTTCGAACCTTCTGGATTCACCAACAACAAGGAAATCCCGATCGCCAAGTCGGTCATGGATTACGTGTTCCGGTACCTGGGGCATCGTTTCATTGATGGCCAGGCGGTGCTGACCGAGGCGGGAGGAGAGGAATCCTCTGAGGGAGTCGCCGTGATTGGAGCCGTGGCCGGTGGCTCAGGGGTGGGTCACGAAGAACCGACCTCAAGCTTCATCAATCAAGCGGATGCACCTTCTTGCATGGATTGTGGTGCGATCATGATTCGCAATGGAGCGTGTTACAAGTGCGCCAACTGTGGCAGCACGAGCGGATGTAGCTGATCCGCGCTTTGAGTGACTGGCGCTGGGGTGAATTGTTGCCCCAGCGCCCGCTCGTGGCCCGACGCCGCCCCGATCGCAGGCCCCAAAGTCAGTCTTGGAGTCTGGTGTTGAAGATCTGCTATCGCATCTGAACCACAGATGCGGATCCGGGCTCAGGAAGCCACCGTCGCCCAGTCTCGACGCAGCGCAAAGCTCGTTTCTTCCGGCTACATCAAGGTGTAGTCGGGCCCTTCTCCTCCTTCAGGAGGGGTCCAGGTGATGATCTGATACGGATCCGCGATGTCGCACGTCTTGCAGTGCACGCAGTTTTCGTGATGCACGAAGAGTCGCTTGCTTCCCGGATTTTCGGTGTCCTCGACCATTTCGTATACCGCGGCGGGGCAGAAGTTCTGGCACGGGTTTCCGTAGTCTCGAGCGCAGGCGGTCGCACAGATATTCCGGTCTGCCACCTTGAGGTGGGCCGGCTGATCGACTTCGTGCTGAGTGCCGCTGAAACCGACCAGGTGCTCTTTGCTGAAGGTGAGCTTGCCGTCGAACTCGAATTCTTCTTTCTTGCGCTCCGAGACAGGCAGTTCCCAGATCTTCTTCATGGCCGTATACGGCGCGTGGAGGTCGAGGTTTTCAATCAATCCACGCCCTCCGGTGACCATCATGACCGGAATATTCGCGAAGGCAAAGAAGGAAGAGAGGTCGGCTGACGCTTCGAAGTTTCGCGCTTGCCTGTGCTCTTCGTAGGCCCAGCTGCGTTTGTAGCTCTCGGCATAGTTTCCGAGCTGGACCGCACTGAAGTCGTCATGCGCCATGGCCTGAACGATGGCCTCGGCAGCCAGCATCCCGCTCTTGACCGCGAGGTGAACGCCCGCGAGTCGCATCGGGTTCAGCATCCCGGCGGAGTCGCCGACCAGCATCAATCCGTTTGCGTACAGTTTTGGCTGGGAGTAGAGCCCACCCATGGGAACGCATTTCGCTCCGTAGCGCACGAGTTCCGCCCCTTCGAGGAGGTCTCGCATGAATGGCACTGTTTTGAATCGTTGTGCGTTCAAGTGGGGATCATTGTTCGGATTCTTGGCGGCCAGGGAAGTGACGTATCCGAAAGAGACCATGTTGTCTTTCATGTCATACAACCACATTCCGTCAAATGACTTGAAGACATCGGGGAACAGGTTTCCGTGGACGACGCGTCCAGGCTTATGCTTCTCAGGCTTGACGCGCCAGATTTCCTTGATGCCGGTTTTGAAGGCCTGGGGATGTTCGCCCTGAAGGCCGAGCTTCTGGATGACACTCTCGCTCAGGGTTCCTCGGACGCCCTCACCGAGCACGGTCACTTTGGCCAGAATATCCATTCCGGGCTGATAGGTGGACTTTTCACCGCCGTTCTTGTCGATCCCCATGTCTCCTGTCCGAACACCCACGACTCGGTCTTCTTCAAGGAGCACTTCGGCTGCAGCAAAGCCGGGATAGATTTCAACTCCGACTTCTTCACATTTTTCGCCCAACCACTTGGCGACATTTGAGAGCGATGCCACGTGGTATCCCACCTTGTTGAACATGGGGGGGCAGATCGGCGACTTGAAAGTGTGCTTTCGGGTAAAAGCAATGAACTGGGCATCGTCACACACGTATTCGGTGGGGAATCCCTGCTCGACGAAGTCAGGCATCAATTCCTCAAAAGCCTTCGGATTGATGACGGCACCCGAGAGCTGATGATCCCCGATTCCAGCCGCTTTCTCGATCACGAGGATGACAGGCGGCTCGATAGCCTCGCCTCCATTCTTCTCGGCGGCTTCATTGTGGATTTCCACCTGCTTCATGAGATGGTAGGCGGAGGCTAGATTCGCTGGCCCAGCTCCCACATAAAGGACATCGACTTCCATACTTTCGCGTTCAGTCATCCTGGATTCTATCTCCCTATGCTCACTTCCTGAACAATTACAGGCATTTCCGCGTCTTCTCGGCAACAGACCCGACCCGCCCGGAACTTGACTTTAGAAGAGGGGCTGCGGCCCTACAAGGCGGGCGGGCGGTGAAGCCGGAGTATACTGGATTCATGCAGAGGATACGCTCTGGAATGGTTGACATCGCCCGGGATTTCCTAGGGGTTCATGGACTGCTCCAGTCTATGACTCAGCGCTATGCCCTCGGGACAGTGGTTTTCGAGGATGTTCAGAAGTTCGTCGGGGATGACTCTTCCAGTGTTCTGTTCCGCCTCAAGGAATCCTGTCACTCACTTTTCAGGCCCTCCGGGAGCGAAGACCGGGTTGAGGTCGGGGCGGGAGCCCTGCTGGATCTCGTAGTGGGGTCTCTTTTTCATGAGGCGATGGCCCTTCGGGAGAACCTGTACCAATTGGAGAGTTATGGAGCGAAGGTGCGGACGCTTCATGGAGAGCCTCGTGCGGTTACGGATGAATTGATTCAGGAGTTCGAGAAGATTCATGCCGCGTCTTCGAAGCGACTCGATGAAGCCGTGACGGAAATCGAGGCGCTCCTGGGACAAGCACGACGACAATTCCTTCATGTACTGGTCGAGTATAAAGAGGAAGGGCTTCTGGCTCGTTGTCTTTGGGAGCATGCGGACGACGTCGCATCGACATTCGGGCAGGATCTGGTCGACCTGTTCGCAGAGATACACGGTGAATCCATCTCTGCCTTGCTTTTGATTGCCGACTCGTATCTGGACAGTGCCTACTACGAGGATGCACTTCTTGTTCTCGAGCAGGCGCGCTTGCTTGCATCCACTGAGGGCGTTGTGGATGAACGCATCCATTATGCGACCGGCATGCGTTCTTTCATGCAGCGAGACTATGAGGCCTGTATTCGCGAACTGACGGAGTGGTGGAGTCTGACCCGTCACGAAGAAGTCGGTATAAATCGTGTGACGCTTGCGATTGAGGCCGTCGCGCATGTCGAAAGCATCGGTGTAGAGGAGAATGGACCGGACCCGGCTGTCGCTACGCTCGGGTCAGGAGCATTGATGGAGCAGCTCCGCTCATTCGCATCCTGATCAGCGGCCGGGCAGGCCGTGGAAGGAAGGCTACGCCTCGATTTGTCTGGGCCCTTGTTTGAGGTAGTAGAACCAGAGGCTGGTCCCCACCACGATCAACGCGACTCCGATCCACTGAGGTTCGGTGAAGCCCAGGGCAACTTCCTCATTCACCCGCCAGTGCTCAATGACGATGCGTCCGGCTCCATTCAGCGCGAGATACTCGCCGAGCAGGAATGGACTCTTCTTTCGGCGCCACCACAAAAAGGCAGCCACCGGAAGTAGCCACGCCACTTCGTAGAGCTGTGTCGGGTGAACCCAGTCCAGTGTGGGGGGAGCGCCTTGAGGAAAGGTGACAGCCCAGGGGACGTCTGTGACTTTCCCGTAGTCGTCGCCGACCAGAAAACATCCGACCCGCCCGAGCGCTTGACCGACAGCGAGTGCGGGTGCGACTGAATCGGCAAAGCCACGGATGTTGACTCCGTAGTAATAACACGCGAGGACCCCAGCAAGGGCTCCGCCCATGAGTCCGCCATACCAGGTGATACCGGCTCGAGCGAACAGCAGTTCGAAGAATGGGTACCCTTCTCGGATCGACACATCGATGGCGAAATAGAGTTTTGAGCCACCGACGCCGCCCAGCATGATCCATATCAGGATGTTGGGTGCAGCTTCTGGATCAAGGCCTTCCTCGACCATCCTCTTCTGTGTGATCCAGTACCCCACCAGGAAGCCCATGGCCATCATCACTCCAAAGGTGCTGATGGTGTACTGCGTTCCAGGAACGGTGAAGAGCTCGGGATACATGAAGCTTCCTTGATGCGCCTTTTCGAGGCGAGAGAAAAGTCACGTGCCGGGAAAACCTAAGTGATGGTCTCGTTCAGGGCAAGAAAAAGCGCCGGCTGAACGCAGGGGGGGCTACTCGGCGAAAGGCAGTGAAACCCGGAAGAGAGCCCCCTGATCGGCTGCATTCTCAGCCCAGGCTCGTCCGCCATGGGCCTCGGCAATCTTCCGAACGATCGCAAGCCCCAGGCCTTCAACGACCCGTTTCCGGCCGGAGGTGGAATTGGAGCGGAAGATCTCAAAAACCCTCTCGAGTTCCTGTGCTGGGATTCCCTGACCGTGATCCCGGACCTCCAGTTGGTGCTCGTATTCATGTGTCGAGACGGAAATCTCGATACGCCGATCTTCGCAGTCTCCCATGTGTTGAGCCGCATTCATGACAAGGTGGAACATGATCTCGTAGAGATGAGTTCGGTTGCAGCACACGAGAGGCATATCCGATGGAATGATCAGTTCTACCTCGGCTTCCTCCAACTCCAGCTTCTGTTGTGACTGGATCTGCATCAGGGTCCTGCGTGGATCGACCAGGGTTCGATCGCCTGGTTCGACCTTGATTTGCGACACCTGCAGGCCTTTGTCGACTTTTTCACTCAAGGCGGTGCCCGCTTCTTCTATCCGTTTGATGAAGTGAGCGCCCTCTGCGCCGATCGCACTCGAGTAGTCATCCTTGAGAAGGCGGGAGAATCCGAGAAGAGGGACAAGGGACGAGCGTAGACTGTGGGCCATGCCATGAAGATCATTTTCAAGTGCCGCATTCTTGACCTCCAGTTCCTCGATCCTCTTGATGGGGCTTTCGGCGGGAACGGGAACTGCGGGGTCCACCACCGAGACGATTAGGGTTTTCCCGGGTGAGACCGTGGTTCGGAAGATCTGAAGTCTCATTTCAGGCCCATCGGCGCAAAGGCCTCGTCCGATGTCTACCCTGCGACTTCCCGATTCGGAGCCCTTCTCGAGTTCGCGATGAATCCTGGCCAAGTCCTCTTGCAATTCCCCTCGGTGGCCTTGGCCTTCTCGGATTGGCAGGACATCGCTGAGCCAGGGTCCCTGGCTTCGCCCGGCCAGAACGTCGTTTGCAAGCTGGCCGTCGCTTGTCCAGAGGGTTCGTCCATCTCGATTGCTGATGGCGACCCATTCGTGAAGGTGCGCCAGCCCCTCAAGGAGGGGTTGGAGTGCGAAGAAGTCGGATTGTGCAGAATCGAAGGGGGGGGAGTCCATCGTGGACCTCAGTCGGTTTCAGGCCCCGTAGAGTCTACCAGACTCACTCCGTGCTCAAGTAGAACCGGCCAAAAGGTCCCTTTTGCGCCCCGAATCCTGCTCCTGAGGGCATTCTATCTGGGGCCCGACATGAAAACGGGGTTGGCCTCGGGACCGTCCCGGTAGTATCATGGGGACGTGAAAAAGTCGGGGAGGGGCTCTCGTTTGCCCCTGGGGGCTTTCGAAGTTTTCGTTGGCGATCCATTTTAAGGCTGATTCCCGACTGGATCACAAGACCACAGTACCCCCCTTTGATTCCATTCTGGATGGCATCGGTTGCCTACGGGCAGTTTCGATGAGGCGCTTGGCGCTTGGGTCTGCGGTTCGGAGGCCCGAAGTGCACAGCAGTTCATCCCCCAGTTTGGCTCAGACCCAGAGAAATCGGATTCTGGTGCTGATCAGCCTTTCGCTTTTTTTGATGAGCGGAACGGCGCTTCGGTCTGTCGAGGGAGCCTCCTCGCAAGAGACTGTCGTCGCGGTGGAAGAGGTCTTGGCTCCTGTACTCATGGATCCCTTCGAGGTGAGTCTGGTCCGGGCGAACCCTTCCTTGGGCTCCGAGGAGCGGGGCCGGATTCTCAATGCGATTGATCGCTACAGCGATCAATACGAATTGGATGCGGATCTGGTGATGGCGGTGATGTTGGTTGAGAGCGGCGCCCGACCCTGGGCACATAGTCCCAAAGGGGCTGTAGGCCTCATGCAGGTCATGCCGCACATGATGAGGCCGATGGATCTTGCTGGAAATCTAGCGACGATTGAGAGCAACATTGAAGCTGGATGCTTCATCCTGTCGAACAATATCAGGCGGTTGGGCCTTGAAAGAGGCATTTCGGCCTATTTCTGGGGCTCGCGAATTCGCGGTGTGGCCTACCTCAACAAGGTTCTTGAAGTGCGTGATCAGGTCCGAGAGCAACGCGCTTCCTGAATAGGTTTCCCGGTCTAGTCGCTCGGCGATGATCTTCGGGTTCCGTGAACTCGCTGCAAGAAACCACTGCCTCTGGGAGTTCACTTCGTGGGATCGGTTCTCCTTCGCAGGAGTGAGGAGCATATAGAGGCGCCTTCGGGGCGTCGGCTCTACTGTCGAACCTGGGCTCCTGCTTCCGTGGACGGAGCCGCGATTCTCATTGTGCACGGCTTTGGCGAGCACTCGGGCCGGTATGAGGCGATGGCTCGCTGGTTGGCGGAACGCGGTCGGCGTGTGCACGCCTATGATCAGATGGGACACGGGCTGTCTTCGGGTGCGCGTGGGCATGTCACACAGTTTGAGGACTACCTCGATGATCTCGAGTTCATGTTGGGCCGCGTGTCAGCCTCGCCCAATGACCCGCTCCCGGTCCTGGTTGGACATAGCCTGGGCGGTTTGATCGCAGCCACGCTGGCTTGTGAGCGAGCGCCCGCTATTTCAAGGCTGGTTCTCTCGGGGCCTGCTTTGGCATTGGGAGGCGATGTTTCGCGTGGCCGGGTCGCTGCGGCTCGCCTTCTTCGCCGGTTTGTACCCCGCTTCTCGATGGAGGCGGGTCTGGATCCCGATGCCTTGTCCAGGGACCCCGAAGTGGTTCGAGGCTATCGCGAGGACCCATGGGTTCATGGCCGGATGTCCGCATCGCTGGCGGTGGGTATGATGGAGCGACAGGCTACGACTTCGACTTCGGCGGGTGAGGTTTTGGTTCCGACCTTGCTGATGCACGGTGAATCAGATGCTTTGTGTCCCGTGGATCGCAGTCGTATTTTCTTCGAGGGACTGTCTGAGGGGGTGGCGTCTCGTAGCGAGATCAGGACCTATCCAGGATTGCGGCATGAAATCTTCAATGAGCCCGAGCGGGAAGAGATTTTTCAACATCTGTTCCGCTGGCTGAAAGAGACGGAAACAAGCCAATGAGTACGAAAGAAGAGAGCGCATCGGGTCTGACCCATATCGATACAGAGGGTCGAGCGCGGATGGTCAACGTCGGGGAGAAGGCGATTACGCACCGCGTTTGCGTGGCTCGTTGCGAGGTGCACATGGAGGCCCAGACCCTGGACCTGATTACTTCGGGACGAATCCCGAAAGGCGACGTCTTGGCGACGGCCAGGGTGGCCGGGATCCAGGCGGCCAAGCGAACGGGGGAGTGGATCCCGTTGGCGCATCCGCTCCCACTGGATTCGGTTGAAGTGGAACTCACCCCGGACCCCCCTCGGGGCATCCTGAGGGTGCAGGCGCGTGTCGAAACACACTGGAAAACGGGTGTTGAAATGGAGGCTTTGGTTGCGGCTTCTGCTTCGGCGCTCACTATATATGACATGTGCAAAGCCGTAGACCGCGCGATGTCCGTCCAGAATCTCCGCCTCAGTGAAAAGACCGGGGGCAAGAGTGGCCATTTTCTTCGAGAGGGCGAGGAAGAAAGTCCGATGCACGGCAGGGAGGCGGAGTGATCGGGCCCGATGCTGAAGACAGCGGGGAACCGTCCGCTTCCTCTCGGGGTCATTCTGAGAGGAGGCAATCCATGACTTTTGAAATGGTGGAGCGGCGGCCCGGAGAAGTTCCCGCTCTACGACGAGCGGCCGGTCGCGGCATTGTAATTGAGGATCCCGATGCGGATCTGGTGGCCCGCTGGAAGGCTGGAGACGATGATGCCTTCGAAACGCTGGTTGAGCGCCATCAGCAACGTGTTTTCCGGCTCTTGATGCGGATGATGGGGAGCCGCGAGGAGGCGGAAGATGTGGCTCAGGAGACTTTCCTGAGTCTTTACCGCCATGGTCGTCGTTTTCGTGGTGAGGCTCGGTTTTCGACCTTTGTATATCGGGTTGCCGCCAACGCGGCGCTGAATCGCAGACGATCGCTGGGGCGCAGCCGTGCTCGGATCGACAAATTGGCCGTCCGGCAGTCGGCCGGCGACGATCTTCCGTATTCCCCGAGGGACCCTGAAGATGCGACTCTGGGTCACGAGATGACCGAACATGTTCGAGACGCCCTGCAGCGTTTGTCTCCGACGCTACGAATGCCGGTGGTGCTCTACGACATAGAGGGTCTGGCCTATGCGGAAATCGCCAAGATCCTGAGCATTGCGGAGGGAACAGTAAAATCGCGAATCCATCGCGCACGCCAGGCATTGAGAGAAGATCTCAGTGCCGTGGTGAGCCAGTCGACGGAGAGAGCTTAGTTTTGAAGCATTCTGACGTGAAGAACTTGATGGCCGATTACCTGGAAGGCGACCTTGATCTCGACAAGCGTGCCCTGTTCGACGCTCACCTGGATGAATGTGCTGGCTGTTCAGATGAAGTGGCTGGGATGAGGGGAACGATCTCTCTCCTGCACAGTCTTCCAGATCCATCTGTACCTCAGGAAATGAGCAGACAGGTGATGCGCAGGATCCGGTCCGGTGAAGCGTATCCAGGTTGGCTGGAAGGGCTGAAAGCGGTCTTGGCTCCTCTTCTCGAGCCTCGGATCCTGGCGCCGGTTTCAGCCGGGGTTCTCGTCTTTGGCCTGTTCCTGGGTGCCGTGGACTTCAGGCAACAAGATTCGGGAGCGGTGGATGGACGCATCACAAACGCAGGCCAAGTTGCCGGTTCGGAATCCGTTCTGGTTCCGACTGCCGGTGCTCCTGGTTTCTTGTTTTTGAAGCCGAATTCTGTCGCGCCTCAGATTGCCCTGGTGCAGCCGGATTCCCAGCAGGAGATGATGGCTTTATCGAATTTGATTGCGAATTCCTCTCCTTTGGGTCGAGTCCGACTCAGGCCCTCGCTCATGCCTCCGTTGGCAATACCGCCCGCTTATGGCCCGGGGCAGTTGGCTTCCACGTATGAAACCGTGGCTGTGAATCCAGGAGGTGCTCGTGTGCAGAATCGAGTTCCGATCCAGTCCGATTCTTCTGCAATCGAGCGTTCTCGTCAGCCCAGCGCAGAGGAATGGCTAGTACGGATTCGTCAGGATCCCAGCGGCTTTGCGGGTCGGTTGGCCTCTGCAAGCCTGGCTGAGCAAGAACTCTGGGTGGACAACCTCGCAAGGGTGGCGAGTCAGAATAATCAACTCGGCGAAGTGGTTGCCTCTCTTCGCTCCAGCCCCAGTCGTGGCGCGAGGCTTCTCGCAGATGACTTCGAGGCGGTGGGTAGAGAACAGTAGCTTCGCGAACAGGCAAGCGTAGCTACCGAACGCTGGTTACTCTTTGCGGGTCATCGCTTTCCATCAAGGGAATGCGGAACTAGCAGGAGGATCGGCTTTCCATGTTGGGCGCTTGTCGCTTTTGCTTATGGCTTGTCGTCTTGATGCTATTGACGCAGGTTGCATTTGCGTCGGCCGAACCCAACCTCGAAAATGTCGAGACGGTTGATATGCGACCGGAAACCCCATCTTCCTGGGGAGCCAGGCACCTTTCGGCGCCCATTGTCTCCTTGTTTCGTGGCCCGGACCATATGTACGGCGAACGCTCGTTCCGGGTGGAGACAACGCCCTCTGCGGGCTATCTCGACATATTCTATGTGCGCTCGGGGTTCCAGAAGAAATTCGAACAGGCTGAATCTCCCGCCATGGTCATCGTTCCCTCTCGTGTCGAATCGGGACCGCGGGATGCCATCACCATTCGTGCGTTCGCGGAAGGCTATGAGCAGTCGAGTGTGACCATCGATGTCGATGGCCGCTTGGAAGATCTTGTGATTGATCTCGATCCACTTCCGAACATGCTTGAGGCAGTCGACTATCGTTACTTTGCAGGTAGGTCTACGATCACTTTCATGACTCGCGAGGCCTTGACGTTCCGGGTGCAGGATTCGGATACAGGCTATTCGATCATCTTGAATCAGACTGCCATTGGACCCGAGGCTCTGCGTGTGGTGGAAGGAATCTACGGCCCAAGAATTGCCGAAGCCTACCATCAGCAGTTGGGAGATGACCTGATGGTCGGGTTTGTGTTGCGTGAGGACGCTCGCAACCTCAAGATGGACCTTCGCTCTCGTCAGTCCTATGACGCGCCTCGAGATCTCCACGTTTTCGAGATTGATATCGTGGAGACGGGGGCGTCTGCGAGCTCAGTGGAGCGAGCTCTGGCGGCCCTGAAGGAAGTTCGTCCATCGGATGTAAATGGCTGCGCGGCCGTATTTGACTCGACCCTTCGTTCCGAATTGGATCCGGCGTCCCTCTCGCGTGCGCTTCGACCTCGGGGATCCTTCTCGGACCGCTATTTGAGAGCGGCGATGAGAAGGCTCGGAGAGGTCTCTTTGGACCGTGTCGTGTATTTCGAGGATGGAACGCAACTGCGTGTCGAGAGTACTCTTGAACTCGAAATGGCCATCGCCAATGCTTCCACCGCAAAGGGGTATCTTTCGTTGCTTCGCAGTTTTGTGAACCGGAACGAAGTGGGTGCAATGCCGAAGAAACAGGCCTTGCGAAGCCTCCTGGCACCGGAACTGGATATCGATGAATTTGAAAGGCGCCTCAGAGTAGCCGAGGCCGCGGAGTCGACCTGCAGGCAGGGTGGGGGGCGCTAGCCGCGGCCCTGGTGTTCTCCCTGGATGAGGCCAGAGCGAGCCTATAGGCTCTCCTCTCCCTGGTTCCGATCGAGTGGTTCGAGATGGAGAACTCACAGCCGGCGTCTGACGCTCCTTTGCTCTCAGGACGACAGAGCGACGGTGTAAAGAGAGCACAAGGTCTACGCACGGATGGGCCTCGAGAGAGGTTGGACCGCCTGGGGCTTCATTCGCTATCCGACGCTGAGTTGATCGCTTTGATCCTGCGAACCGGGACTCGGGATGCAGACGCGATGACTCTTTCCCGAAGACTCTTGTCCGAGGCTGGCGGAATTCCAGGCCTGGCCGAAATTTCATTGAATGAGCTTTCAGCTCGTCGCGGTATGGGGTTTGCGAAGTCCGCTTCGATTCTGGCGTCTCGTGAGCTGGGGCGACGCTTGGCCGAGAGTCGTTTGGAAAGAGGGGCGATGATTCGAAGTGCCGAGGATGTGTATGAGCATTTCGCTCAACGAATGCGGTGGCATCAGCAGGAAGAATTCGCAGTACTGTTGCTCGATGGTCGGAACCGCGTCATCCGGGAGTCGATCATCTCGCAAGGCACACTCAATGCCAGCCTGGTCCATCCTCGTGAGGTTTTCAGGTCGGCCGTAAGGGAGGCCGCTGCGAGCCTTGTTCTTGTTCACAATCATCCCAGTGGCGACCCTGCGCCCAGTGCCGAAGACCGGCGAGTGACCCGTCGGTTGGTGGAGGCCGGAAAGGTGGTCGGGATTCGTATCGTGGATCATGTGGTGGTCGCAGATCAGGGGTATTACAGCTTCCGCGAGGAGGGTGGTCTGCCTGAGGAAGGCCCAAGTGACTGATTTATATAGGTTTTAAGAGATTTTGGGTTGTGTGGTTTTAGGGCTCAGGTCCGATCCGGAAATGACCGATCTACAAGGCAACCCATTTTTCTAGAGCGGGGAGGGCAGACCATGGCGAGCGTCATTCTAGAAGGTCAGCAGTCCGAGGCGACCCGCCTTGATGTAGATCGTCGCAAGACGGAGCGGACTCAACTGATCGTACGAGTCGAGTACTCCACGGTGGATGAATTCTTTGCGGAGTTCTCTCGCGACATCAATCAGGGAGGCCTCTTTATTGAAACGTCGCAGCCCCTGTCTATGGGAGCCGAGGTAATGATGCGTTTCAATCTGCCCGGTGGTGATCAGATGATCGAGACCGTCGGTCACGTGGTGCGAATCAGTCTCGGTGACCGGGAGGGCCCTCCGGGCATGGGGGTCGAGTTCGAAACGTTGCACAAGGACGATCGCACCCGAATCGACCGATGGGTGCGCACTCTACGGGCTTGACTTCGTTTGATCCCCGGATGCAAGCGACTTCGTCGAACGACAAGCCCTCCAGGTCCCGAATAGCCCCTTTAGAAGGGGATGTCGTCGCCTGGGGCCGGGGGCCCGCCTCCGCCACTTGTATCCGGGGGCGCATTGCCGGCGGGCATGTCCGTTCCTGGGCCCGCAGTGTTGTTTTCGTTGCGACCACTCCCGAGGAACTGGACGGTTTGTGCGTTGACCTCTGTTGTGAATCGCTTTTGTCCTTCTTTGTCTTCCCACTCACGGGTCTGGATACGACCTTCCAAATAGACGGATCGCCCTTTCGAAAGATATTGAGAACAGAGCTCGGCCACCTTTCCCCAGACGACAACGCGGTGCCACTCTGTTTTTTCCACCCGCTCGCCGCTCTTGTCGTTCCAGTTTTCACTGGTCGCCAGGGTAAAATTGGCCACCGCCTGACCACTCTGCGTGTAGCGGAGTTCAGGGTCCCGACCGAGATTTCCAAGAAGAATTACTTTGTTGACGCCTGCCATAGGGGGTATCTCCAAGACCAAAGGGGGAGTGGCCACAGGATTCCTGTGCAGGCCCGGAGAGTCAAGGGTGACCTTTTGGGCTCTGTACCCGGGGGATCGAATGGCGAGGTTCGCTGGAGGGGGGTATTCTCGGCATGTTTTCCCGTTCCTGGGGGGTGGGGATGAAGTTTTTGCAGCGAGTGTTGCGGGAAATGTGTTTTGTTTTCCGGGAAGCTGGTTTCCGTGGCTAAAGCAGCAGCCAAGAAGCGAGGGTCCCGGCAGCGATCGCAGTCTGATGAATCAGGCTGGGTTGGTTTTGCCGTGTCTGAAATTTCCGGTGTGGTGCTTCTGGGCCTTTCGGCGCTGCTCACCCTCGCGATCGCGACGTATTCTGCTTCCGACCCAATGCTCCGAATAGGCCCGGTTTCCAATGCGGCCGGTCTGCTGGGGGCCAATCTCGGCGGAGGCATGCTCTGGCTGCTTGGGTGGGGATCTGTCGTCGGGGTAGCGGCCATGGCCCTGCTCGGGGTGAGCCTGTCCATTGGGCGAGGTTTTTCGGGGTTGGGTACCCGAGTCTGGATTGGCGCTTTCCTGTTGATGTTGGCGATGGCGACTCTGCCACCGCTGCTCAACGATCTGGCTCCGGGACGGCTCGGCTCGGCCCTTGGAGGCCAGCTGGGGGACCGCCTGGCCGGCTTTGAGCAGTTGCTGCTCAGCCATTGGGGCGCGCTCCTGCTCAATGCGATGTTGGTGGTTCTAGGCATTTTGAACGTGACGGGGATTTCCACAGGGGTGGCTTTGTCATCTGTGGGATCGGGAGCGACGTGGGTTGGCGAGCGGGCCCTGGTCCTGGGGACTCGCCTTGGGTCGGGCCTCTCTTTTCTGGGGCGTCGCTTTTCGGTTGGAACCGAGGGTATGTTGACTCGCCTCGGAGAAAGCTGGACTGCATTTGGAGTGTGGAGAGAACGTCGGGCCCGGCGAAGTCGGGTCGAAGAACTCCGAACGCCCGCATTGCCCCCAGAGCCGAAGACGGCCGCACCGGTTCAGGAGGAGAAAGAGCTTGAGCCGGTCCATGCGGAACCGGAGTTGCCCGCCCGTCGAGGAGCCGCGCCGAACGATCCGCAGATCATCGACCACGGCGAGAAGAATGACAGCAAACGGAAGCCGGAGCAGGAGGCTTTCGAGTTCAAGGAAGAAGGCCCCTCCGGCCCGTTCCAATTGCCGGATACAGGCCTTTTCGAGCCACCGCCTGAGGGAGGACGGAATTTCGATCGCGAAAGTCTTCTCATGAATTCCAGGATTCTGGAGAAGAAGCTTTCCGACTTCGGTGTGATGGGCAAGGTCGTTCGGGTTCACCCCGGTCCGGTCATCACCATGTATGAATACGAACCGGCACCGGGCGTCAAAGTGAACAAGATTGTCGGACTGACCGACGATCTCGCCATGGCCCTCCGGGCGATTTCCATTCGTATCATCGCGCCTTTGCCAGGCAAGAGTGTGGTGGGTATCGAGATTCCCAACCCTTCCAGGGAGACCGTCTACCTCAGGACTGTTCTGGAAAGTGATGGCTTCAGGAAGAGCCCCTCTGAGATCACGGTGGCGATGGGGAAGGACATCTTCGGGAACGCAGCGAGTTCTGACCTGGCCAAGATGCCTCATCTGCTGGTCGCGGGTTCAACGGGAACGGGGAAGAGTGTTTTCCTGAATTCCTTCCTCTGTTCGCTTCTCTGCCGAGCGACTCCGGATGAGTTGAAGCTTCTTCTTGTGGATCCCAAGCTACTTGAGTTGTCGATCTACCAGGGAATTCCTCACCTCATTGCGGATGTAGTGACAGACCCCAAGAGGGCGGCGGCAGCGCTCAAGGGCATCGTGCGCAAGATGGAAGAGCGCTACCTCATGATGAGCTCGGTTCAGGTCCGTAATGTGGCCCAGTTCAACGCCAAGGCGCGTGAACAGATCGAAGCGGGTAACAAGTTCTTCGAGATCAAGACCCGATCGGCCGATGGTGAAGAGGTTGTCGAAGAGATGGCCTGGGCCACAATGCCTTACATTGTCGTGGTTATCGACGAATTGGCTGACCTGATGGTCATGGCGGCGAAGGATGTGGAGGAATCGCTTCAGAGGCTGGCCCAGATGGCGAGAGCCGCCGGCATCCACCTTGTTCTGGCAACCCAGAGGCCGAGCGTCGATGTTCTCACCGGTGTGATCAAAGCCAATTTCCCCTCTCGGGTGTCTTTCCAGGTTTCCTCGGCCACCGACTCGCGAACGATTCTCGACCAGAAGGGGGCGGAGAACCTCCTGGGTCTGGGAGACATGCTCTTCCTTGCGCCTCGAACGGCCTTGGTGGAGCGACTGCACGGCTGCTTCGTAAGTGAGTCGGAAGTGGTTGAACTCGTGGAGTTCCTTCGCGAGCAAGGGAAGCCGGTCTTTGATGAAGAACTCGTCAAATTCACCCGAGAATCGGCGGAGGGTTCGGATCCTGCGGCCGACGAAGAGGCCGATGAAATGTTCGACCAGGCTGTCTCCGTGGTGGCCGAGTCCCGGAATGCTTCGATCTCCTATGTCCAGCGTCGACTCAAGGTCGGATACAACCGTGCCGCTCGGATGGTTGAACAGATGGAGCGCGATGGCATGATCGGCCCTCAAGTGGGCACTCGTTCGCGCGAGGTGTTCTTGCGGGATCCGAGCGAGGAGTGAAGATCCCTCCATCGACTCGACGAGTAAAGGTGGGATATGTCGGTGGTTGAGGGAATCCGCAGGCGAGGCCGCTGCCGGGCGAAGGCTCTCGGGCTCTCTGCCGTTCTTCTTGTGTTCTGCAGTCTTGCTGAAGGCATGAATGCACAGGCTGCGGATGATGACCCGGCTGCGGTTTGCGGAGATGCCGATGCCGCACTGGAACGGATGCAATCGCGCTATAACGAAATCCAGGCCCTCTCTGCGGTCTTCACGCAGACCAGTGAATCGGTTGTTCTGGCCGGCACTTCGCCTCAAGAGGCATTGGAGAGCGCTGGAAACGTGGTTCTGGCGAAGCCTGGCCGTATGCGCTGGAGCTACCGGGATCCCGATCCCAGTCTGGTCGTGAGCAATGGCGAGGTGCTCTGGATCTACGATGTGGCTGCGAAACAAGTGACTCGTGCTTCTGTCGGCCGGGGCTACCTGGCAGGGGCGGCTCTTCAGTTCCTTCTTGGTGAAGCTCGCCTTCGGGATCTCTTCGAGGTAGAGGAAACGGCTTGCTCTTCAGATGGAGTTGAACTGGAGCTGAGCCCCAGGAATCCCGCGAGTTATGAGAAGATCCGGGCCACGGTCGATCGGCGATCGGGGCTGGTTTCCGAGACTTCCGTCTACGATCTTTTCGGCAATCGGACCACTCTCAGCTTTCGTGAGATCGTGCTCAATCAATCGCCGGACGATTCCGTGTTTGTCTTTCGAAAGCCCGACGATGTTGAACTGATCGATATGGGTGGTGTTCCGTAATTTGCGACGGGCGAGGAGGGGCGCACTTTGCTTTTGCCCCCGGGAAGCACGGTGGATGGAGGGAATCAATTCTTCCTATTCATGGAAGTTGAGTTCCTCTCGAATCCTTCGCGCATTCTCCTTCTCAGTCAAAAGATCGATTTTGTTGACCGGGGCAGGAACGAATAATGCCGGAGTTATTTGAGTGCATGTAGGGAAAAGTGGACGGTCTGTTTCACGGCTTTTGAATGAACTCAGGGGGGTTCCGCAAAGCTTTGCGGGCGCGCATCGCAGTTCATCTCCGCGCTTCTGAGGCGGGTTCCGTGTAAACCATCGTTATAAATTTGTCGTCACTGTCAGGGATTGGCGTTTGGTATTTGGCTTCTGATGAATTCGAGCGGGGCATGGGTATTGAACCGGCCGGATACGCTTGACACTCCAAGTCCAGTGGGTAGACTTTTTTAAGGCAAAACATGCGTAATTTCGGGAACTTTGCCGCTTTCGGTGTTCTTCGTAGGCCAGGCACGAGCCGCTGCGAATTGAATTCCCGGACTCTTCAGCGTCCGGCAGATACTCGCTTTGTAATCCGCCCAGTGACCTCGCCCGCGGGTCATTGCCCCCCTGGCACAATAGAGTCGGCAGCCGGGAACCCCTCGTCCTGGAAATACGTCCTAAACCCGAGCAGGGATCGGGTCGAAAGTAGGAGTGGGGACGGTGGTTCAACTCGTAAGGCCTGTGAGGGATTGCCGTCGTCGTTAGCGCAATTGAATAGTCGGCACGGTCTTTGCTTTTTAAGCGGCTGAAGGTTAGATCCAATCATTCGTTAGCGAGACGAACGAGGAGAGGGTGGCATGAGCGAACATGATTCTGATTCGGGCAACGGGCGGTCTGGCTTTGTACGAGACGTGATGAGGCGTATGTCTCCTGCACCGGGAGAGGAAGGGGACGAGTCCTTGCCTTTCGGTGAAGGACGGCGCGAAAGCGGCGCTGACGACCTGCAGGACGCGATGCGGTTTTTCGGGAGCGACTCCGGTGAATTCCGGCACCGTTTGGATCGTCTCCTGACCGACTTCGAGACGCTCAGGAGACGCTACGAGCAGGTCCGTGTTCAACATCGGGATTCTGAACGTCAGAATGAGAAGCTTGTGGGCATGCTGCAGGAATCCAAGCAGCAGATCGAGTTGCTGAAGGAAGAGGTAGACAAACTCTGCGCTCCGCCGAATTCCTATGGGGTCTTCTTGCGTTCGAACAAGGATGATACGGCCGAGATCCTCGTGGATGGACGAAATATGAGAGTCAATGTCCACCCCGATCTCGATGCCTTCCAGCTTGAGGAGGGCCAGATGGTCGTTCTCAATGAAGCCTTCAATGTTGTTGAAGCGGCTGGGTATACGCAGCGCGGCGAGGTTGTGACTGTGGCGGACGTGGTCTCCGAGAGCAGGGTCATGGTCCTGGGGCATACGGACGACGAGCGCGTCGTGAATCTGGCTGAGCCTCTTCGAGCTGAGAAGATTCGAGTTGGCGATCGATTGATGGTGGATCCGCGGACCCAGTATGCATTCGAGAAGATGCCGAAATCGGCCGTGGAAGAAGTCATGCTCGAAGAAGTGCCGGACGTGACCTATGACGATATCGGAGGTTTGGGAGATCAGATCGAGATCTTGCGGGACTCGGTGGAGTTGCCGTATCTACATCCTGAGATCTTCCAGGATTATGAACTCAATCCGCCCAAGGGCATCTTGCTCTACGGGCCTCCCGGTTGTGGTAAGACACTGATTGCCAAGGCTGTAGCGAACGCCCTGGCCAAGAAGATCGAGAAGCGGACAGGTCGTCAAACGGCGGCCTTCTTCCTCAATGTCAAGGGGCCGGAGCTTCTGAACAAGTATGTGGGCGAGACCGAGAGCAAGCTTCGGGAGGTCTTCAAGAAGGCTCGTGAGAAAGCTTCTGAAGAGAGTCCCGTGGTGGTGTTCTTCGACGAGATGGACTCGCTCTTCCGAATGCGAGGGTCCGGTGTTTCCTCCGACATGGAGGCGACGGTGGTTGCTCAGTTCCTTTCTGAAATTGACGGCGTGGAATCCTTGCAGAATGTGATCGTGATCGGTGCGAGTAATCGTCAGGATCTCATCGACCCTGCCGTGCTCAGGCCGGGACGTCTGGACCTCAAGGTCAAGGTCTCGCGTCCGGATGGTGCGGCGGCACGGGAAATCTTCAGGAAGTATCTGACGTCGAACCTTCCGATCCACCAGAGTGCTTTTGAGCGATATGGAAACGATGCGGAAGACGTTTGTCTTGGCTTGATCGATGAAGTCATAGCGAACATGTACTCAACGGGAGAAGAGAACAAGTTCCTTGAGGTGACCTACGCGAAGGGCGAGCGGGAAATCTTCTACTTCAAGGACTTTGCGAGTGGAGCCATGATCGAGAACATTGTGGCGCGAGCCAAGCGCAAAGCGGTCAAGCGCATGATTGATGACGGCGACGGAGGTATCCGGTACGAGGATATGATCGATTCCGTTCGCGAAGAGTTCAAGGAGAATGAAGATCTGCCGAATACCACGAATCCCGACGATTGGGCTCGAATTTCGGGCCGTAAGGGTGAGCGGATCATCAATGTCCGGACCCTGATTACCGGGATGGAGCGCAAGGAGCAGACAATCGAGACCGTGACCACTGGTGGCCAGGGTCAATATCTCTAGGAGTTGTTTCGGAGGCTTGATTCCTTCGTGCTTGTGGGATGAGCGGTAGTCTGGATTCCAAATTTTGTTGCAGAGATCGATTCTTTCCAGGGACCGATTTTCTTAGGAGCTTCGATGGCGATACCCACCATCATGGGCACAGAGATCGAGTACGGGATTATCGTAAAGAATAGTCCTGACTTCGATCCCATTTCCAGCTGCGTGCTTCTGGTCAACGCATATCGCGAAGATCCGGAAGGTCGGATTCTCTGGGATTACGATCAGGAAAATCCGCTGGCAGATGCTCGTGGTTTTCAGGTGGATGGCGAAAAGTATACGCCCAACCAGCAGGAGAACATTGCCCGCAACAAGACGCTGATCAATGGGGCTCGCTATTACGTTGACCATGCGCATCCCGAGTACTCCTGTCCGGAGGTGACCAACGCACGTGATCTCGTGATGCATGAGAAGGCGGGTGAGCGTGTCATGGAGATCAGTCGGCGTGAAGCCACCGAGCTTCTGCCTGAAGGGGCTTTGATGCTCCTCCACAAGAACAACAGCGACCACAAAGGCAACAGCTATGGCTCCCATGAGAATCATCTCATGGATCGTAGAGCGTCATTCAAGCGTATCGTTGAGCATCTCCTTCCGTTTTTTGCGACCAGGCAGGTGTTTTGCGGATCCGGCAAGGTCGGCAGCGAAAATCGCGCGAAGCGATGCGATTTCCAGATCAGCCAGAGGGCCGACTTCTTCGAGACGGAAGTGGCTTTGGATACGATGGTGAAGCGTCCGATCATCAACACGCGCGATGAGCCGCATGCCGATCGGGAAAAATATCGCCGCCTTCATATCATCGTCGGTGACTCGAACATGAGTGAATATACGATCTATCTGCGAAGCGGTGTGACGGCGCTCATTCTTTCGATGATCGAGGACGGAGCGATTGATCAGGATCTCGTTTTGCGAGACCCCGTCCAGTCGATCAAGGATGTATCCCACGATCCGAGCTTGAAGCAGGAAATCCAGCTGGATAATGGCAAGAAGATGACGGGCGTGGAGATCCAGACTGCATTCCTCGAGATGGCTTTGACCTATGCCGAGCGGAACCCCGTGGACGATGCGGTTCGCGAGGTTCTGGCAGAGTGGCAAGAAGTCATGACCCTGCTCGCCAGCGATCCCATGGAACTGAGGGATCGCATTGATTGGGTGGCGAAGAAAGCACTGATCGAGAGCTTCATGGATCGCCAGGGGCTTGATTGGAAGGACCCGAAAGTCCAGATGATGGATCTTCAATATCATGATACGCGCCCGGACAAAGGGCTCTATCACATGCTCGAACGCCAGGGCAAGATGCGACGTATCTGCACTGATGAAGAGATCAATAATGCAGTTTTCAGACCTCCTGCGGACACCCGGGCTTTCTTTCGTGGTGAGTGTCTTCGGCGTTATCCGGGCGAGGTTTTTGGAGTCAACTGGGATTCGATCTCGTTTGGTGTGGACGATGATCCCATCAAGAGGGTGATGATGAATGAGCCTCTGAAAGGCACCCAGGCCCACGTCGAGGAACTTCTGGACAAATCCGAGAACGCGAAGTCGTTGCTGGCCAATATGGACTGACGATAAGTCCTGAACAATCGTGCACACAAGAAAACTGGAGAGGTAGACCGATGGCAAAATTCATAGAGCGATCAGCCCATCAGCACGCATCTGATCGGGCCAGGGTCTTCATGGCCGCGGGTTCGGATCAGAAGCAGAAGGAAAAGGCAAAAGGCGGTGGGGATTCCGGCCCTGAAGGGGGCAGTGGTTCCAGCAAGAAGATTGCCAAGAAGGGCGAGGAAATAAAAGAAGACATGGATTCCCTGCTCGATGAAATCGACTCGGTTCTCGAAGAGAACGCGGAAGAGTTCGTGAAGAACTACGTGCAGCGCGGCGGGGAGTGATTTTCCGATGGTGGCCAATCGGTCTATGCCGACGAATACCGTCATGGAGGGAAGCGTGCGTTTGAATGCCCAATATAACGGGTCGAGTTTCTTCGACCTTTTGCGGATAGAGCATCCTCACCTGCTGCCTGATGAAGCAGTATGGAGTCAGGCGGCACTGGAGTCGATTCCTCACGGGACGACTGTGCTGTCCATGAAGTGTGCAGACGGTGTCGTTGTGGCTGGAGATCGACTTGCTACTGCGGGACATTCCGTGGCCTCGAGGGACGTCGTCAAGGTCTTTGCGACAGACAACTATTCCTGCATGGCCATTTCGGGAGCAGCCGGTCCGGCCATCGAGATGGCCCGGGTTCTGTCGGTGGAACTCGAGCACTACGAGAAGATTGAAGGACAGGCGCTGGAGTTGGAAGGGAAGGCAAACAAGCTCTCCCAGATGCTCCGACAGAATCTGCCAGCGGCCATGCAGGGGTTGGCCGTGGTGCCGCTCTTTGCTGGTTTCGATTCACGCCGGAAAACCGGCCGTCTGTGGAAATTCGACATCACGGGTGGGCGCTACGAAGAGACGGAGTTTGACGCGACCGGGTCTGGTGGAATCTATGCCAGGGAGACACTCAAGCAGTTCTGGCGACCTGATATAACACGTGCAGAGTCGGTGGTGCTGGCGGTCAGGGCGTTGACCGCGGCGGCGGACGAGGACCGTGCCACCGGTGGAGTGGATCTGGAAAGAGGCATCTACCCGGTCATCAAGATATGCAGTGGTGATGGCGTGGAAGATGGTGTCGAATCCGAAATCGAGGAAGCGTACCGTTCGGTTGTCTCAGAACGAAGAAATGGAGAAGCGCGAGCATGAGTGCCCCGTTCTATGTGTCTCCTGAACAGATCATGGCCGACAAGGCTGAATTCTCGCGGAAGGGAATTGCGAGAGGGAAGTCGATCATTGCCGCAGAATACTCAGAGGGTGTTCTGTTGGTGGCAGAGAATGCGACGAGCCTTTCCAAGATCGGCGAGATCTATGACCGCATCGCTTTTGCGGGTGTAGGCAAATTCAGTGAATTCGATCAACTCCGGAAGGGCGGCGTTCGCTACGCCGATACGAAAGGGTACGCCTACAGTCGGGAAGACGTAGGCGGTAAGGCTCTTGCGAACGAGTATTCCCGAGTCATCGGAGAAGCTTTTACACGAGACCCGAAGCCGCTTGAGATCGAAATCATTGTTGCTGAAGTAGGCGACGATCGATGGGACGATGACTGCCGGAACCGACTGTACCGCGTGACCTTCGATGGCTTCATAAGTGAGCACAGTCGATTCTGCGTCATTGGTGGAAATGTCGATGACGTCGAGGGTGTCATGTCGGGTGAATATGAAGAGGGCATGGAAGTCGGTTCGATACTCCGCCTGGGTGTTCGGGCTCTGGAGGGAGGCGCGGATCGGACATCCAGCCTGGACGAGTCAAGCCTTGAGGTTTCGATCATGCGCAGTGCCAAACGTGGCAGGAAGTTCGAGCGTCTGTCGGTAGAGCAGGTGCGAGACCTGCTGACGAATTGAGTCGGGTTTGTAGGATCCCTACTTGCGAAAGATTGGCGGGATGAATGCAGAAGCGAATCTATGGAATAGAGACTGAATACGGGATCATTTTTACGCCGGAAGGGCGTAAAACACTTCCTGTAGAAAAAGCGATCCGGTTTCTCTTTGAGAAGCTCATCACGACAGAGCACTTTCTCAACGTGTTTCTCGAGAATGGAGCGCGTTTCTACCAGGATACGGGTTGTCATCCGGAGTATGCGACGCCGGAGTGCGCTTCGCCCAAGCAGTTGATCATATACGACCAGGCGGGAGAGCGGATTCTAGAGGATCTCCAACAGTACGCGGAAGAGAAGATCCGTGAGGAGAGGATTCCTGGGAAGCTCTCGATCTTCAAGAACAACACGGATTTCGTCGGGAACAGCTACGGCTGTCACGAAAACTATCTCGTTGATCGGGATGTAGATTTCTATTACCTGGCCGAGCAGTTGATTCCCTTCCTGGTGACGCGTCAGATCTATACGGGCGCTGGCAAGGTCTTCCAGACCCAGGACGGGGTCCATTACTGCATCAGTCAGCGGGCGCAGCACATCTATCAGAAGATCTCTGGGACGACCACGAATGACCGGTCCATCATCAATACCCGGGATGAACCGCACGCCGACCGAGAGAAGTATCGCAGGCTCCATGTCATCGTCGGCGACTCGAATATGAGCGAGTACACCAACTTCATCAAGGTGGGAACCTGCTCGGTTGTGCTCCAGATGATCGAAGATAATTACATCAACAAGGACTTCACGCTTCGCAATCCCGTCAAGGCGATCAAGGACATCACCTATGATGTGACCTGCAAGCGTAAGCTTCGTCTGGATAACGGTCGAGAGTATTCGCCCATCGAGATCCAGATGGAGTACTGCGAGATGGCGCAGAAATATATCGAGCAGTATCCGGTGGATGATGAGCACAAAGAGGCGGTGGGCATGTGGCAGCACGTGCTCGACTGCTTGAATGATGACCCCAACCGATTGGATCGTCAGGTAGATTGGGTCATCAAGCGTCGTATGATCGAATCCTATATCGATCGCCACGGTACCTCATGGAATGATCCCAAGGTCTTCATGATGGATCTGCAATACCACGACATCCAGCGAAAGCGCAGCCTCTACCACCTCCTTGAAAGAAATGGGGCCGTGGATCGCCTTTTTGATGACGAAGCGGTTGATCTGGCCAAGACGGAGCCGCCGCCGGACACCCGGGCTCGTATGCGTGGGGAGTTCATCAAACTGGCCAGAGAGAATTCGATCCAATACGACCTCGACTGGTCCAATATCCGTTTGGGGAATCTCCTGAACGTTCGGGTGATCTGCAACAATCCTTTCGAAACGGATACCGAGAAGGTGGCCGAACTGGTACGAACCATCCAGAAGACGAACCTGCGTAAAACCAGTCTCTCGAAATTGGTGATCCAGTCCTGAGGTTGCTCCGGGTTCTCCGGGCGGCGTTTGGGAAATCGTTTTTCAGCCTTCTCATTTCCTTACGAATCTGCGAGAGTCTCTCTGACGCGTGAATCAGTATGGAGGGGCACCGTGGAAGCGCTGGGCGAAGAATCCAAGTTGCGAGTAGTGGGAGAAGAAGCCGGGCAGCCCGACGAGTCGGCTGAAGAGTTCTCGGCCACGACCTCGGCGCCCAAGCCTCAGGAGGCGTCCCGTGTTCGTCGGAGCGGCGGTGTATGGCTCTGGGGATTGGTCGGGCTCCTGATGGGAATGGCGTTGGCTTTTCAGCAGTACCGTCGCGCTGAAGGCTTGGAGCTTGAGGTCAGCCGCTTGGATTCCGCGCTGCTTGAAGCCCAGCGTCAGATCAAGGCGTACGACGACCGGTTCAGCGATGTACGGATTCGTGTGGGCGACCTGGATCAGCGCGTGGAAGAACTCAAAGTGCTGGTTGAAAGCGATCCGAAGGCGCCCGTTCCTTCTGTGTCGCCAGGGCAGGCTGCAGGGTCTCTTACGAACCCTTGAGCTCCATTCGGTAGGGGTGGGGTGGAGAATGCCCCGGTCCAACATGCCTTCCCACGTCGTATTAGGTCCTTGGTCAACGTCCCCATGGGACGACTGCACCCACGAGCAGGCATCCCTGTCTGTACGTGCAGCTCGTGTGCGTTTGTGGAGTTTTCCTTCAGGACTGCATGGAGTCTGCCGATGAGTTCTTTCGGAGGGTCTCGCTTTAGCGCGGTGGCCCGGAAACCCTCGGAAGGATTCTTCTATGTTGCTCAAATCTTTAGCCGGCTTGTTTTCCCATGATTTGGCGATTGATCTGGGGACTGCGAACACACTGGTTTATCGCCGAGGTGATGGCTTGGTGTGTTCTGAGCCCAGTGTGGTCGCTGTTTCTGATAGTGGTGATGGTCGCGGCCAACGGGTCCTGGCCGTGGGTCATGCCGCCAAGGAGATGCTTGGGCGCACGCCCGGTTCGATACGGGCGATTCGTCCGATCAAGGACGGTGTGATCGCCGACTTCGAGGTGACCGAGGCGATGCTTCGCTATTTCATCGCCCGTGCCCACAACCGTCGAATTGTCGCACGTCCTCGGATTGTCGTTTGCGTGCCTCCGTGTATCACGAGCGTTGAGAAGAGGGCCGTGCGTGAATCGGCTTTGTCTGCGGGTGCACGAGAAGTCTTCTTGATCGAAGAGCCAATGGCTGCGGCGATCGGTGCGGGCCTTGACGTGACAGCGCCTGCCGGAAACATGGTTGTGGATATTGGAGGGGGGACCACGGATGTCGCTGTGATCTCGCTATCGGGAATTGTCACTTCAAGGTCGATTCGAACCGGCGGAGATACCATGGACGAGGCCATCGTCAATTATGTCCGTCGCAAATACAATATGTTGATCGGTGAGCGCACCGCTGAAAACGTCAAACTCAATATCGGGAGCGCATGGAGCCAGAGTGAGTCAGCGGCGATGGAGATCAAGGGCCGAGACCTGGTTGCGGGTATCCCTAAAGTCGTGGTGACGACCACCGAGGAAATCAGGGACGCGCTGGTAGAGCCGCTTCATGCCATCATCGAAACCGTCCATCTGACCCTGGAAAAGACCCCGCCTGAGCTTGCGGCCGATATCGTCGATCGTGGGATCATGCTGGTGGGTGGAGGCTCCCTGATCCAGGACCTGGATCAGGTTCTCCGTGAGGAAACCAAGCTTCCGATAGTGAGAAGCGAGGATCCGTATACGGCGGTTGTCCATGGAGCAGGCGAAGCCCTTGATCGGATCTCCCTGCTTCGAGAGGTGGCTCTGGCCTAGTCTTTTTTGTGCGACGAGTTCGCGCTGATCTGCGAAGTTCTTGCTGTCCGGGTTGGCGTGCCCAACCGTTCTGCGTGACAATTCGGGCCGCATGAGTTCAAAATCGTCGAAGCAGAACGTTCGGGATCCTTATTTCTCGCATTGGGCCGATCAGGCCGCATTTCGCACACTGCGTTCCAGCGAGGAAGGAGACGGGGTAACGGTGGCGGCGGGGATCACGCCGTCCGGTGTCGTGCATATCGGGAATTTTCGCGAAGTCATAACGGTCGACCTGGTGGCCCGGGCTCTGCGCGATCAAGGCGCCGAAGTCCGTTTCATCTATTCGTGGGATGATTTCGACGTTTTTCGCAAGGTACCTGCTGGAATGCCTCGGCCGGATCTGCTCGAGGAGAACCTCCGCCGGAGCGTGGTCGATGTGCCAGACCCCTTTGGAGAGCACGATAGTTATGCTTCCCACTTCGTGGCTCTCTTTGAAGAGAGTCTCGCTCCTCTTGGGATCGAGCCGGAATTCATTCGGCAGTCGGTTCGTTATCGGGCGGGTGACTATGCGGACGGCATACGCCGTGCGCTCGAATCAAAAGACATTCTTCGGGAGATTCTCAACTCCCACCGCACTCAACCTCTTCCCGAGGACTGGCTTCCTTTGGCTGGTTTTTGTGATTCCTGCGGTCGGGATGAGATTGATTTCAAGTGGTCTGGGGAATGGGAGGTCTCCTATTCGTGTCGGTCTTGCGGGCATGAGGCCAAGTTGGATCTCAGGCAGGGTGGGAACGTCAAGTTGCCCTGGCGCATCGATTGGCCCATGCGCTGGTCCGTGGAAAGAGTCCTCTTTGAGCCAGGAGGAAAGGACCACAGCAGTGCAGGGGGGAGCTACGATACCGGCTCCGTGATCGTGGACCGGGTCTATGGTGGTGAGGCTCCACAATACATTTCCTATGACTTCGTCCGGATCAAGGGAAAGGGAGGCAAGATCTCGAGTTCCTCCGGTGATGTGGTTACGGTGGCGGACTGTCTCGAAATCTATGAGCCCATGATTCTGCGCTGGATCTTTGCGTCCCAGCGCCCCGGAAGCGAATTCCAGATTTCGTTTGATCTCGATGTGCTTCGACTCTACGAGGATTTTGATCGAGCAACCCGATTGGCCCACGAAAGCGAGGACGGAAGCAAGGCGGACAAGAAACGTCAGATTGCCCGCCGAACGCTGGAACTGGCTTCGCCGTCGGGGGCTCGAATCGTACCCGGGGAGGCCGTCCCTTTTGCTGCTCCCTTCCGAGGGCTCTCCATGTTGCTTCAGGCTTATGACGGGGATGTAGACCGGGTGGTCGCCTACTACGAAAAGAGCGGTGACATCCAGAGCCAAGCCGATGCGGAGGCATGTCGGCAGCGAGCGATCTGTTGCTGGAACTGGACCCGCACCTATGCACCGGAGGAATTCCGGTTCCAGATCCGATCCGAGCCGGTCCAGCAGCCATTGTCGGCGGATCAGCATCGTGCGCTCCACCGTCTGGTCGAAGTCATGCGCGCAGAGCCGGATATCAGTGAACCGGACCTCATTCCACACATGCAGGGGCTCTGTGAAGGGACCGAACTCACCTTGAAGACGCTCTGTCCCGTGGTCTACGACCTCTTGCTGGGTCGTGATCGGGGGCCGAAGCTGACGACCTTGCTTACCACACTGGGTGGAGAGAAGGCGGTTTCTCTCTTTGAACCGAGCCTGTCTGAATAGCCGCAACGGATCGACCGTCTGCTTCCATGCCGTTCGATCTGACCTCGAGGCCGAGCGTGGAGTTCTTCAGCTCGGTGCGACGGCTGCAAGCGCAATCTGCATGGCCATCTGCATATCCCCTTCGATTTCGACCAGTCCGTTGAGGAAGACGTCCTGCGGTGCGATGGCGCCTGTCTTCAGGTCTTGAAAGGTCTCCCGAGAAAGGCGAACGAAGCAACGAGTCTGCTCTTCGCTTTCCGTGTCACCGAATCGGGCTTCCAGGGTCATGGGTTTCTCGCCCGTGAGTTGGAACGAGAGTGTTCCGTTGATCCCGCTGAGATTGCGGATTCGACCCGGCGTGAGCTGTAGGTCGTCCTGCTGACCCGCGAGTGCGCCCAGGAAACCCAGGATGGAATCGCCGGATTCTTCACGGAGCACTTCGAAACTCTCGCGGTCATGACAGAGCGTGAGAAAGGGCGAGCGGAGACCCTCCTGTCCGGCATGCATGCGTCCTGCATCTATGTTCAGATGGTAGTGGGATGATTTCTCGTCCTGCCCGTCTTGCACGATGATGTCGATGGTGGCCCGCACTTCTGTCATCTCTTCGAGTAGGCGTTGGGCTTCCTCTCCATCTTGTCGCGCGGTCTCAGCCTGCTTTTCGAGACTGAGATTCCAATGGTCGGGCACGCGATTCTTGTAGAAGTCATCCAATTCTTCAAAGTAGGCATTCATTCAAATCTACCTGCGTTTCCGTCGTTGATGTTCATTGACCGCTTCTACGTGCTCGGCATAGGTCTTCGAAAATTTATGCGTCCCGTCGTTTTTCGAGACGAAATATAGATAGTCGGTTTCTTCCGGATTGACGACCGATTGGAGAGCAGCGAGTCCGGGGCTGGCAATGGGACCCGGCGGAAGCCCGAAGTGTTGATAGGTGTTGTAGGGGTTTTTCTTGTCGTTCAGATGTCGGCGGCGAAGGTTTCCGTCAAAGTCCTCGATTCCGTAGATGACGGTGGGGTCCGTTTCCAGGCGCATCCCTTTTTCAAGGCGATTGAGAAAGACAGCCGCGATACGAGGTCGCTCAAGCGACGCAGCAGTCTCTTTCTCGACAATCGAAGCCAGTGTGACCACCTCATTCCTGGATAGGCCCGCTTGTGCGGCCTGAGGTTGGATTTCAGCTTCCCAGACCCGATCAAATTGTTCGACCAGGATACGGATCACTTCTTCCGAACCAAGCCCACGAGGAAGCCAATAAGTGTCCGGATAGAGATACCCTTCGAAGTTGACTGAGGGCACCCCTAAATCCTCGGCCAGTCTCTGGTTTCCTAGAGCGGTCTTGAATTGCTCGCTCTCCACGAGGCCACTGGCTTCAAGCCTTTCTGCAATTTCATCGGATCGGCTGCCTTCGGGTAGGGTCACGCGCCAGGTCTTGATGCGGCCTTCGGTGATGGCTTCGAGGATCTCGTTTGTGCTCTGGTGCGGGGAGAGTTCGTATTGTCCCACTTGGAGTCGTCCGTCCATCTCGTTGTATCGACCCAGCCAGACGGCGAGTCGGGCATTTCGGATCAAGCCGTTTTGTTGAAGCCGATTGGCGACAGACCGGAAGGTGCTTCCAGGCTGGACTTCAAACAGCTGCGGAGCGGCCGTGGCGGCCACAGGCTCGAGTTGGATTCTCCCGTACTCCGCCAGGAAGTAGAGTCCTCCCATTCCGATCAGGATGAAAGCGGCGATCCAGCGCACGATCACTTCGACGTCTTTTCCTGGGATCTTCGCACCTGATCCGGCATAGCGAGATAGGTGCGAAGGATGAGCGCGGCGGCGACTTCATCGACATGCTTGCGGCTCCGTCGAGAGTCATGCCCCATGTCTCTCAGTGCCCGTTCGGCCTCCATGCTGGTCCAGCGTTCGTCGAGGAGGTCAACGGGAACGCCAGATGCCTGACTCAGGGCGCGGGCGAATCGTTCGGCCGATTCGGCCTCGGGTCCCTTTCGGCCGTCCATATGCCGCGGGTGGCCGACCACGACTCTTTCGACCTCGCGCTCTTGGATCAATTCACATAGCGCTGCGATATCGGCTTTGCGCCCGACGCTTTTCAAGGTGCCTGCAGGAAACGCAAGGCTGGCCTCAGAGTCTGAGAGGGCGAGGCCAATCCTCTTGCTTCCTAGGTCTACACCAAGCACACGCATGCGGGGCGCATTGTAGCGGCTGGATGGGCAAAGAATACGTTTTCACCTTTATTTCGCCTTTTTGGATTGACTGCCTCGGATGCTCGGGGCTACCTTTGATGTCGCTTCTCCCCCCCGTTGAATCATTGGTCCGTCGGATATCCCCGCTCAAGGGGGATGGAGTCGAATCCTGGAAAATCAGGAAAACGGAGATAAAACAGGATCTTACGAGTCTTCTTCCGCGCCGGATCCCGCGGCTGCGGGCACTCGGGCACCTGAGAAGCCGGATGCTTCGGGACGCTCCCAGGGGAGTGGGCCCGGGCAGTCTACGTCCGGCCACGCTCAGAAAGGCCTGGCTGTATGGATCGCCACAGCCGGCGGTGTGGGTTTTGGCCCATGGGCACCGGGCACCTGGGGTGCCTTGGTGGCGGTTCTGCTCTTTGTGGCCGGAATGGACCGGCTTGGCGTTCCGCTTTACATGCTTTTGCTGGTGCTGGCTTCCGTCGTTGGGATTTGGGCATCCACGGCCTCAGAGCAGTATTTCGGGCGCCACGATGATGGACGAATCGTGATTGATGAAGTGGTGGGCCAATGGATCGCCCTCACCCCTCTGGTCCTGCTTCACAGCCTTCCGCTCGGCGCCTTGCGCCTCCCAGGGCTGCCTTTTTTCCCCGAATCCGGAATTGATCTTCGTTGGTTCCTGGTTGTGACCGCATTTGTCGCATTCAGATGGTTAGATATTCGCAAGCCAGGTCCGGTGAAGTGGGCCGAAGACAGATTCAGGCGAGGAGCGGGTGTGATGGCAGACGACATAGTGGCAGGGGGGTTGGCGGCGGTGGCCGTGACGGTTCCCGCCTTTGTGATCGTCTCGATTCGTTGGCGAGAAATGGTCAAGGACACTCTTGTCGCCATTCAGGACTGGGCTCTTTATCTGGGGAATGGATTGGCGTGAAGGTCGAAATCCTGACAATTGGAGACGAAGTGGTTCGTGGCGAGATCGTCGATTCCAACAAGGCGTTGATTGCGCAACGTTTGCTGGAACTTGATCTGGAGTGCCAGTATCAGGTATCTCTTCGAGATGACCCGGCGGATATGAAAGCGGCCTTTGAGTTGGCGATTCAACGAAGCGACCTGGTGATCGTTTCCGGGGGGCTCGGGCCCACACGCGACGATATTACCACTGAGGTGCTGGCCGAGACCCTGGGCCGAGAGATTCAGCTCGATGAGGATTCTCTTGAGACCATGCGCCTTTTCTTTGCCCGAGTCGGTCGCGAAATGGCGGAGACGAATCGCAAGCAGGCCTTCTTTCCCACCGAGGCTGACATCCTGGCCAATCCCGAAGGAACGGCTCCGGGTTTTTCTGTGGAAGAGAAGGGGACTGTCTTCTTTTGTCTTCCCGGTGTTCCCAGGGAACTCACCCGGATGCTCGACGAACAGGTCTTTCCACGAATCGAAGCTCGTTTGGATTCGGCCGGCGAAGTGGTTCGTATTCGGACTCGAATGCTCCGCACGTTTGGTATGGGGGAGTCGACTCTGGAAAAAGAACTTTCTGGAATCGCACGGGATGGGGATGTGGAGCTGGCCTTCCGGACCTCCTTTCCGGATAATTTCCTTCGCGTGATGGCACGGGGCTCCTCCATTGAGGAGGCCGACCGTAAGATTGACTCGGTGGCGAAACAGATCCGAGAACGCCTGGGAGATCTGATCTATGGCGAGGGCACTGATCCCATGGAGGCTGTGGTCGGGCGCTTGTTGACCGAAGGCGGGCAGACGGTGGCTGTGGCGGAGTCTTGCACCGGTGGAGGAATTGCCCAGAAACTGACGGCGATTCCCGGGTCTTCAGGTTATTTCCTGGGCGGAGTAGTCGCCTACTCGAACGAAGTGAAGAAGAGCTTGCTTGGCGTGCCAGGAGCCTTGCTTGAAGAACACGGTGCTGTTTCCGCTCCGGTGGCTCAGGCCATGGCGGAAGGAATCCGCGAAAGGCTGGGTTCTGACTTTGGTGTGGCTACGACTGGAATTTCGGGCCCGGGCGGAGGTTCGGCTGAGAAGCCCGTTGGCTTGGTCTATGTCGCGATCTCTCAGGCGGGTTCTGGGCCTTCGTCTCCTGATTTCATCCATGTCGAAAGGTTTGAATTTCCCGTGGATCGGCCGAGACACCAGACCCTCACGATACAAACGGCGCTGGATTGGCTTCGGCGGCGAATGCTGGGTCTTGAGATTGTGGGTCCCGGGCTGCTCAGAAAAACGGGGGGTGGCTCGACCCCCAGCTCGGTCACGGTCAGCTAGGCCATGGGAAGAATTGATGGGGATGCCATTCCCTGCCTCAGACAAGGATGTTTTCTATTCGGGTGGAAGAATCCCACTCCGACATACGCTCACCCCGCATGAGAGTGCGAATTTAAATCGTTTTACGAAATAGACCACTGGAAGGAGTCCATAGCAATGGCAAAGAGCAAAGGTAAGAGCAAAGGTGAAATGAAGGTTGTGACAGCAGACGATGATCGCCGCAAGGCCATCGATCTCGCGGTTTCCAATATTGAGCAGCAGTTCGGCAAGGGTGCGATCCAGACCATGAACAATGATGGGTCGGATCTTGAAATGCCTTGTTTCTCCAGTGGTGGTCCGAGCCTCGATCTTGCGCTGGGAATCGGGGGGTACCCGCGTGGACGCGTGATCGAGATCTATGGGCCCGAGTCGAGTGGAAAGACGACTCTGACCTTGCACGCGATTGCTGAAGTTCAGCGAGCTGGAGGTGTGGCTGCATTTGTGGATGCCGAGCATGCTTTGGATATCAACTATGCGAGGCGACTTGGAGTCAATGTGGAAGATCTCCTTGTTTCGCAGCCCGACACCGGGGAGCAGGCTCTTGAGATCGCGGATCTGCTTCTCCGATCAGGAGCCATTGATCTCGTTGTGATCGACTCGGTGGCGGCGCTGGTGCCTCGGGCAGAATTGGAAGGGGACATGGGTGATACCCATGTCGGTCTTCAGGCCCGACTCATGAGTCAGGCTTTGCGGAAGCTCACGGGTACGGTCTCGAAGTCGGGTGCTTCGGTCATATTCATCAACCAGATCCGAATGAAGATCGGCGTCATGTTCGGGAGTCCTGAAACGACGGCCGGCGGCAACGCGCTGAAATTCTACTCCTCGGTTCGCCTGGATATTCGTCGTATCGCGGCCATCAAGGACGGGGACGATGTCGTAGGCAATCGGACTCGTGTCAAGGTGGTGAAGAACAAGGTGGCACCGCCCTTCAAGCAGGCCGAGTTCGATATCATCTACAACGAAGGCATCTCGAAAGAGGGTGATTTGCTCGACCTCGGCGTTGAGGATGGTTTCGTTGAGAAAAGCGGAGCCTGGTATTCCTATGGTGATGAGCGCATAGGCCAGGGTCGAGAGAATGCTCGGCGCTTCCTCAAGGACAATCCGGATGCATGCAACCGCCTCACCGAGCAGATCTACGCGTCTCGTGGACTGAAGTTGCCTGTGCTGGCGAACCCGGTGGAGCCTTTGGTCGAAGCTGAGGCTGCACCCGAGGAAGCCTGAAACTTCGGTGCTCTTCTCGTTCCCGGGGGCGGAGGCGCTTCGCCCCCGGGGACTCGATGTCTTCCCATCGCTGGCTCAAGGCCACGGGCCAGTGTGTCGAAAGTCATCATGGGGCCTGCGTTCCATCTTCAGCATGGATGATCGCGGTGGAGCCCCGTTGAGAAACGATCCTCAGTCGGGGATGACCGGAGATCGCCGGACAGGCCGGAGAGTCTCGTGAGTCGGAGGCGACTGGATCGACTCAAGATCTCAAGAGGCTTGTAAGAGACTCTTGTGACGGGAGAGTGAGTCGCCGTGGCCATTGAACTGAACGAGATCTTGCAGGTCGCCATCAAGGGTGGCGCTTCCGATATCCATCTCAAGACCGGTTTGCCGCCGATGTTTCGTGTGGATGGCGCTTTGGTCCCTCTGCGGGATGGCGAGCGCTTCACATCGGATGAGATCAATACGATCGCACTCTCCATCATGAACCCGGTGCAGAAGGCTCGCTTTGAGGAGAACCGTGAAGCGGATCTGGGTTATGGCGTGGCTGGATTGGGCCGATTCCGTGTCAACGTCTTCCAGCAGCGCGGGACCATGGGGATGGTCTTTCGTGTCATCCCCTTTGGGGTCAAGAGTGTTGAGCAGCTCTATCTACCCAAGATTGTCGAGACCATCGCGGAGGAGAACCGGGGTCTTGTTCTGGTAACGGGAACGACCGGTTCAGGAAAGTCGACGACTCTGGCGGCGATGATTGATCAGATCAACGCCCAGCGAACTTCGCACATCATGACCATTGAGGATCCGATCGAGTTCCTGATTCGTGATCGGCGTTCCATCGTCAATCAGCGTGAAATCGGTGTGGACACCCATAGTTTTTCCAATGCCTTGCGGGCGGCTCTTCGTCAGGATCCGGATGTGATCCTGGTGGGTGAGATGCGCGATTTTGAAACCATCGAAACTGCGCTGACGGCGGCTGAGACGGGGCACCTTGTGATGAGTACGCTGCACACGCTGGATGCCACTGAAACCGTGAATCGCATCATTTCGGTTTTTCCCCCGTACCAGCAGAAGCAGGTTCGTCTTCAACTTTCGACGATTCTCAAGGCGGTCATCTCTCAGAGACTGGTACCGAGAGCGGACGGGAAGGGAAGGGTGCCGGCCCTGGAGGTGCTGGTTTCCACGGCGCTGACTCGTGAATTGATTGCTGACAAGGACCGTACCAAGGAGCTTCACGATGCCATCTCAAAAGGCCATATCACCTACGGGATGCAGACATTTGATCAATCGTTGATGGATCTGGTGAAGCGGGAGCTGGTCACCTACGACGAAGCCCTCAAGCACGTGTCGAATCCCGACGATTTTGCCCTTCGATTCCGAGGAATTGCCTCGACCTCCGACTCGAATTGGGATGCCTTTGCGCCGGAGGCAGAGGCGGAAAAACCCGAGTCCAGCATTTTTGACGCGCCGGATTCCGAAGGTTCCGCGGAAGATTGGAACCTCGAGCGGTTTTGAACAACCGGGTCGCCCATTAGATGCCCTGACTTCGGGGCAAGGGTTGCCGCGTCGGTTATATTTCGGCCTTCAGAACCATGTCCTGGAGGCTCCGGATGTTTCGATCTGCCAATGATATACGCGAAGAGTTCCTCAGCTTCTTTGAGGCGCGCGGCCACCGCCGCGTGAAGAGTTCTTCGGTCATTCCCGACTCCGATCCGACGTTGATGTTCGTCAATGCGGGCATGGTGCCCTTCAAGAGGGTTTTTCTCGGTGAAGAGACTCGTGATTACAACCGAGCGACGACTTCGCAGAAGTGCGTTCGGGTCTCGGGCAAGCACAATGATCTGGAGAATGTCGGTCGCACTCCTCGTCATCATACGTTCTTCGAGATGATGGGGAATTTCTCTTTTGGGGATTATTTCAAGCAGGAAGCCATCGACTTCTCCTGGGAGTTGATGACGGAAAAAATGGGCATTCCGGCAGAGCGGCTCGCGGTCTCTGTTTTTCGCGAGGACGATGAGGCGTACGCCCATTGGCAGGACAACGTCGGTATACCTGAGGCCAAGCTCTACCGCCTTGACGAGAAAGAGAACTTCTGGAGCATGGGGGACACAGGGCCCTGTGGTCCCTGCTCCGAGATCCACTTCGACTACGGACGTCCCGACCACTGCCTCAACGAAGCCTGCGACCCTTCTTGTGATTGCGGGCGCTGGATCGAGTTGTGGAATCTGGTCTTCATGCAGTTCAATCGCGATGAGTCGGGGGTCATGCATCCTCTGCCTCGTCCATCGATTGATACGGGCGGAGGTCTTGAGAGGTGGGCGGCCGTGCTCCAGGGCGGGTCGAGCACATGGGAGACGGATCTGTTCACCCCCTTGATCGAACGGGCCAGTGAAATTTCGGGCGTGGCTCTGGGTGAGAATCCGGACAAGGATGTTTCTCTTCGCGTGGTTGCGGATCATGCTCGGACGCTTGCCGTCATGATCAGCGATGGTGTCCTGCCGTCCAATGCAGGGCGCGGGTATGTGCTTCGTCGGATTCTTCGCAGAGGTTCACGCCACGGCGTTCTGCTTGGAATCGACGGTCCTTTCCTCTATCAGGTCGCGGATGCTGTGATCGACGAGTTGGGAGGGGCCTACCCGGATCTTGTGGAGCGCCGCGATTTCATTCTCGGTCAGATAGAAAAGGACGAGAACCGTTTCCTCAAGACCTTGTCCAAGGGCCTTGCTCTGCTGGAAGAAGAGTTGGAGCAGAATGCTGCGAAGGGTGAGGACACGTTGGCCGGAGAGACTGCTTTCAAGCTCTATGACACATTCGGTTTTCCCTTGGACCTCACGGAAGACATCTTGAGTAGTCGTGAAATGAAAGTGGACCGCTCCGCATTTGAAACGGCCATGCAGGGTCAACGGGAGCGGGCCCGGGCAGCCTGGGTCGGAAGTGGCGATCAGACGGTGGCCGACATCTACGGCCGGATGGCAGCGGACGTCAAAACCCGGTTTTCCGGATATGAAGGCCTGAGTGGCCAGGCAAATCTCGCCGCCATGCTGGTAGGGGGAGAGCCGGCCGATGTGGCACGAGAAGGCGATTCGGTTGAACTGGTATTTGATGAGACCCCCTTTTACGCCGAAAGTGGTGGCCAGTGCGGAGACGGTGGTGTGATCACGACGCAATCGGGTCGTGTTGAAGTGCTGGACACCGTCAAACCGGTGGAAGATCTCTTTGTCCACAAGGGCAGGGTGATTCAGGGTGAGATCCATGTGGATACAGAGGCCGAGTTGCAGGTGTCGGAAGAACGACGTCAGGCCACGGTGCGGAACCACACGGGTACGCATCTTCTCCATGCGGCGTTGAGGGAAGTGCTGGGGCCTCAGGCGATGCAGAAGGGCTCGCTGGTCAGTGCCGACCGCCTTCGTTTTGATTTTACGCATGATTCTCCGCTCTCGAGAGAAGAGATCGAGCGGATCGAGGATCTGGCGAATGGCTGGATCGAAGAGAACCTGGAGGGCGGGACGCGTCTCATGAACTACGACGATGCGGTGGCTTCGGGTGCGGTCGCGATTTTTGATGAGAAATATGGCGATGAAGTTCGTGTGGTGTCGTTTGGCGATTGCAGTACGGAACTGTGCGGCGGCACGCACGCGGGAGCGACGGGTGAAATCGGTTTGCTGAAGGTGACATCCGAAGGGGGTGTGGCTGCGGGGATTCGTCGGATCGAGGCGCAGACAGGCATGGGGGCTCTGGCGTATATCCGCGAGCAGGATAGGCTCATGAGAGAGGCCACAGAGGTGCTCAAGGTNCCTGCGGGTGAGGTGCCGGCCCGCATCGAGAAGCTCCTGGCCGAACGTCGAGAACTCGAGAAGCAACTTGAAGTGACTCAAGATGCCCAGCGTGGTGACGTAGCGGGCGACCTGGTCGCGCAAGCAAGAGATCTAGAAGGTACGAAGATCCTTGGCTGCCAAGTGGAAGGTGTAGATGCCAAAGCGATGCGAGGGCTTGTGGATGATCTTCGAAACCGATTGGGTTCGTCGGTCGTGTTGCTGATGGCTGAAAACAAGGGCAAGGTGCTTCTGTCGATCGGCGTGACAAAGGATCTTGTTGGACGTTTCAAGGCGGGTGATTTGATTCGGGACGTGGCTGCGGTGGTGGGCGGGGGCGGTGGGGGTCGACCTGACTTTGCCCAGGCCGGCGGTCAGGACCCGGAAAACATGGCCAAAGCCATCGAGAANTTTCATGCCCTTTGTGGCCTCAACTAGCCGGTTGGACTCCCCGGTGTCAGTTGCAGCCAGGATTGACGTCGAATGAANCTGCCTTACGTATTCAATCCGATGAACCCGCAACGGCGTTCCACTCGTGTGGTGTCTGTGGGCGGTGTCGGAGTGGGCGGCGACAATCCGATCCGGATCCAGTCGATGACCAACACAGATACCATGGATACGGACGGGACCGTCAANCAGATCGANCGCCTTGTNGCAGCGGGCTGCGAGATCGTGCGTGTGACGGCACCTTCCATTCGGGACGCCGAGAACCTGGCGGTCATAAAGAGTGCCCTTGGCCGTCGAGGTNTTTCCGTTCCTCTTGTAGCGGACATCCATTTTACTCCGAACGCTGCTTTGATTGCGGCGGATCACGTGGAGAAGGTCCGAATCAATCCTGGAAACTTCGCGGACAAGAAGAAGTTCGAAGTGCGCGAGTACAGCGAGTCCGAATATGCAGAGGAGATCGAGAGGGTCGCCAATCGCTTTCGCCCTCTGGTTCAACGCTGCAAGCAGAACGGGGTCGCGATGCGGATCGGGACCAACCATGGCTCGCTTTCGGACCGAATCATGAACCGCCATGGCGATTCTCCGCTCGGNATGGTGGAGAGCGCGTTGGAGTTCCTGGATATATGTGAGTCGGAAGATTATCGTGACCTGGTCTTCAGCATGAAGGCGTCGAACACACATGTCGCGATCCAGGCCTATCGATTNCTCGCGGCGCGCCTTGAAGAAAGGGATCCAGGGCAACCGAGCTATCCCTTCCATCTCGGTGTGACCGAGGCGGGTGACGGAGAGGATGGGCGGATCAAGAGTGCAATCGGGATCGGCTCACTTCTTCACGATGGAGTCGGTGACACGATTCGTGTCTCACTGACAGAGGANCCGGTCTATGAGGTTCCCGTTGCGGAGGAGATCGTTCGCTCCGCGGTGTGCAATTCCGACCCCAAGTCAGAGGAAGANGAGACCTGTTCCGGTTTCTCGCTTCCCTTTCCAACCGACCCCTATGCCCATGTTCGTCGCTCAAGCGAGGTTTTCCCNCTGGAAGGACTCCGTGTCGGGGCCGANGAGTCGGTGCGGGTGGAAATCCAGTATCCAGGCTTTGCCGATGCGCAGGCTGTGTCTTCGCGGATTCANGGCTGGGTCGCTTCTCTTGGAGAAATACCGGAACTCGAGTGCGAGTCGATCCTGCTCAAGCTTCGTGACCAGGCCGAAATCGCAGCCTTCCCGGCCTTGAGGCAGGTTTTCTTGGAAGCCGGGCTCTCGGTCCCGATTTCAGCGCGCTTGCCCGCTTCGNTGCTCTCTGGCCANGTCGGGTGGCCCATGGGGGCGGCACGTTGTGTGGTGGATGTCGAGCCGGGAGACGGATTGGCGACGCTGAAGGATGTGGCCCTCAATGCCCATGCATCCGGAACCCCCNTTGAGTGGTGCCTGGGTGGAGGGCCTGTGGGCCTCGCGGGTCAGTTGGATCGCGTGTTGGAGGCATCGGGAGAGGCTTCTCTTTTCGCGTTCTCGTTGGGGTCAGAGCCGAGTGCGCATTCCGTTCGACTCCTGGTTGCGTTGTTGCAGGAACGCGGCCTCAAGGAGGCCCGTCTGGTCTTGCGCCAAGGAAGGTCTGAGCGGGGAATCCAAGCTGTGGACGCGGCGGTCGATCTCGGCTCTTCGCTTTGTGATGGATTCGGCGACATGGTGTCCTTGGATGGAACCGAGGATTCCCGCGCGACGCTTGACCTGGCCTACCGCATCTTGCAAGCATCGAGGCTGCGAACGACCCGAACTGAATATATTTCTTGTCCTTCGTGCGGTCGGACGCTTTTTGATCTGGAGCAGACTACGGCTCGGATCAAGGAGGCGACGGCCGACCTTGTAGGAGTGAAGATCGCCGTGATGGGCTGTATCGTGAACGGGCCGGGCGAAATGGCCGATGCTGACTTCGGTTATGTCGGATCAGGGCCCGGGCTTGTGACCCTCTACATCGGAAAGCAGGTGGTGGCTCGTAATATTCCCGAAGCCGAAGCCACCGATCGGTTGACCGATCTGATTCACGAGAACGGATACTAGAGAGAGTCGATGGAGCCGGGAGGCTTTCGATTTCAGAACCATTCACCGGGTGTGGCGACATCCGGAAGTTCCTGTCCTCTTTCCGAGAAGTAGCTTCGTACGACCTCATAGGCCTCAAGGCTTTTTGAGTGTGCAACGGCGGGGTCGTTCTTGCCGAGAACCCAGGTCGCGCCTACGACGAGGAGAAGCCCGACGATCAGGCCTTCAGCCGTGCCAAGGGCCGCTCCGCCCAATCGGTCCGCCCACCCGAGGCCTGCGAAGTGAACGCCCTTGCGAAGAACCCGTCCTGCCATCGCCACCAGCAGCACCGTAATAATGGCAATCAGGCTTCCCGCAATCCAGTAGGCGACTTGCGGGCTGAGCCTGTCTGGAGCCAGGGAATGAAGCCAGGGGCCTGCGAAGTCCGTCCCGTAGCGGGCGGCGAGCACCGCGGCTGCGAGGGCTGCGATGGAGAAGCTCTCTCGCACCAGTCCGATGAAGAGACCTCTTGCCATGGCGATGATCAAGATCGCGAGAATGATTCCGTCCAGGCTTGTCAGGGCGCTTTCTTCGCTCATGCGTGATCCCTTGCTTTTCCTGATTTCCGGGTGGCGAGCTCGATGGACTGGCTGAAGGCCTGCAGTTCAGCTTCCTGCTTTCCCTGCGGATTCGAGGGGCTCGAGGACATCGGACAAGAGTCTGAGGTAGAGCTGGACGTCGTTTCGTCCGGGTTCAGCGGCTGCAGCTTCCTGCCAGTGTTGCGCGGCTTCCTGGGCTTGTCCCAGGGAGTAGTAGGTCAACCCGAGTTGGACTCGGGAATCCACGAATTCCGGATTGCTCCGGAGCACTCGTTTGAATTCAAGGCTCGCCTTGTGTGGCAGACCGGCTTCGCGAAGCGCCACCCCAAGCCGATGTCGTATGTCGTGAAAGTCAGGCCGTCGATCCAAGGCTTTTCGGTATGCGTCGATGGCTTCCCGCAGTTCTCCCACTTCGACATAGGCGTCGCCCACCGAGGCCTGCAGGTTGGCGAGTTTGGCGTGGGTGATTGTGTCGATGTCCGTGCCCGGGATACGGGAGGCGTCGGCGGCTCTTTCGGAAAGTTCTCGGGCCCGCTCGTAGTCGCCCCTTCGTTCATGGATGCTGCTGAGGGCCAACAAGGCTTCGGCATAGCGTGGGTTCAGTTCCAGTGCTTTTTGCAGGCTCTTGCTGGCTGAGTCGAGCTCGCCCTTCTGTTCCAGCAGGATCCCGACCATGTAGTGCACATCTGCGAAGTTTCGACGGGACTCAAGCAGTTTGGAGAAGCTGTCGAGTGCGGGGTCTACTTCTCCGCGTTCAAAGTGGGCCTTGGCCCGAACGTAGTTGTCTCTTTCTACCGGGCTCAATGAGTTCAGGTTGGCCATGGACGGAGCCCTCGAGTCTTGAACGCAGAAGGATTATTCAGCACTGGCAATTCTTTCGGCTGCTTGTTTGGCCATCTTGGAGTTCGAGAAGTTTTCAAGCACCACGTGGAAGAGTCGCAGCGCTTCATCTTTTCTCTTCATGTTTTCGTAGCAGATCCCGAGTTTGAATAGAGCCTCTGCATCCAATCCAAGCCCGGGGTACTCGTCAAGAACGGTTCGATATCGCATGGCCGCCGATTGATACTGCGTTCGTCGCAGGTAGAAATCTCCGATCTCCATCATGTTGTCGGCCAACTGGGTGCGGAGTTGTTGGAGGATGACTTCTCCCTTGCGGGTCTCCGGGTCATATGGATATCGACTGCTCAGGAGTTCGAGATATTTCAGGGCCTCTCTCGTGGGGGTCTGGTCCCGATCAATGGATCGGATCTGCTTGTAGTGACAGAGGGCGGAGCGCAGGACCGTGTAGGGCACTTTGGGATTTTGCGGATGCAGGTCTCCGAAGTCCCGGTAGTAGGAGAGCGCCTCGTCGTAGCTGCCTTTTTCAAAATAGGCGTCGGCAATCTTGAGTTGGGCCTCGGTTTCGTATTCGCTGTAGGGGTAGTTGTCGACGATGGTCTGGAAGGTTTCGATGGCTTTGGTGTAGTTGACCCAGGTATAGAGGCCGAGAATCCGAGTGCCCTTGAGTTGGCTCAGGCCCTTCTGGTAGAGCTCGCTGGCGGGCGGGACGTCCTCGAACAGCATGGCATCTTTCGAGCAACCCGAAGCGAGGCCAAGGCTCAGCACGAGTCCGAGCGCGAGATGACGCATCCCCTGAGCGCGGAACCTCGATTTTTCGTGGAAAGTCGCCATGTATGGTCCCAGCTTACCAATCCTCAGCGAGACTGGGTGCCCCCCGGCCCCCTCTCCCCCTTGGGTGACCTTTTGCTAGACTGATCTTCTTCAGATCCGATCACTTAGCGGGTCAAGAGCTCGCGAGCCCCGTTTACAGGGGAATTGAGGCATGAAAATCACAAAGGGATTGCAGAAATGAACAGGCATGAGCAGAGCAAGCTGAAATTCGACCGCCGCCTTCGGAATCGACCCGGTTGGGTGAGCGAGGAAGAGTTGGGCTCCGAAATCGAGGGGCTGAGCGACGCGGCGGGCAATGTCGCCGATGAAGAAGAGGACCCCGCCAAGGAAGCCTCAGACGCGAGTGGCGCTGCGGTCTAGGGATGGAATCGGACGCGAAGTCACGGGTGCCCACGTGAGCCGTGATTCGTGTCAGGAGTGTTGAGGTGATCAAGGAAAAGTTCGGTCAGAATCTCGAGCGCGCGATCGACTCGGGTCTGCCTATCCTCTTGAAACGGCCAATCGATCCCAATCTGTTGTCCACGGTAGGCGCTGTTGTCTGCTGCGCCTCGGCTTTTGCATTGGGGATGGGCGAGTTCTTCATTGGATCGATTCTGCTTGGCCTAGGTGGGCTCTTCGATCTGGTCGACGGAGTTGTCGCGAGACATTTCGGAGTGGCCACTCCATTCGGGGCTTTCCTGGACTCCACGTTGGATCGTCTGGTTGATATGGTGGTTCTGCTGGCCCTGGTGGTCCACTATGCGCTGACCGGCGATACCACCATGGTGTACGTCAGTTGTATGGTCCTGGTGGCCAGCGTCTTGACTTCCTATATCAAGGCGCGTGCCGAAGCCATGGGGATTTCGCTGCCTGGCGGGATTGTCGAACGAGGGGAGCGTATCTTCCTCGTGGCTGCAGGTGGCTTCTTCGGGCTCATGGAGCCGGCTCTCTGGCTTCTGGCTCTGGCCTCGGCGGCGACTGTGATCCAGCGTTTCGAGGCCGCTCGCCGCGGACTCAGCCACGAAGTCCAGGATCCCGAGGCCGAGGGAAACGAGGGGGAGTGGGTTCATGAAAAGTGAAGGCGAGCAGGGGGAAGGCGCCCCGGCAACTGGCGCCGCAGAACTCCCGGCGATTGATTTCTCCACCTTCATTCTTTCGCTTTCCACGACGGCCTTGTACCAGATGGGTCACGTGGCCGACCCCGATACCGGCACCACCATGGAGCCCAACCACACCATTGCGCAGCAGACCATCGATACCCTTGAAATGATCCGAGAGAAGACCCGCGGAAACCTGGAACCCGAAGAGGCGAAGCTGCTCGATAGCCTTCTCTATGAGTTGAGGCTTCAGTTCCTCAAAGCGGCGAACTGAGCTCCCGTTGGAGCCCCTTCGTTCTGACCGGGCTGCTTCTCACTCGATTCGGGTGGAGGCGCCAGCGAAGATCAACCTCGGACTCAGGATCGTGGGGGTTCGAGAAGACGGATATCACTCTTTGGAAAGTGTGTTCGTGCCCTTGGATTGGCACGATGAGCTTTCGATTTCGGTCTTTCCCAGTACATCGATGGAAACGAGCCTGACCTGCCACTCGGCTGAAGACGCTCTGGAAAATGCCCACCTGGAGGTCCCGGACGGACCGGCCAACCTGGCTCACCGGGCTGCGATGGGGTTTCTGGAGAAGGCGGGGCGTCTGGCCTCCCTGGAGATCCAATTGACCAAGCGGCTTCCCGCCGCGGCGGGGCTCGGAGGCGGATCCAGTGATGCCGGAGCGGTTTTGCGGGGCCTGGCGGCGATCTGGCCCGAGGACCTCTCGGCGAGGGAACTCGGCGATCTGGCCGTCTCCCTGGGCGCCGATGTGCCCTTCTTCCTGGATCCCAGCCCTGCGCTGGTCGGTGGCATTGGCGAACAGATCCAGTTTCTTTCGGGCTTCCCGAGCCTCTACGTGCTTCTGGCGAACCCGGGAAAGGCCCTGTCCACCGCCGAAGTCTTTCGGGCCTGGGATCAGCGGGATCCTTCGTTGACGCCCGCCACTCCAGGCTCTACGCTGCGGGCCCTCTCGCGATTTCTTGAGTCGGGATTGGAGCAGGTCGGGCATAGCCACACGGTTTTGGACGAGTTGCTGGTGAACGATCTGGAGGAAGCGGCGGTGGGTCTTTGCCCGGAAGTGGGCGGACTCATGGCTGAATTGGCCGCTAGCGGCGCGCGGTCAGTTTGTATGTCGGGAAGTGGAGCCACCATATTCGGGGTCTT
>NZGT01000099.1 GCA_002691025.1 Spirochaeta sp. | reverse complement strand
GGCACGAGCGACGCGAGCGACGCGAGCGTTGCGGAGGAGGCCGTTGCGGGGCCCGGCGCAATTGGGGAGGATTTGCCGGCGTCCCCGGATGCGCTCGAGGAGGGCTTGATTGAGGCAACGGTCAACTTTGCTGAGAGCTGAGAGCCGGCCTTGGCCGCCGCAGAAGCCCTGGTGGCCGCCACCCGAGAACAATCGGGCTGTCTCGACTATGCCTGGATGCCGGATCGGGTGACCCCGGGCCGGGTCTACGTCTTCGAACGCTGGGAGGATGAAGAGTCGCTCCAGGGACATTTTGACGGTCACTTCTATCACGACATGCGAAAGATCCTGGGTGGCTACGGCCGTATCGCAACGGACATCTGGAAATACCGCCCCGACCGTGTCCAGAGGGTCTATGACGCCAAGGGTGTGCCGCGAGCGGACTTTTTTACGGAGTAGGGCACCTTCCCAGGCACGAGGACAAGCCAAGCATGAACGACGGCATCGATCTGCAGACCTACGATCCTCTGGACCGAGCGGCCCAGCAGGATCCTTTTCCCTACTACGCAGAACTGCGAAGTCAGGCCCCGGTGTATCGCCATCCGGCAAGCGGGCTCTACTTCGTATCCACCATGGATGCCATCATCGAGGTTCTCGGTGCACCTCGTTTATACTCCTCCCGCTCCTCAAAGCCCTCCACGCCGCCCGAAGGGGCCATCGTGGACCAACTCAAAGCCATCGCGGCCGAGGGCTATCCGAACGTCAGCACCATGCTGACAGCCGATCCGCCCGCCCAGACGCGTTACCGGAAGTCCATTGGTAAACCCTTTGGACCTCGTCGCATCAAGGAATTTGAACCCCTGCTCCGGAATGTCTGTCGTGAACTCATCGAGGCCTGGCCCGAGCGGGGTGAGGTCTCCTTTCTTGAATCCTTTGCCATGCCGTTCCCGATCCAGGCCATCTCCCACGCGCTGGGGATGTCTNCCTCCCTCGCCGCCGACGTCAAGAGATGGTCCGACGACTCCGTGGCGGCGCTCGGAGCCCGCATCACCGATGCGAGACGATTGGAAGCGGCNCAGGGTGTCGTGGAATCCCAGAAATATTGGGCGTCTCGCTACGACGAAGCNTTGAGCAACCCGGTGGGCGACATTGTGTCCAACCTGGTGAATGCCGACTTCGAGGACCATACGGGCGAGGTCCGGAAACTCCACGTCAATGAATTCATCAGCATGATGCGCCAGTTCATGGTGGCCGGGAATGAGACCACCACCAAGCTGCTCACCAGCGGCATCCGGCTCTTGATTGAAAACCCGGCCGAGTGGGAGAAAGTCCAGGGNGACTCATCCCTCATCCCACCCATGGTGGAAGAGATCCTACGAATCGCGAGCCCCAACCAGGGGCTTTTTCGCACGGTCACCGAAGACACCGANCTGCAAGGCGTCCGCNTGCGCGCCGGGGATCGACTCTGGGTGATCTTCGGATCCGCCAATCGGGANGAGAAGTACTTNCCCGACCCGGATCGCTTCGACCCTTCACGCGAAAACCTGCGAAGTCACGTCGCCTTCGGGAAGGGGACCCACGTATGCCCCGGCGCCCCCTTGGCGAGACTCGAAGCCTGCATTGCCTTCGAAGAACTGACCGCCTCGGTGGAGAGCTTCTCTTTCGCGCCTGGCTACCAGATCGAGTATGAACCCAGCTATGTGCTCCGGGGACTCACTGGACTCGATGTCGTCCTGGAAAAGCGCCGCTAGTAGGGCGAAATGCCCGCATCGAGGGAAAGCAGGGCTCCGGTAAACCCGCCTCCCAGATCACTCGCGAGCAGAACCGAAAGCTCCGCCACCTGCTCAACGGTGTTCAGTTCTCCGGTCTTCGTCTCCTTGCGGAATAGATCATCGATCATTTCGTCNTAGGTCATCCCCATGGCGGCTGCCGTTTCGGCGCCACCCTGGGTCACTGCATCGGTGAGAATCAAACCGGGGCAGATCGCGTTCACCGTCACACCATCTCGCCCGACCTCAGCGGCGGCGCTCTTGGTCAGACCATTGACCCCGTGCTTCGACGCAACGTATCCAGCCATCCCCGGCTTGCCCAGCTTTCCTTCCACTGANGAGATGTTGATGATCCGCCCGAATTTCTGGGGGACCATGTGAGCCACAGCGTGTTTGGTTCCGTAGAACACACTGCTTAGATTCCACTGGATATCGTTCGCCCAGGCTTCGTCGCTCAAGGTCGCAATCGGTGCCGGCTCCGTAATGCCACCGGCATTNTTCACCATGATGTCGATTCGACCGAACTTCTCCACCGTCGCTTCCACGAGGGCGCGGATATCCGCGGAATTCCGCGCATCCCCAGAGACGAACAGCGTGTTTTCAGGATCCCCCAGTTCAGCCAGGGTGCGGCCACCGGTCTCGGCATCCCNTCCATTGAAAGCCACCCGAGCTCCCTCCTTGAGGAAAGCCTCTACGATTCCCCGACCAATGCTCCGACTNCCCCCGGTCACAGCTGCTACCTTGCCTGCAAGTCGCACAGTTTCTCCTCTCCTGAACTCGTNGTGTCGAGTCGGCGAAATGGAATGGTGCCCTTTGTCTTGTTTAACGCACGCACTCTTTCCGCTAGGATAACCCAATGAGCCAGCCGCGACCTTTCCGTTTTGCCGTCCAATCGTATGCTGCGGATTCTGCCCAGCAATGGCGCGATCGCGCCTGCCGAGTGGAAGATCTGGGCTATTCCGCTTTTCATCTCGCCGATCACTTCATCGGAGCGGGGGAAGCACTTGAAGCGGCCAATCATCCCATCCAGAATATCGCTTCGGTTCCAGCCATGGCCGTGGCNGCCGAGGCCACAAGCACTCTTCGTATCGGTTGCCGCGTCTTCTGTATCGATTATCGACAGCCGGCCATTCTGGCCAAGGAAGCCTGCACACTCGACTTCTTCTCCGGCGGCCGACTTGAACTCGGCCTCGGTGCGGGCTGGCTGCGATCCGAATATGAAGCGGCGGGCATCCCGTTCGACAAGCCCTCGGTGCGCATCTCCAGGCTCGAGGAGATGATCCGTTTCCTGCGAGCCTTTGCAGGAGAAGGCCCCATCGACTTCCAAGGGGACCACATAAAGGCAAAAGACTTCGAGGGCGCCCCGAAGCCGATTCAAAAGCCACTCCCGCCTATCATGATTGGCGGCGGAAGCCGTCGGATCCTGGAGCTCGCGGCGCGCGAAGCCGACATCGTAAGCCTCAACTTCAACAACCGCTCGGGCATGCTCGGCCCCGATGGCGTCTCAAGCGGAACGGAAGAGGCGACCCTGGAGAAGATCGGCTGGATTCGGGAGGCCGCTGGAACTCGGCTTGAAAATCTTGAACTGGAAGTCGGAGCCTATTTCACGGTCGTGACGGAAGATGGACAAGCCGCGGCCGAAGCCTTCGGAGCGCCCATGGGCATTTCCGCTGAAGCGGTCCTCTCCAGCCCACACGCCCTGATGGGCACACCGGAGGAAATCATCGATATCCTCCAGCGCCGTCGGGATCGGATGGGAATCAGCTACATCACCGTCCCCGACCGGGAGATGGAGGGCTTCGCTCCAGTCGTCAAAGCGCTGGCGGGGCAGTAACCGGCCTTGGCCCGGACCGACCAACCGATCCATCCGGCAAGGAAGGGAACGTGATGAGTGATCTGAAGGGCAAGGTGGCGGTCGTCACCGGGGCAAGTCGCGGCATCGGCAAAGGGATCGCCCTGGGACTGGGCGAGGCGGGGGCCACCGTCTACGTCACCGGGCGAACGGTCAAAGAGGGCACTGCTCCTCTTCCGGGCACCATCGGAGCGACGGCCGAAGAAGTCACCCGTCTGGGTGGGCAGGGCATTGCCGTCCAGGTGGATCATGCTGTGGACGATCAGGTCATCGCTCTCTTCGAGCGTGTCCGGCAAGAACAGGGTGGACTCGACTTCCTCGTCAACAATGTCTTCAAGGTTCCGGACCTTCCTGTCTGGAGCGGTGACTTCTGGACACACCCGGTCTCGATCTGGGACGACATGGTGGGGATCGGACTTCGCGCCCATTACATCGCAAGCCACGAGGCCATTCCCTTGATGCTGGGCAGACCCGGAGGGTTGATCGTCAACGTTTCTTCGCGCGGGGGAGAGGGATACACATTCAGTGTGGCCTACGGAGTCGGCAAGGCGGGGGTGGACAGGCTTGCGGCCGATATGGCCGTGGAACTCCGCGAGCACGACATCGCGTGCGTCTCCCTCTGGCCCAGTGCGGTCAAGACCGAATTCATCCTGGAGCAGGTGGCCCTGGGCAAGGCGAAGATCGACCCCGCCAGAGCCCAGTCCCCACTCTTGAGTGGACGCGCGGTGGTGGCTCTCGCCCTGGACAGCGAACGCATGAAGAAGACCGGACAGATCTTGAAGGTCGCCGACCTCAAGAACGAATACGGATTCAAAGACCTGGAGGATTGAACCATCACCGCATTTCCCAAGCACCCCGATGAGTTGACCACCGAGTGGCTCGGCGAAACCCTGGGCACGCCACTGGCGGGCTTCGAAACCGAGGCCCTGGGAGAAGGCGCGGGCCTGTTGGGTCTACTGACCCGGGTCACGCCGCGCTATGCCTNGGAGGAAGCCCCTGGGCCAGGCAGTCTGATCGCAAAATTTCCGACACCCACAGCCGAGAATCGCGTGGTGGCGGAAACCTTCGACATGTATGGCCGCGAACTCCGCTTCTATGCCCGCCTNGCGAGCCAAACCACGGCTCGAACCCCTCAGGTCTACTGTGCAGAACTCAACGAGGAAAACAGCGACTTCGTCCTGCTCATCGAGGATCTTTCCATCTATCGAGCGGGTGACCAACGCGAGGGCGCCAACCTCCAGGATGCACAAAGAGCCATCGATCAGATCGTAAAACTGCACGCCACCTGGTGGGGGCAGACCGAGAAAGAAGAACTGGCCTGGGTGCCGATCCAGGACAACCCGGTTCAATGTGCTGGAATGAGCCAGGGGTTCGCCGCGGGCTGGGATGTTTTTCTCGAGAAGTTCGGAGATGTGCTTCCAACGGGGACCGAAAGCCAATTCGCGAAGATCGGCCCCCAGACTGAAGCCTGCCTACGAAGGCTCTGCTCTGGAACCCACACCGTGGTCCACGGCGACTTCCGCCTCGACAACCTCTTTTTCGGGGTGGACGACAACGAGGATCAAGTCGCCATGTTCGACTGGCAGGGAATCTCGCGGTCTTGCGGCCCCCAGGACCTGGGTTACTTCCTGAGNCAGAGCCTCCAATCGGAAGTCCGCCGAGAACATCACGATGCCCTGGTGCGTCGCTATTGGGACGGGCTCTGCGAAGCCGGCGTGGAGGGGTACTCCCTTGAGCGCTGCTGGGAGGACTACCGCTGTGCGGTTCTCTACCTCTTCACCTACGCGGTGGTCATTGCAGGAACGTTGGATCACTCCAACGAACGCGGCGCAGCCATGGTGAGNGAACTCGCCTCACGATCCGCCGAGACCATCCATGAGGTAGGATCGCTGGAACTGCTGGAAGCTTGAACTAGGCCGAGTCCTCGATCCACTCCTCAAGCAATTTATGGAAGTGAGCCAGTTTGGTTTCGTTGTAGTTGGAAATCTGGATGTGGCTCTTCTGGGTCGTTTCCAGTCCCAATTGCATGTACGGAAGGTTCACGTTGTCCTGATTGAAGACCCGGGCCAGCATGCCGAGTTCAGGGGCTTCCACCCAGTCGTCATCGGCCTCCAGCCAATGGACGTCCGCCGCCGGAGGTCTTTCCGCGCCCTTGGGAATCGGCTCCAGGTAGATCACCTCCATGATGCTCTTCCGATGATCCTTCTCNNAGGGACGAAAGCGATACACGATCCGGTTGTACGCGCCCCACGGATGAAGATTCGGAAAAAGCGTGTAGTAGATGCTGTCCATCAACTCCGCATCACAAAGCGCATCCGCCTCCTCNTCGCCCACCACCGNCCGCATNACCTTGCGNCTTCCCTCGGCGACGTAGGCTCGAGCCGTGGTTCCTTCCGGGACCGTGACAGGGGAGGGCTCTCCGTAGTCGACATCCAGGATATTGTCCGCCATCTCCTGTTCCGAAGGCCGAGTCCGCAAATGAGGACTCGGCGTCCCGTTGGGCGTAATGGTTCGGGAAAAATTCTCGAANGCATCGTTCTGTGAGTTGCTGTCGCCGATGCTGCACATCAACTGGGGGTGGGTCCCTACCACGTGCAGGGCCTCCATGAAGGCCTCCTGGGCCACCTTCCAGTTGCAATGAATGATCTTGGCCACATGGGCGGCCTTGTANCGGTCNTCCAGAGCCCATCGTTTGAAGTGTTCCGGGAGTTCGCCCAGGAATGACTCCAGGCTCTCACAGTCCGGGTCCGGGTTGATGAAGACAAAGCCACCCCATCGCCCGACCTTCACCGAGGGCAGGGCCTGTTCTTCCTTGTTGACATGCTCGAAATCCCAATCCGCCGGTATCTGCTTGAGATCGCCCTTCAAAGACCAGCACCAACCGTGATAGGGACANCGAAGTTGCGCAGAGTGGCCTCGGCGGTGACGGAGCTGGAGGCCTCGATGCAGACACGCATTCCAATAGGCCTTGATCTCGTCTTCGTCAGAACGAACGATCAGAAAGGACATTCCCACGATGTCGTAGACCAGATGATCGCCCACATTGGGGATNTCCTCTTCGCGACACGCCATCTGCCAGACGCGTTTCCATACCCGATCTACTTCAAGATCGAAGAATTCTTTCGATGTATACCGCTCGACAGGAATGCGATTGGGACCGTCATGACGCTGTTTATCGAANCGNAAGACCGGCGGCACCGCGCACGAGTCCTGATCGAGCAACTCCTGATAGCTGATCCCTTTGTCCGTCGTCACGATGCACTTCCCCTTTTCCGGTTCNGNGCTTCAAGAGGGAGGTCCTTGGTNTTCGCCCTCATGCCGGNCGGCAATTGGCGCCCCGCTACCCAGAGACACAAATGAGGATCCGCTTCCCTCACTTCACCACTCAACCAGCGACCTGTATCGTCAAAGCGGCCCATACGACCGTCGGGCAGGGTGACGAGGGCGACCCCTTCCTCCTCACTCGCATAGACGGCTCCCGTCATCCTATGCAGTTTTCTGGGCATACGGACTCCTACTCTTCATCCGGCTTATCGCTTACACGCGAGGCCTTTGCTTGCTCGCGAATGATCCTAGCCCCATCCGGATCCACCGACATCCCATGAACCTGCTGGTTGTGCGAGTGCCCCAATTGCTGGAGGGACATTGCCGCCTGAAGCGAACTCCAGAGCCCTTGCGCATCCTGGGTTTGATTGACGGACATCTTCGCCAATTTAAGCCCCATGCTTGGACGTTGGGCAATCTGCGAAGCCAGCGTCAGCGTGTCACTGGCCAGAGTCTCCTTGGCGACAACCCGGTTCACCATCCCACGCAAATGGGCTTCCCGTGCATCGATGGGTTCACCCGTAAACAACATCTCCTTGGCTTTTCTCGCGCCGACCTCCCAAGGGTGGGCGAAGTACTCCACACCATTGACGCCAAACGCCACCACCGGATCGGAAAAGGTCGCGTCCTCACTGGCCACGATGAGATCACAAACCCAGATCAACATGAGTCCGCCCGCAATCGTCTTGCCGTGGACCTGGGCAATCATGGGCTTGGGAATGTTCCTCCAGCGCCAACAGAAGCCGAGATAGACTTCCTGCTCCTTCGCCATATAGCCTTCGGCCCCGGGAAGGGAGCTCCCTCCCCATGTCCCGACCAGATCGAAATCGCTGGGACTCGACTTCTCTTGGAGATCATGGCCGGACGAAAAATGAGGTCCGTCGGCCGCCAGCACGATGACACGGATATCGTCATCCTGTGCGGCACGGTCGAAGGCATCATTCAGGGCATAGAGGAGCGCCAGATCCTGGGCGTTCCTCTGCTCAGGCCGAGCCAGGACCACTCGGGCCACGCCTTCCACCGGAGTTTCATATCGAACACCGCCTTCGGTGGCCGCCTGCGCCGAAGCCGGTGACGAGTCGTTTTTCTTCGAGCCAGTCAACGAATCCACTCTCCTCGCGACGTCCCAGCGGAACGTCGAACGGGTCCCCGATGATCCTCATGCCACGCCCTGTATACTAGCTGATCCTGGGATCGGGGAATCCGCTCCACCCATCCCCTTCCTCGTCTTCCGCAGCGAATGAGGTTCCTCATGAAGAACACACAGGTCGTCCTTGCCCGTCGCCCGCACGGCCTTCCTCTGCCGGAGGACTTTGCGGTCCAGGAAACTCCGCTGGCTGAAATCCAGGACGGGGAGTTCCTCGTGGAAAATCTCTACCTTTCTCTTGACGCAGGATTCCTCAATTGGATGGGAGAAGACAGCGGAGACGAGATTCTTCCCGCCATGCCTCTCCATGCGCCGGTCATGGGACTCACCCTAGGCCGCGTACTTCAGTCTCGTCACGCGGATCACCCGGAGGGCGAACTCCTCATGGCCCGTCTGGCGTGGGAACAGTATTCCATCACAGACGGATCCGACTTCATGGTTCCGGTGGATCCCAAGTGGCCTCATCCACTGCGCTATCACCTCGGCATTCTTGGCGATACCGGGATGTCGGCGTACTTCGGTTTGACGGACATCGGCCAACCCANGGCCGGGGAGACCGTCCTGATCAGTGCGGCCGGAGGCGCCGTCGGNTCCATCGCGGGCCAGATCGCNAAGTTGAAAGGGGCGCGCACTGTTGGCTTCGCNGGTTCGGATGAGAAGTGTGAACGGCTCCGAGAGGAACTCGGCTACGACGCTGCGATCAACCACAAGGCCCCCCATCTCTCCGAGGAATTGGCGGCCGTCTGCCCTGAAGGCGTCTCGGTCTACTTCGACAACGTGGGAGGGCCTTTGCTCGAAGTCGTTCTCGAGCATATCGTGGAGGGCGCACGCATTCCCTTCTGCGGGGCCGTGGCCACCTACTCGGCCCCTTCTCCCATTCCGGGTCCCAGCAATCTATTTCAGCTGGTCGTCCACAGCGCACGACTGCAGGGCTTCATGACCCACCTTCAGGTCGACCGATACGATGAAGCCAGGCAGGCTCTTTCAGACTGGCTGAGTGAGGGCCAGGTCCAAAGCGTGGAATACATCCACCACGGCGTAGCCGAGGCCGGAAAGGCCTTCTGCGATCTCTTTGCCGGTCGTAATTTCGGAAAGTCCATCGTTCAGGTCGGAGATTTCCCGGAAGACGGATGACCCCGATGCCAGGATGTCCCGGCTAGTCCAACATCTGGATCCGTGCTCCGGTAAACTCACCGAGCACGGGTTCCAGAAGACACTCCTGACGCATACAACGTCGATAGAACAAACGCAGAAGCTCTTCATCCGCACCCGGATCCGCTTCGGCGACCCATTCCTCAAGCGCGGCCGCCGCGGCTTCTCCATCATTCAAACTCGTGCCCAGAAGTCGGTTGACGTCGGTCACGTCGTCGGCCTCGAGGGCAGGACCGTATTGGTGAAGCCGTTGGAGGTAGATCGCCGTACGATGTGCGGTGCTGTCCGCATAGGAGTCAAAACCCTCCGCATCCTGATCTGGAGCCAACCGCGCCGCCAGATCCTGGAAAAAGGGCGTCTGCCGACCTTCGTCCGCATCGGGAAGCGGGGGCGACTCCAACGCCACCCCCTGCATGTGCGCCATGACTTCAATCGGCGAACGACTATAGACATGGTACCAGCAGAGGTACTGAATGAGGTCCACACCCGGTCGGGCCTGAGCGAGAACAGGCACCGTGGCCAAAGGCGTGGTCAAACAGAATCGGATCGTGTGGTAATCCACCAACTTTCGATCAATGGGGTGCCCCACGAACTCATCATAGGCCGCCATGGCCTGACGCAGATCGCCCAGGGGTTCGCTCAGATCGCGATTCCGCAAGGCGCCCAGATCCTCAGCCGGGTCTCCGATGTGGGCCAACTCAAGGTCGATGACGGCCGTGACGCGCCCTTCGTCGAAGAGGAACTGCCCCGAATCGCCACACACAAAGCAGGCCGGCCCGGCGGGCGGTGGGATTTCCCGCTTGAGCCACTTGAGACCAAACTCGATCAGGGGCTCAGGCCTCTTCTTGCCATGCCGAAAGCCTTTCTCCCAAAGGGGGAGGTCCGCAAGAGCCAGCCTCTCGGGGCACGCGGGCGCTTCCAGTCCCGCGGCCAGAAAAGGCTCCGGATCCAGTGCATGGATTTGTGCAAGGATCTCCATGTAGTGGCGCTGAACCGATTCTTCTTCTCTCTTGTCCTTTGCGGTGGAAAGATCGGCACGACCCGGCGAGCGATCCATCAAGATGCCCCGAGGCGAATCACAAAACGCGTAGACGTGCGGAACCGGAATGCCCTGACTCTCCAGGACCTGCAGGCAAGCCATCTCGTGCTCCAGGGCATAGACCGCCGCATCCGAAATTCCACGATCACCACGAAAATAGACAGACTGGAGTCCCTGGGCGGTTTCCACCTCCAGATACCAGGCGGGACGCCAGCGCGGCTGGCGCTCGGCCGAAACAATGGTGCCGCCCAGCGTCTTTTCAACCCAGGCTCGCATGGTCGATTCATCGGATTGGCTCATGCTCTACTCCTTTTCTGGCATTCCACGGACCGAGTCCACCAGGGGTACGCGAAGCAGTCGATTGGAAGCAAAGGAACCGATCAACAGTTCTCCTCCTATATCCATCGCTGCGGTTCCGGCTCCCATCGGTGCCCCTGAAGTCGAAAAAACGATCTCGGTGGCATAGCTCTCTGGATCAATCGAAACAATCTGGAAGGGCATACCGCAAGCGCCGCCCTTGGCGCGCATGCAGGCGATGCTGTCGGCCATATCTCCCAGATGAGAAGCCACAAGAAGCCGGCCATCCCGAGCCCACGTGAGGTTGTCCGGAAGGGGGATATCCAGCGTGTGCAACTCCTCCCCGGTCTCGAGATCAAGGACCCGAACCTCACTGGACAGGTACAGATCCAGAAAAACCCTCTGACCGTCTCGTGAAATCTGTATGCCATTGGGAAGACCGCCCTTGGATCCGGGCTGAACAGAAAAACCCGTATCGGGCTCCCAGCGGTAGGCAAAACCGGTCTCCATTCCCAGAANCCCCTTCACGGTGCTCGAGAAATTGGTNTNGTATTCCATCATNTGCGTCGTCAACAGTCCTCCACCGGGAAGACCGACCACATCATTGAGGANAGAACCTTCCGGAGCCACCGCGCAGCCGCGCCAGACCACACGAGGTTCTNCCCCGGTGTCGGTGACCTCGAAGAACTCAACCCTCTCTCCGTCGCCGTGATTCACCGCAAGGAGACGAAGCCTTCCATCCGGCATGGACCCCAGATCGATGCCATGTGGACTGAATTGTGCGGAAGGAGGCGACGGACAATCNAGCTCGCCCCAGCCCTTTTCCAGACTGGCTTGCAAACCCGCGGCGCCCCCTTGAAAGAGAACGGACACCCGCTCGCTGGACGGGTCGATGGCCGAAATATTCCCCCGATGCGCTCCAAAGACACCGTAGCCCTGACCGAAAAGCACCCAATCCGAAACGGGGAGGGCGGCCAGGTCTTCTGCATTCTTGACGCCGCAGATGACGTGCCGATCCCCCACATCTTCACACGGGATGACCTCCTCACGGCAGCCTCCGAACACCACCACGACCAGGCCGGTGATCCAGATGNACACNGCGCGAGAAAGGCGCCNATGCGGCGCAGAGCCACCCATGAGAGCACGNTCTTTTCTGGACACCCTTGGGCCGGACAGACTCGACGGAGTCNCTTTCCAGCCNCGAAGAGTCATACAGCGCAATCCGATGCGCCGCCGTCCACGCGGATATTCGCTCCNTTGATATACGCGGCCTGGGTGCTCGCAAGAAAAGCCACCACGGAGGCCACTTCTTCCAGTTCTGCGATGCGCCCAAGCGGGCTATCAAAAACCTCGGCCGCTGCNCGTGACAAAGCCTCATCATCGTCCCCATACCCCCGTTTCTGGGCACGGCTTCGAAGCATCGCCTTGACCTCGGAAGTCCCGATCACACCCGGACTCACCACGTTGACGGTGATCCCACTTCCCCGAAGCTCCTTGGCGAGACTGACACAGAGGTTGGGAAGCACCGCCTTTGAAGCGTAGTAGTGGGGCATACGCGAATTCGGGCGAAGCGACCCCACTGTGCCGACGAAGATGATCCTTCCCTCGCCACGCTCTCGCATTCCCGGCGCGAAGCCATGCACCAGTCGAACACCCGAGAGGACATTCTTCTGGTAGATCCCGACCCATTCCTCGGTCGGGGTCGAAGTCCAATCCCCACCTTCGGCAACACCGTAGTTGTTGATCAGGACATCGAGCCCGCCCCAATGAGACAGACATTCGTCGATCAACANCTGGGAACCCGCATCCGTCGTAATNTCCCCNGTCACNCCGGCGACATCGAGGGAAGCCTCACNAAGGCGATCACAAACCGCTTCGTTCTGTCCCGGCTCGAGACCGTGAACCAGCACACGGGCCCCCTCGCGCGCCACGCACTCCGCGATGGCCGCGCCCGTTCCACGCCAACTCCCCGTTACGAGAACCCGTCGCCCNGCGAGGCCTAGATCCATGAGGTTTCACCCAAGATCGTCTCTCCCATGCTCATCGGAGGCGAGACACAGGCACGCNCCCGCATCGATTCAGCGGCCCGCACCGAAATCCGGCTCCAAAGCGGGCCCTCTCCACGAAGACCTAGCTGAAGTCGATNACCGATCGGATGACCTTGCCGTCCTGCATGGCCTGGAAGGCGTCATTGATCTCCTCGATCTTGATGTGTTGGGAAATCATGCTTTCAAGGTCGAGTTTCCCGTTCTTCCAGAGCCGAAGAAGTTCCGGCATGAAGGTCCGCACGTTGGCGCTTCCGTACATGGAACCCTTCAAGACCTTGTCACCAAAGAACAGTTCAAAAGCACTGAAAGACACCATCTCCGTCAACTTGCCGACCCCGACAATGACCGCCGTCCCGCCACGCCGCGCCGCATCGTAGGTGGCGCGAATCGTGACCGGATTTCCGATGCATTCGAGGGCATAGTCAAAGCCCGCTCCTGCCGTGATCTCCCCCTTCATCTGCTCGAAGGCATCCGGGGTACAGACATGAGTGGCACCGAAGTGCTTCGCCTGCTCGAGCTTGCTCTCGACCATGTCCACCGCCAGGATTTCGGCCGCGCCCGCAATGCGAGCGCCTTGGATTGCACTGATTCCGACACCGCCGCAACCAAACACAACCACTGAACTACCAGGCAGGATCCCCGCGGAGTTGATGGAGGCGCCCACACCTGTGGTCACCCCGCATCCGATCAAAGAAACGATGTCGAGCGGGATATCGGAATCGATCTTCACACAGCAATGCTGTGAGATCACCATTTCCTCGGCAAAGGTCCCGATGCCGGTAAAGCCGGAGACAGGGTTTCCGTCAATCATGAAATTCGGCGACGTCATGACCTGCGCGGTGAACTCGCAGAGATACGACTGCCCTCGCAAGCAGGCCGCGCANAGCCGACAAGCCGGAATGAAACTGAGAATCACATGATCTCCGGCCGCCAGATCCCTGACCTCACTNCCCACTTCCTGGATGACGCCGGATCCTTCATGACCCAGGACACAGGGCGTGGCGCTTGGAATCGTTCCGTTCTGTGCCGAGAGATCGGAGTGACAAACGCCGCTGGACCCGATCTTCACATGCACCTCTCCAGGACCCAGATCGCCGAGGCTTACGTCATCGCGAACCACTAGCGGTTCATTCAGGGCGGTGAGGACTGCTGCTTTCATAGGGGTTCTCCAATTTTGTGGACGGNATGACCGCTTCGGGTGATGGATCCGGATTCTNCTCATCTTCCAGGCAACAGGACGAGCATACCGCTGAGGGAGTCCAGTTGCGATGGGCCAAAAGAGAAAGCCGACCCCGGTCTCTCAGGGCTCGCGAGACTTTCCCCACTCATTCCAGTACGTCACCTCAGCCGCGGGTCGACGCCGGGCGGGTCGGAGGACAGCGTCTTTCAGATGGCCCACGGGAAGCAGGACCGTCTGGGTCACATCCGCCGGAATTCCAAGGGCCTCAGCCACGGCACCCTCGTGAAGGAGATGCAGGGTCGTCCAGGTCGCGCCCAGACCCCTGGCCCTGAGAGTCAGCATGAGAGACCATGCCGCGGGAAGAATCGATCCATAGAAGGCCACTTGATGCGCCACCGAGTCCGGAGCAGGGCGCCCCAACGCACAGGCCAGGATCAGGACCGGGACCTCATGCAGCCGGTCGGCCAGTGCCTTCTGGGCCGGCTTCAGATCCCCTCCGCGCGCCTCACGCAGGTTTTCAAGAGCATCCCTGTAGAATTCAGCCAGCTTCGCTTTCACGGCCGGCTCCGTCACAATCAGGAAACGCCAGGATTCGGAAGGCAGCCCTGTCGGGGCCTGGGTCGCCACATCGATACAGGACTCGATCAAGTCGGGGTCCACGGGACGCTCAAAGTCGAGCCGACGCCGNACGGAGCGGGTGGTGGTCATGATCTCATCGAAGTAGTCCATGCTCATGNTGGTGNAGCCCCCGGCGATCCTGGGTTCGAGTTCAAGTCACGATCCGGTAGAGCACCGTACCACGGGCCACACGACGCTGATCTTCGGCCGCCGCGACTTCNGCCTCCGCCCAGAAAAGGGAGCCGTCGCGTTCCACCACGCGGGCGTAGGCCACCAGATCCTGCTTGGGGGTCGGACCGAGCACCTGCGCCTGCAAGGTCGGAGTGGAGGCCTTGAACGGACCGGGGCCCGTCTCCGCCCACGAAGCCATGGCGCCGGCCGTGTCAAGCAGAGCCAGCACAGCCCCTTCATGGACCCCGTGCTCAAGATCCGCATTCGCAGAAGAAGCCGGAAGTCGAACGCGCGACCGACCCTCCGCCATGTGNTCGATCACCATTCCGCGGGCTCCCATGTACGGAGTCTTCGAGACATGCGGCCCCATGGGCCCGGGGTCGGCTCCGCCCGCATCGCCGTCGCAGACACCTGGCACGGCCGGATCCGCCGCGNGTCGGGCCCGCACCATCGCACTGGCCTCGGCGATGGGCTTTCCGTCACGCGTCTCGATTCGCGTATGAACGAAACACATATCCTTTCCTCGCCGCAGCAATTCCGCGCGGGCCATCACGTCCTCCGAAAGAGCCGCCGCGAGATAGTGCACTTGAATTCCCGCAGCAAAGAATGGGCCGGCCTCGTCCCCCATGACCAGGCGGGCCACGCACTGCGCTCCCATGCTCCCAAGAGTCGCCGCACAGCCTCCNTGGAGTGCCCCTCCCGGATTTGAGTTGGCCTCCTTGAAAGGAAGAAGGATTTCCACCGAGCCGTCCTCGGCCTTCTCAAGCCGTGTCCCGAGAGACGCACTGTAGGGCGACCCCTCCACCCACCTTTGAAGTGATTCCATGCCTTCTCCTCCGTTGACGCCGATTGGCTGGGATTCGTAGTAGTATGCCTTGGCGAGCGACGCAGGGCGAGAGATTCCCACAGGAGGGTCCACCATGACGATTCCGAGAATCCCGATGATCGAACTGAAGGAAGCGCAAGCCGTCGCTGAGCAAATGGATATGCCGGCTCAGTTCGCCGACCTCAACATCTTCCGCACACTCTTCCACAACCCCGCGCTGGGCAAGGCCGTAGGNGAACTGCTCCTGGTCCTGNTGTTCAAAAGCTCGCTGGACCATCGCCTCCGCGAACTCGTCATCATGCGCATNGGGTGGTCGACTGCCTCTGAATATGAATGGACCCAACACTGGAGTATTGCGCTTGCGCAATTCGGATGCAGTCAAGAAGACCTGCTCGCCGTCCGGAACTGGCAAAACGCCGATCACTTCAGCGCGTCCGAGAAGGCCATCCTCAAGACGACGGACGAAGTCATCGAATCCGGCACTGTAAGCGAAGCCACGTGGCAGGCCTGCGCACAGGCCCTACCGCAAGCGACGACCCAGGTGGAATTGGTGGCTTCCATTGCCACCTGGCATCTGATCTCACAGATGACCCGAAGCCTGGACATCAAACTCGAAGAAGGGGTCGACCCCTGGCCGCCAGACGGGCAAATGCCTCAGCAGTAAGCGTTCATCCTCAACCACCTAGAAGGAGGCAGCATGGGCCAGGTAAACGGAGTTCTCGGACCGATCGATAGTAAAGACCTCGGCTTCACCTTGATGCACGAACACATCATGATCTGCAATTGGAGCATGAGGCAGAGCTTCGAGGACTGGGTAGATATTCCGGAAGCGGTCCGGCATGCCACCGACGAAGTGAAGCAGGCCCAGGCACTTGGTGTGGGAACCCTGGTCGACCTCACCCCCATCAACCTCGGACGTGATGTCCACGTCATGCGGGAGGTCGCCGAAAAAGCCGAGGCCCAGGTCGTGGCCGCTACAGGCCTCTACTACCATCATGAGCCCTGGATGGGCGGCTGGGAAGTCGACCGACTCGCAGAGTGGCTACTTCGTGATATTGAAGACGGCATGCAGGGGACCGAGGCCAAGGCCGGCATCATCAAAGCCGCCACATCCGAAGCCGGCGTCACCCCGGACAATCGCAAGACGCTGCAAGTGGCGGCGAGAGTTCAACTCGCCAGCGGCGTCCCTATATCGACCCATACCACGCCCTCCAATGAAGGAGGCCTCCTCCAGCAAGACGTGTTCGAGGAGGAGGGCGTCGATCTGGGCCGCGTCGTCATCGGACACTGCGGCGACAGCGAGGACCTCGATTATCTGGAAAGAGTCCTCCAACGCGGCAGCTATATCGGAATGGACCGCTTCGGGCTCGACATGATCCTGCCCATGGAAAACCGCATCTCCACCGTGGCACGCTTGTGCGAGAGAGGCTGGGCCCACCGCATGGTCCTCTCCCACGACGCGTGCTGTTCCATCGACTTCTATCCGCAGGGCACGCCCATGCCCCCGCAATGGAATTACCGGCACATCTGCCAGGATGTGGTGCCGGGTCTTCGTACCGAAGGCGTCAGCGAGGCCCACATCACGGAGATGACCGTGGAAAACCCGAGAAGAATCCTCTGCAACGAAGCCTAGGCGAGCCCGGGAGCAGGCCTAGGCGAGCCGATACCGGATCGGAAGTCTCTTGACACCGCCCACGAGACTGGAATGCAGTCGATCCACCGGACCGGCCAGTTCCACCTCGGCCAATCGCGGCAGGAAGTGGCGGTAGGCTGCTTCCATCTCGAGTCGGGCCACGTGTGCGCCCAGACAGAAATGCTCCCCGATCCCGAAGCCCAGATGTCGGTTGGGCCAGCGGTTGATCCGGAACTGGAACGGTTCATCGAATACATCCTCGTCCCGATTGGCCGATCCGTAGAAGAGCGCAACCGCGTCCCCTTCCTTGATCTGCTTACCTCGCAACTCGTAGTCTTCGGTCGCCGTTCTCGCAAAGTGGATGATCGGCGAGGTCCATCGAACCACTTCTTCAATCGCGGGCTTCATGAGCGTCTCATCCGCCTGAAGACTCCTCAACTGATCCTGATTCTGGATGAAGGCCAACATGCCGCCCGTGGTCGCGTTGCGGGTGGTCTCATTACCCGCCACCACGATGATCAGGCACCAGGCCATGATGTCCATGAACTCCAGTTTCTTGCCTTCGATCTCCATCTGGGTAAAGAGGGAAACAAGATCTTCCGAAGGGTTCTTCCGCTTCTCCTCGACTAGCTGGGTGAAGTAACCGAAGAGTTCCGTGATGGCTGTCTGGGCGGTCTCCGACGCGTTGCTTCCTTCGTCTTGATAGTCGGGATCAGCGGCCCCGATAATGCGGTTCGTCCAATCAAAGAGAAGAGGCCAGTCCGGCTTGGGAAGGCCGAGCATCCAGGCAATCACCGCAATCGGGAGCGGAGCCGAAACCGACTCCACGAAGTCGCACTCGCCTTCCTCACCCTGCGCCAGCAGCTTCTCGACAATCTCCGCGGCGATGGTCTCGATATCGTGATCGTACCGTCGCATGGCCCCGGGTGTGAATCGCTTGTTGATGAGCTTCCGATACGTCGAGTGGTTCGGGTTGTCCATCTGGATCAGGGTGGGCGGAAACATGTCCCCGATATCGACTTCGGGTTCATGGGAAATCGTAAGTCGCGGCCCACTCACGAAACGCGCCGGGTCCCGGCCAATCAGGGTCACGTCTTCATGTTTCGTGATACACCAGAAGGGGATGCCTTCTCCCGCCTCCCAGCGAAAGACCGGATCGTTCGCTCTCATCCAGGTCCATGAATCGTGGGGATACCCCTTCTCGGCATAGTCCTGGGGATGAACAATATTGAAAGTATCGACATGGGGAGCTGCACTCACGGTCGTTCTCCTTTATTTCCGAGCCTTCAAACATACAGCAGACTGATTCTGGCGCTCGTGGCTGCACGAGCAAGCCACGATACACTTTGGCTGGAAATCGCAGAGTGGATCAAAAAAAGGAAGACACGATGACCGAAGAGTCAGACCTCTACTTTCAGCAACTGGCCGTAGGCGATATGGCCAATCTCGCGTATCTCGTGGGCAGCCGAAGCCAAGGCGAGGCCCTCCTGGTCGACCCGGCATGGAGCGTGGACGGCCTTCTCGATCAGGCCGAGGCCGACGACATGCGGGTCACCGGCGCCCTGGTGACCCACTATCACCAGGATCATATTGGCGGCAGCCTCTTTGGGCACGAAATCCAGGGCATCTCCCGCTTCCTGGAACGCAACCCCGCCCCTGTACATGTGAACAAATTCGAAGCCGAAGGGGTGGCCAAGGTGGCCGAAATTCCTCGCAGCGAATTGACGGAACACGAAGGCGGAGACACGATCGAAGTCGGAGGCATCCGGATACGACTGCTTCACACGCCCGGTCACACGCCCGGCTCGCAATGCTTTCTGGTCGAAGAAGCCGGCCACGCCAGCAGCCTTGTGTCCGGCGACACGCTTTTCCTGGGGAGCTGTGGTCGCGTCGATCTTCCGGGAAGCGACCCGGAACAGATGTATCAAAGCCTCACCGGAACGCTGAAGCGACTCCCCGACGAAACCCTTCTGTTTCCCGGGCACCTGTATTCGGCCGAGGGCCAATCCACCATGGGCGCTCAGAAGGAAGCCAATCCCTTCCTCCGGGTGACCTCCCTCGAAATGTTCCTGCAGTTCATGGGGGCTTAATCCTCGGCCCAACTCGTGAAGCGACCGAGGATGTTCGTGTCGCCAAGTCGCTGAGCGATTTCCGTCAGCCGACGACGCTTCGGGCCCTGCCAGCGAAGGTCATCGAGTTCCTCCGCGATCGGTACGTCTCGGCGCAGTACAGTCAGACTTCGGTAGAGGAGGGCCTCTTTTCGTTCGGCCTCCAGATGGGTCGAAAGGCCAGCAGCGCCTCGCACCTGGACCGCCCAGTCCGCGGGATCCGGAGGAATCTCTTCAATCCGGCCGTACTCAGCTAGAACCCGACTGGTTGACTTGAGACCCCATCGAGCAATCCCCGGCACCCCGTCAGCCGCATCTCCCATCAAGGCAAGCAGATCAGGAATCGAAGCCGGGGAGACACCCCACTTTTCGACCACATCCGGTTCCGCGATGATGCGACTTCGCATCCGATCCAGCAGAACCACGCGCTCGCCTTCGACGCACTGGGCCAGATCCTTGTCGGGCGAACAGATCAGGACACGTTCGACAGCGTCGGCCTGGCTCCAACGATGCGCCGCCGTGGCCAGAACATCATCCGCCTCGAACTCCACCATCGGCCAGACCACGAGACCCAGCGCAGCCGCCACTTCTTCCGCCAGGGGAAATTGAGCCCACAGTTCGGGCTCTATGCCTTCTCCCGTCTTGTAGCCATCAAAAAGATCATTGCGGAAGGACTCGATGACATGATCAAAAGCGATGGCCACGTGGCTCGTTCCCGGCTCCAGGAGCAGCGAAGTCAACGAACGCATCAATCCGCGCGCGGCACCGATCTCGACCCCATCGGAATTCAGTGCCCCCGGCGCGCCGTAGTAGGCTCGGTAGAGCTCGTATGTCCCGTCGATCAAATGGATCTGCACAGAAAACGCCTCCTTGGAAGAAACCCATCGCTTGATTATGTTGACAGCGAATCCACAAACCGACCGAGCACCGACCTGAGGGAAACACCATGTCAAACATCCGGCTCTACCACAATCCCAATTGCAGCAAGTCACGGGGCGCTCTTGCGCTTCTTGAAGAACGAGGTGTCGCGCTCGAGATCGTCGAATACCTCGACCACCCACCCACCCGGAGCGACCTCGAAGGTCTTGTGCGGCGCCTACCCGAAGGGGCAGCCACACTCGTGCGACACGATTCACGTTTCAAGAGTCTGGAACTCGATCCTGACGCGTACACGAAACCCGAAGATGTCATCGCATTGCTTCTGCAACATCCCGAACTGATGCAACGCCCCATCGCGGTACGAGGAGAGCAAGCTCGGATCGGGAGACCGCCAGAGAAGATCCTGGAACTGGTCGCGGCAGATTGAGAAGAGTCCTTCCGCTCAGAAAACCCTCTCACTTAGAGGTCCCGAAAGATCCAAAGACCCATTGGACTGAGGTATGTTTCCAGAAACCCATCGAGCCGAGGCCCCATGACTGAAACTCCGTATCCCATCTTTGATGCCGACAATCATTATTACGAAGCGATTGATGCTTTCACGCGTCACATGGATCCCGCTCTTGCCGCACGCGGCGTGCAGTGGGCTCAGGTCGGAGGGCGGGACTACCACATCGTCGGAGGCCGATTCAGTCGGGCCGTCACCAACCCGACCTTCAATCCCATCGCCAAACCGGGCGCGCTCTACTCGTACCTCCGCGGGGAGGGCGACGGTCGCTCCGCCCTGGACCTGCTGCGGGATCGAGAACCCATTCGGCCTGAATACCTGAATCGAGATGCGCGGGTCGAGGTCATGGAGCAGCAAGGGGTGGAGTCGATCTGGCTCTTTCCAACCCTGGGTGTGCTTTATGAAGAACTCCTGAAGGAAGACATTCCCGCCTTGAACGCCACCATCCAGGCCTTCAACCGCTGGCTCGATGAGGACTGGGGCTTCGCCTACCAGAACAAGATTTTCGCCGCCCCCTACCTGAGCCTGGCCTGCCGAGACAGTGCCATCGAAGAATTGGAGTGGGTGCTCTCACGCGGCGCGCGACTCATCTGCCTGAGGCCGGCCGCCATCCAGACAGCCACGGGGCCACGCTCTCCCTCGGATGAGTATTTCGATCCATTCTGGGCTCGCGTGGCCGAAGCCGGGGTCACCACGGTGATACACGCCGGAGACAGTGGCTATTCCTACCAGGGGTATGTATCGAGTTCATTCAGCGCGGACTTCTCGGGCGGGGGAGGGGACAAGCCTTCTGTGCGCGTCTGGGGATTTGAGCGAGCCGCTCAGGACTTCCTGGCCACCCTCATCTTCGACCGTCTCTTCGAACGTTTCCCTGGCCTCAAAGTCGCCTCGGTGGAAAACGGATCGGACTTCCTGCCAGACCTCTTCCGGAAGATGAAGTCGGTGGGCAAGAAATCCAAGGGCTACTTCCAGAACGACCCGGCCGACACCTTCCGCCAACATGTCTGGATCAACCCCTTCTGGGAGGACGACCTCGAGGAGATCGTTACCTACATGGGACCCGAACGCGTTCTCTTCGGATCCGACTGGCCCCATATCGAAGGCCTGGTGGCCCCCCTTGACTATCTGGAGGAAGTCAAGATTCTCGACGCCAAGGCACAGCGGCTTATCATGTACGAAAACGCAAGATCCTTGACCGAGTCGGCGGCCTGAAGCCGTCTCCATTGGACCAAACCGGAGTGCGCGACACACAGTCCGCGGCCCCCCGGACACAGACATGGAAGGCAGTGCACGTTGAGTGAAACCGCGAAGGAATCCGGCCACGGTTGGTGGCCCTACCTCGTTCCCTACCTGGCTTTCCTGGGCGCGGTGGAACTCTCCAATCGAATGCCCGATGGGGGGGCGGCCATCATGCTGGCCGTCAAACCGGCACTGCCTCTCTTGGCCATTGCCTACTTCTGGAGCCGCGGCGCTTATCCGGAACTTCGCAGGGGAGGGCTGACCTTTGGGGGAGCCAGTCAGGACATCCTTTTCGGCGTGGTTCTGGCCATCCTATGGATGGCGCCCTTCATCTTCATCGCGGCCTTGAGGCCCGACCAGTCGGATCCCTTCAACCCCGAGCGCTGGGGCGCCCAGTGGTCGGGTGTCGTACTGGCGCTGCGCATGTTCGGATACGCGATCGTGACTCCTCTTTTTGAAGAAATCTTCATCCGCAGCTTCGTCATGCGTTATTCAGAAGTGTACGCCCAGCGAGGAGACTTCCGAGACGTTCCCCTTGCTCACTACACCTTGACGAGTTTCATCGCCACCACGGTGATCTTTACCATCGGCCACGTACCCTGGGAATGGTGGGTGGCCATTCCGTGGGTCATGCTGACGAACCTCTGGTTCTACTACCGCAAGAACCTCTGGGCCCTGATCCTGGTCCACGGCGTCACCAACGCAGCGATCCTGATCGTCGCGATTGTGGGCGAAGACTGGTTCACCGATGCTGCAGGCAACGCCATCAGTCTGTGGTTCTTCGTATAGAGCCGCGCTCAGGCGGCTCCGCGATGCCCCATCCGGATGCAACGGGTGAGTTCAGTCAGTTGCCCGAGCGCTTCGCGCACAAAGAGGGCCTCATCTTCCCCACATGCAACGCAGATCTTCTGAACGATCCGGGCAAAATCGGGGTAGCCGAGCCGATCGGCCTGGTCGCCAATGCTGGCCGCCCGCTCACTGAGGGCATCGAGAGCCCCAGCCTGCTCGGCGTCCTGGAGATGGTCCACCTGCTCGGCGAGACGGATCACGAACGAGTCGATTTCCAACTCGAGATCCGGATCCTCTTCGCACAAAGAGCGAACGGCTTTTCTTCGTTGTTCCACTCGGCTCTTATCGGGCATCAAGAGAGACAACTGAATAGAATCGAACCGAAGGTCTCTTCTCTAGCGCGCCGCCGGGTCAAAAAGCGGCAGACTCAGCTTCTCTCCTGACGGAGATTGCAAAGTCAGTACCATTTTACGCCCTGACTGGAATGGAGCCAGCTCGCGAGCCGGGTCCGTAGCCGGGTAGACGAGGCTGATCTCGAGTTCTCCCTGCTTGAAGTCCACGGTGTCACCCGGACCGGCGGCACTCCCCACTGGCACGATCTTCAAGAGGCCTTCCTTCACGTCTAATAGGAAGCCCTTCTTGCGCTTCATGGCCTCTCGAAAGTCCCGCTTGGCGGTCTCCGGATGCGGACGACCGGGGTACCGGGCGAGCACGGTACCGACCACATTCGGAAGGGCACGACCCAGGGAGTCCACACACCGAGTGGCCCCACCTACATGAAGATCCACGAATTTCACGCGAAGCTCTGAAGGCCGGCCCGGCTGGACCACGGGTTCGATAATCACCCTCCGTACCCCTCGCCTCATCTTGCCATCGATCTCACAACTGACCGGAGATCTCAGACTGCCACTCGCCCAACCGGCAATCAGGTCGGAGAGCCCTCGCACCGACTGCGCGTGCGCAGTCAAGGAGAGGAGCAGAATGGGCGCCAGAAGAAGCCCGAGCGACAGGGACCGGATCACGGGCACGACCATATCACCTCGTTTTCATGACCGCCCAAGGAACGCCTCAAAACTGCAAACGACGAAAGATCACATCCGGCAACATCTTGATGACCCACATGATGAGACGCCAGAAGCCAGGGCTATAGACCACAGCCCGATTCTTCTTGAGTCCTTTGAGACCGTCAGCGGCCACCTTCTCCGGCGGTGCCACCAGGAAGAGCCCCGACAGGCCCCAGGTCATCCGGGTATCCACAAAACCCGGCTTCACGGTGATGACGCGAACGCCTTCCCGGGAAAGGCGACTCCGCAGACCACTCAGGTACACACCCAAAGCGGCCTTGGTGGATCCATAGAGCGCATTGCTTGGCCGCCCCCGATCCCCCGCAACCGAAGTCACCCCGATCACGAAAGGGGAGCCGGAAGAGGAGAGTTTCGGAACCGCGGCCTCAATCAACTCCACGGCCGAAGCGTAGTTCACGCGCACAGTCGCCTCGCGCAAGGCGACATCCTCGCGGGCCTCCGATTCGTCCGGCATGGTGCCATGACACAGTACGAGACCCGAAATCCCATTCGACCGGCTCTCACAGATCCCAGCCAGGAGAGGCTCAGACGCTCCAACCTCACACGCGTCATAAACCGCGAACTCGGCAGCTACCCCGAAACGCGCCCCGACATCCCGCGCAATACGCTCGAGTTCTTCTTCACTGCGCCCTACAAGAACCAGACCATGGCCCTCCCGGGCCAGGGCCTGGGCGAAGGCGCGCCCCATGGCCGAGGTCGCTCCCACCACCACGACTGTGCCGGATTCTGTCATCAAGGCACCAACTCCAGCCGACGCGCCAGAGACGATGAGAAGCGACAGTCTGGATCTACCCGGCCCTTGACCTCGAGGAACTCCTCGTATCTCGGGTACATCTGACGAAAGGTCTCCGCATCCAACGTACTGTCCTTGGCCAGATAGGTCCGCCCTCCATTTTCCAGGACGATCTCATCGAGTTCACGAAGCAGGGTCAAGAGACGCTCTCCGCGATTCGGAAAATCCATGGCCAGCGACACACCCTCCACGGGAAAAGAAAGAGGACCGGGATTGGCCGGTCCCGTACTCTTGAGCACCGCCACGAAAGAAGCCATCCCCGCCGCGGTCACCTTGCCCATGACCTTCAGGATCCCATCGCGGCAGGTCTCCAGGGGCAGGACAAGCTGGTACTGCAGCACACCTCTTCGTCCATACCCGCGGTTCCAGTTCTCAACCGAATCGAGGGGGTAGAAGTAACGATAGCAATCGATCAAAGCACTCTGGGTCTTGTGCTTCATGTAGTAGACCTGATTGACCAGGCGCATACTCATCGAATTGAGAAAGAACTCTGGAAGCCGGAAGGGAAAATTCAACGAAAGGGGACGCCGGACTTCCAGCGGGGCAGACTGAAGTGCATTCGGGAGATCGGAGACCGCAGCCGGACGCGCGCGCAGGAGCACGGAACGTCCCAGAGAGCGGCGGCCTGTGATGCAATCGACCCACGCCACCGCGTACTCGTAGTCCCGATCGTGCTCCATCATCTGATCCAGGGTCTCGTCCAGAGACTTCGTCCGCACGGTATCACCGTGAAGATACGCAGTCTCCACTCTCCGCAACGTGAAGCGGAGGTCGAGGACGCAGCCTGTCAGGCCCATCCCTCCCAAGGTGGCCCAGAAGACATCCGTGTTCTCCGACCTTGAGCACGTCAAGATCTCGCCCTGTCCGGTCAAGAGACGAAAATCGACGAGCTGCGAACTGATGGTTCCGTCCCGGTGGTGATTCTTTCCATGGACATCGGCGGCAATGGCTCCGCCGAGGCTGATATTCTTGGTCCCGGGTGTGATCGCCGGAAAGAAACCGGAAGGAAGAAAAAGGTCAATCACCTCGGCCAGGGTGACCCCGGCCTCACAGTGCAGGGTGCCGGTCTCCGGATCGAAGTCGAGGATCCGGTCAAGACGTTCGTGAAGGATCACCCCCTCACGCTCGTTGAGGGCCGCATCCCCGTAGCTCCGACCCCGGCCTCGCGAGATCAGACTTCCGGTAGTGCCTGAACCTACAATCTCCTGGAGTTCAAGAAGCGCCTCGGGCCGGTAGACCTCACAGTCATGGCGGAGGTAGCCCCCCCAGCCCGACATGGACATGAAGCGTGTGCGCGGCACGCTCATAGGAAGGCCGCCAGAGCAACAAAGCCCACGAGACAGGCTCCGCAGACGTAGCTGACTCGGTCACGGACTGCGAAAAGAACGGGATCCCCTGGCAGTTGGTCCCGCCACGCCATCATCCAGACACGACTGATCCAGTAGAACATCACGGGCACAATGCCCCACAAAAAGAGCGGCGTTTCATACAGTCGGGCCACGTCCTCACTGCCTACGTAGAGACAGAGAACCAGGATGGACATCATCCCACAAGCCTGACCGAGCCCCTGCACGCCCGGCAGATCCGACCGGGTATACGCACGGCCCTTGATCTCCTCGTCATGGGAATCCGGCAGAAGTCGAAGCTCGGAATAACGCTTCACCAAGGCCAGACTCAAGAAGAGAAACGACGAAAAAACAAGCAGCCAGGGAGAAATCACCACATCGGAAGCAACCCCGCCCGTCGCCAACCGGTAGCCGTAGAGCCCAGCCAGCATCAACGTATCGAGAAGCAGCCGTTTCTTGAAATAAAAGGAATAGCTGAGCGTAAGTACCAGGTAGAAGGCAAGCATCCCCGTGGTGGCCGGACCCAGCCAGAAATTCGCAAGCACCGCAAATGCCGCACCCAGAGCGACCACCAGGAAAATCGCCCAGGAGACGGGAAGCACCCCTGAAGCAATCGGCCTGAACCGCTTCTCGGCATGGGCACGATCGTTTTTGAGATCGATCAGGTCGTTGACCACGTAGCCCGCGGAAGCCACCACACAAAACCCAACGAAGGCCCAGATCGCGGCCATCAGACGCCATGCGTCCCCCCAATCCTGAGCCAGCAAGAGGGGCACGAAGACCAGTACGTTCTTGACCCATTGAACAGGCCGCAGTTCTCGCAAAAGCGCGCCGGCACGCGATTCGCCCGGCGGGTCGGAAATCACCTTCACAGGCGGCCCCGGTGAAAGCGCTTTCTCGAGACCGGGACGTGGGCAGACCAGGGTCGCCTTCGAGGAAGCCTTCCAGATGGGAATATCGGCCGACGAATCCCCTACATACTCGAAGGGGTCGCCCCCACAAAAAGAAAGGATCGCATCCAACTTCTCCTTCCCCTTGAGGTTCTGGTCGCCCTCGCTGGCAAGGACCGCATCAAAGCAGCCCAGATGATCCGACACCGCCTGCACCCAGACCCGCGGACTCGCACTGGCCAGTACGACCTTGCGCCCCTGGCTTCGAGCCGACTGGATATGATCCAGCACGCGCGAGCGGTAGGGAAGATCCGTGGGATCAAAGGAAATGACTCGAGCCAGGCGCTGCTTGAAAGAAGCGCGACCGCCCAGAAGCCAGAAGGGGAGAGCCAACCACTGAAAAGGCGATGATCTCAAAAGTGTGACCATCCCCTCCCAGAGCAGATCGGTCCGCAGGAGACTCTGATCGAGGTCGACGAAGAGCCAAGCCCCCGATATCGACTCGTCCTCTCCAGTCTGTGCTGCCTGCGCATCGGAGTCGCGCATCATTCTCCTCGTGATACTCCCGCCCACCAACCAGGAGTCCGGTTCCGCCCCCCCCTGGGCACCGCTCGGCCTGAAGTATGCCACTCTTTCTTCTTGTTCGGGAACCTCACTCGATGGCAACTCCCAGGCAACTTGAGTGGAAAGGCCAATCGGCGACCCGCACCGCTGCGAAGATTGACACCTTTTTGAAAACAGGGACACTCACGAAATGGAAGGTCGATCAAGGACGCGAGTCCTTGACCCCCGCGACCGGCATCCCCCATCCGCCTCTATTCAACGGACACAAGGGCCTCGGCCAGACATGCACATCCTGGGAATCTCAGCGTTCTATCACGACAGTGCCGCGTGCCTGGTCTCCGACGGTCAAATCGTCGCGGCCGCGCAGGAAGAACGATTTTCGAGAAAAAAGCACGACTACGCGTTCCCCCAGCAGGCCCTGGATTTTTGCCTTGAGCGGGCCGGAATCACAGCGGAAGAGATCGATCTGGTCACCTTCTACGACAAGCCGCTGTTGAAATTCGATCGCTTGCTCGAGACCTACATCGCCTATGCCCCAAGGGGGTTCGGGCTATTCCTGATGGGTTTGCCCCTCTGGTTGAAGCAGAAGCTCCACACGCCGCGGGAATTGGACCGGGGTCTTCGGGGCGCCTACTCGGGCCGCTTTGTGTTCACCGAACACCACGAATCCCACGCCGCCAGCGCCTTCTTTCCCAGTCCCTTCCAGGAGGCGGCCGTCCTGACTCTCGATGGCGTCGGCGAATGGGCCACCGGAAGCATCGCTCTTGGAAAAGACAACCGCATCGAAATGATGAAGGAGATGCGCTTTCCGCATTCTCTGGGCCTTCTTTATTCGGCCTTCACCTACTTCACTGGCTTCCGGGTCAATAGCGGCGAGTACAAGCTGATGGGGTTGGCCCCATACGGCGAACCCATCTATCAGGATGTGATTCGGGACCGACTGATCGACCTGAAGCCGGACGGCTCCTTTCGGATGAACATGGATTATTTCGGCTTCACGCACTCCGATGTGATGACTTCTCCGAAAATGAATGAACTCTTCGACGGCCCGCCTCGAACAGCCGAAACGGAGATCACCCAGCGCGAGATGGATATCGCGGCTTCCATCCAGGTGGTGACCGAAGAAATCGTATTGCGGATCGCCCAGCATGCCAAAGAAATCACCGGCGCTTCGAATCTGGTGATGGCTGGAGGCGTCGCTCTCAACTGCGTGGCGAACGGTCGGGTTCTCAGGGAAGGGCCCTTCGATCAGGTCTGGATCCAGCCCGCCGCCGGGGATGCGGGCGGGGCACTCGGCGCAGCCCTGTTCACCTGGCATCAACTCCTCGACAACCCACGAACCGCCGACCCCCTGGATGCCCAGTCGGGCTCGCTTCTCGGGCCAGAGTTCAACCGGAGTGAAATCGAGGACTACCTCTCTGGAGTCGGGGCCGTGTACGAGACCTATGCGGACGAAGACGAACTGGTAGGCAAGGTCGCCGAGTTGATGACCCAGGAGAAAGTCGTCGGCCACTTCGCAGACCGGGCCGAATTCGGACCTCGGGCCCTGGGCAGCCGCTCAATCATGGGCGACGCCCGATCGACGCGGATGCAGGAAATCATGAACTTGAAGATCAAGTTCCGGGAGTCCTTTCGCCCCTTCGCGCCTGCGGTGCTGCGAGAGGACGTCGACGAGTTCTTCGAAATGAAGCCCAACGAAAACAGTCCGTACATGCTCCTGGTGGCTCCTGTCCAGGAATCGAAACGGCTCAACGTGGCGGATGTCACCGGAGGACGGGGTCTGGACAAGCTGAAGCAGAACCGCTCTTCAGTACCGGCCGTTACCCATGTGGACTACTCGGCCCGGGTGCAGACCATCGATACAGACCATCACCCTCGCTTCCATCGGATCCTCACCGCCTTCAAGAAACTCACTGGAAGTGGCGTTCTCATCAATACGAGCTTCAATGTCCGCGGCGAACCGATCGTGAATACACCCGCCGATGCGTACCGTTGCTTCATGCATACCAACATGGATGTCCTGGTCCTTGAGAACACGATCCTCCTCAAGGAATCACAACCGAACGCACGTGAGATCGACGCCGAAGCCTATCTCGCTGAATTCGCACTGGACTGAGAGACGCAAAGATGAGCAAACTCATTGAAATCGATCTCCACCCCTCCAAGGCCACTCTGCGGCAATTCGGCTGGATCGCGCTGGCCGGCTTCACCCTGCTGGGCCTGCTCGCCTGGTACGAATGGCTCCTCTTCTCCTTTGGCCTGGGCGCAGCCCGGGAACCCGTGGCCTTTTCACTCTGGGGCCTGGCTGCGCTCACCACGCTTTTTTCCCTGGTGTTCCCGAGTGGAAATCGACCCATCTACATCGGTCTGACCCTTCTCGCTTTTCCCATCGGGTTTGTCCTGTCCTATGTCATCATGGGGACTCTCTTCTTCATCCTCATCACGCCGGTCGGTCTCTTCTTCAAACTGACAGGCCGAGACAGCATGCACCGCCGCTTTGATCCGGAAGCCGAGACATACTGGTTCACCGCTCGGGCCAAACGACCCCGCGAAGATTATTTCAAACAGTTCTGAGAACGCCTTGCCTGGAGATGGAGTAAGCAATCATGTCTGAATCAGATGAGAAAGACGACTTCCTCGCAAAGTCCAACGAGTCGAGATCCGGACTCGGCGGCGAATTTTTCGACTTCCTGAAGGACAACAAGAAGTGGTGGCTGGCTCCAATCATCATTTCAATCGTGGGCTTGGGCATCCTTGTCATGCTCGGAGGCACTGCGGCCGCGCCATTCATCTACACACTCTTCTAGTCTCGGCTCGGTTGGCTGACAGGGACCCTCATGAACGGACAAAAAATACTGGTCACCGGCGGTTGCGGATTCATCGGTTCGCAATTCGTCAAGATGCAGCTCGAGCGCGATGAGTCCGCCCAAATCATCAACCTCGACCTTCTGACCTACGCAGGAGATCCGAGCAATCTGGGCACCTGGGCCGATTCGCCTCGGTACACGTTCGTGCACGGGGATATCCGCGACCCCGCCTGTGTGGACGCTCTCGTCCCCGGCGTGGACTGGGTCGTCCACTTCGCCGCCGAATCCCATGTGGACCGCTCCACGGGAACCCGCGCCGGTGAATTTGTAGAAACCAACGTCCTGGGCACCTTTGTCCTCCTCGATGCAGTCAAACGACTGAACCCCGATGCCCACTTCCTGCAGATCGGGACCGACGAAGTCTATGGCGACGTGGCTGCACCGGGCTTCCCCGATGAGAGCAGCCGGCTTGAACCGTCCAGCCCATACTCGGCCTCCAAGGCGGGTGCCGACCAACTCGCACTCGCTTTCGCCATTACACACGGCCTGGATGTTCGCGTGTCGCGGTGCACCAACAACTACGGGGCTTTCCAACACCCGGAAAAGCTGATCCCCTTGTTCATCACCAACGCGCTGGACGGCCTGGCTCTTCCTCTGTACGACGGCGGAACCCAGATCCGAGACTGGCTACGGGTAAGCGACCACTGTCACGCGCTTCGCACCATCATGGAAAAAGGACAGGCCGGCGAAATCTATAATGTGGGAGCCAACCAGGACCCGGAGAGAACGAACCGGGAAATCACCCAGATGATCCTGGACGCAACCGGGGCGCCCCAATCCCTGATCGAGGACCGGCAGGGCCTGCGCCCCGGTCACGACCAGCGTTACGCCGTCTCAAGCCAGAAGCTCAGGCAGCTGGGCTGGTCGCCGGAACTGGATATCGAGAGTGGCATCGAGGAAACCGTGCGGTGGTATACCGACCACCGATCCTGGTGGGAGGCTCGCAAGGATGAGAGCTACCGCGCCTACTATGCCGAACACTACGGGAAGAGCGATCCGTAGGCTTCGCGGCAGTCAGTCGTCCAGCCTCGCCGCGCTGAACACATGGCCGGCGAGTAGCGCAAATCGCCCCCTCACGTGCGGCGCCGCAAGGTCGGCGGCTTTCTCGTCTCGAATGGACGCAACAAAACGGTCCTCCTCCAATTCGACACAGACATCGTGGAAGCCCAGGAAAGTCCGACTCAAGGGAAACTGGCACTTGTAGACGGCTTCCTTGATGCTGAAGAGCAGCTTGGCTCGCTCGCGCCTCTCAATGGGCCCAAGCCCCGAAAGCTCTTCTGGACAGCAGATCCGATCCACCAGTTTTTCATCCATGGGCGCTTCTGATTCAACATCAAGGCCCACGGAACGGATGGCTTCACGGGACGCGACGACCACCGCACACAAAGTCGCGCAGTGCGAGAGACTTCCCGAGATCCCTTTTGGCCAGACCGGGCATCGGTCTGCATCCGGAAGCAGGGTGAAGCCGGCTACGCCCCATT
>NZGT01000098.1 GCA_002691025.1 Spirochaeta sp. | reverse complement strand
GGGGATCTGGAGGAGGAGGAGGCCATCGATGCGACCTTCGAGGCTTTGATGGATCACACCAACCCCGGTTTGGCCAATGCGGCGGCGGCTGGACTGGTTCAATTTTAATCATTTATATTGTATACCTTTTCAGCGCCTACCGGGGCCCGCGCACCCAGCTGGGGCCTCGATGATCGAACACCTACCCGTCCGAACTCACAAAGGAGCAACAAGAATGGCGGTCTTCACTCTGACGAGAACACGCTTCGACGAACCCACCACTCTCCGCCCCGCGAAAAAGCAGACCCGGCGAATCGCAGGCATGGGACTCGCGCTCTGTGCGGTCCTGTTGATGGCCGGACCCACTGCGGCGAAAGAAGAAGCTGGGGGGAGCGCAAAGGGAGAGGTCGAGGCCCAGACCGCGCCCTCCCCGTTGAGAATGAATCGCGACAAAATCGCCGGCGTCGGCCTCACGCCCGGAGAACCCTTCATTGCTCCCGAGGACATTATCGAAGGAAATCACCGCCCGCGCGGAGACTCTCTCTTCTGGGGCAAAGAGCTGATGGTGGAAGTCTACGAAGATGATGCAGCCGCCTACGCCATCACCAAGCCCTTCCCCGTCGATGAGTTCGTCCTGGTCTTGGACGGCAAGCTGATCCTGACAGACGCGAATGGCAAGGTACAGGAGTTCGTTGCGGGAGAATCGCTGATGGTTCCGAAGGGCTTCTCGGGTACCTGGCAGATGGTCGGAAACTACCGCGAGCTCATCGTCGTGGATCGGGAGTCCTACGAGAACGCGGCCAAAGAGGCAGAGTGATCGCGGCGCAGAACCGCGCCGTGCAGCCACTCCCGGGTAGGGATGGGCTTGATCATGAGAAGTGCATTCAGCCGGGCGAGAGTCCCAGTTCCGCGGCCTGCTTTTCCATGAACTCGACGAAACGGTCTTCGACCTCTTGGCCCGGGGGAGACGTCGCGTCACTTCGCCCTTCATACCAGCCATCCGTCGTGATGCGCGAGACCAGGAAGCGGTCGACCCCGAGATCCTCAAAGCGCTTCACCGTATCGGACCCGATGAAACCATCGGTCGCACCCGGCTCTCCCGGATAGGCGACGGTGATCTCGAGGGGGCCGAGCGATTCGGGGCGCTCGGTGGTCTTGGCGATTTCCTCGAGTTCCTTCAACTGCGCCTTGGTTTCCTCAAGGCCCCACATCCCAAACCAACCGTCGCCCTGAGCGACAGCGCGGCGCAGCGCGGGCTTCGAGCACCCGCCCACGAGGATCGGCGGATGGGGATCCTGGACCGGCCTCGGAAGAGACTGGATGCCGGAGAATTTCGTAAACCGACCGTCGAAGGTCGGCCACTCCTCGGTCCATAACGTACGCAGGACTTCGATGTGCTCGTTGGTCCGGGCGCCGCGCTCCTCATAGGGAATACCCAGGGCCTCGAACTCACCCGGCACATAGCCAACTCCGATACCCACAAGAAGCCGACCCTTTGAGAGGACGTCGATGCCAGCAAGCTCCTTGGCCAGGACCACCGGGTCGCGCTGGGGAAGCAGGAGAATCCCAGATCCGATCTTGATGCGTTCGGTCTTGGCCGCCGCAAACGCAAGGCTCGCAATGGTGTCCAGGGTTCTGAGCTCCCACAACCTCGAAGAGGGGTCGGGCTCGCTGATGACCACGTGCTCGCCGGACCAGACCGACTCGTATCCGAGCTGCTCGGCGGAGACCACAACCCGCTCCATGGAGTCGGGCGTGCTGAGCCCACCCAGGTTGAATCCAATCACACCGAATTCCATGTCGGCTCCTCACTCCACGTTGAAACTGGAACTCATCGCCTGGGTTCCGGCTGGGCTGACACAAAAGAAGAGTCCCAGGGGCGGGGACTCAGCGACGCGCGATGACCTGTCCGAGGCTCTCGAGTTCGGCCTCCATCCCGGAGGCCCCCACCAGCGCCACCGACCAGTTCTTCACCCCGTAGTCGCGAAGCTCCTCCATGCGCTTGATGACGTCCTCGGGCGTGCCGAAGAGCCGAGCCGAGCGCTCCACCAACCAGTCGAGCACACCGAGATCCTTGGCGCGCTGCCCCTGCTGCTCCCAATGGCTGGGGTCCGTGAACTCACCCAGATCGTGGGTATCAAAATGCAGCTGCTTGAGTTTGGGCAGAAAGCCGTCGGGAATCCCCTTGTCTTCGGGGTTGCCGGCGATCAGCCAATGCGTCGCTCCCACGGCATTTTCCATCAGGGCCGCCCGGTCGTCTCCAAACGCCATCACGGTGGCCCACCAGATCTCGAGCTCCTCGGGGTTGCGACCCACTTCCGCGCAGCCTTCCTCGATGACGCCCCACACGCGGGCGATGTCCTCGGGCGTATACCCCATCTCGGCAATGATCAGACCATCCGCCACCTGGGAGGCCGCCTTCAGTAGTTTGGGGCCCGAGCAGGCGATGTAGACAGGCGGCGCCAGGGCGGGATCGAGATCCGGCCAGTGACCCCGAAACGAGTCACCGCGCCAGGTCGCCTCTTCGCCTCGCAAGAGCGCTTTGAGCGCCACCACGTACTCACACAGTTCGGCGATCCGGGCGCCCTTCAGGCCCACCCCCCAACAGGCGCTGTCGCCGGTGGCGATCCCGATGGCGGTCCGGTGAGGGCCGAGTTGTGCAAGAGAGCGCGTCGTGCCGGCCGTCACCGAAGGATGCCGGGTCACGGGGTTGGTGACGCCGGTGTGGATCCCCAGCGTGGAGGTGGCCATCAGGCTCACCGCACACGACGTGTAGACATCGGGGTAGAGCAAAGGCGAGTCCGGCATGTTGATGGCGTCCACGCCGACCCGCTCGGCCACACGCGCCATCTCGGCGACCGTGGAGAGCGGAAGCGGAAGGTGCACGCCCACTTTGCCGAGCGACGAAGCTTTGCTTGCTGCACTCGAATCAGACATGGGAAAACTCCTCGATTGAGCAAATTGAGCAAGGGCGCTCGCGCAAGAAGACTCCCAGAGCAAGATCTAAAAGTAAACACCTCAGCGGGGTAGGATCAAAGCCATCCCAGGAACCGGAGCCTGGCAAGGAGAGCAGGAACCGGGCCCGCCCGCCGGCTATTTCTGCTTCTGAGGCTTGGGGGCGAAGACGGGATCCCGCACCTCGATGACGCCGTCTTCCAGTGAGTCGTCTTCGACCTGAGTATGGGCCTGACAGCGGGCCGCTTGCAGGACATCGGACAGCACCGCAGAGAGGCGTTGCCCCGTGGCGGCATTCGTGGCCAGCGTCATGCGCTCGACTTCGCGCCCCATGGAGACTTCGCCATCCGCCTTGGCTTTGTTGATGGCCGCATGGGCGCTGAGGGCCAGATCGAAGTGGCTTTCATCCTCGGGCGCAGACACGCCCTCGAAATCCGCCTCACTCGGCCAGGGTGCACCGTGGATGCTTTCATGCCCGGTCTCTTCGGCGAACACCCACGACCAGACTTCCTCGGTGATGTACGGCATGACGGGCGCAAAAAGACGTAGCAACACCGAAAGACCCAGCCGCAGACTCGCCACCGCGGACGCACTCGCCAGCGCCTCTTCGCCCCGCGCGCCGTCCTCCACGGCCCGCGCCCGGTTCTTCACCAACTCAAGGTAGGTGTCCGTGAAGTTCGTCCAGAAAAAACTCTCGGTCTCCTGAAGAGAATGCGCGTACCCGTAGGCTTCAAAATTCCGCGTGCAGTCAGAGGCGAGTTTTTGCAAGCGGGCAATGAAGGCGCGGTCGAGTTCGTTTGAGATCGGATGGGCTTCACCCGGCTGGGAAAGCACGAACTTCCCTGCGTTGTAGAGCTTGGTCGAAAGACGCTTGCCGATCTTCCAGACCTTTTCATCAAACGCGGTGTCGGAGCCCAGGCGCGCACTCGCCGCCCAGTAGCGTCCGGCGTCCACCCCGTAGGACTCAAGGAGCGGCATGGGGGTCGTCACATTGCCTTTGCTCTTGGACATCTTCTTGCGATCCGGGTCGAGGATCCAGCCCGAGATCATGACGTTGTGCCAGGGAATCGTGTCCTCATGGAGGTGCGCCTTGGCCACCGTATAGAACGCCCAGGTGCGGATGATGTCGTGGGCCTGGGGTCTTACGTCTGCAGGGAAAAGCTTCTTGTGCCGCTCGTCATCCAGACTCCAATGCGAACTGATCTGCGGCGTGAGCGAACTCGTAAACCAGGTGTCGAAGATGTCCGGATCCGCCATGAAGCCGTTCGGCTGGCCGCGTTGATCGGCCTCGTAGCCGGGCGGCACGTCCACGGTCGGGTCCACCGGCATGCTGTCGAAGTCGGCCACCAGGGTGTTTTCGTAATCGGGCTCGCCCGACGCATCGAGCGGATACCAGACGGGGATCGGAACCCCGAAATAACGCTGCCGGCTCAGGCACCAATCAAGACCCAGGTTCTCCACCCAGTCGCGGTAGCGCGCCTCCATGAAGGGCGGGTACCAGTCGATCTCGGAACCCCGCGACACCAGTTCAGACTTATGCTCGAGAAGTCGGGCAAACCATTGCCGTGTGGGCAGATATTCGAGGGGGCGATCTCCCTTTTCGAAGAATTTCACCGGGTGCTCGATGGCCTCGGGCTCGCCTTGCAGGGGCGCTCCCTTCCCGGTGGCGCTGCCTTCCGGGTCGGCCAGCAGTTCCACGATCCGCTTCTGGGCCTGCTTGACGTTCTTGCCCACGAGCTCGGCGTAATAGGTGTTGGCCATCTCCGGCTTCAGGCTCTGGAAGAGATCGTCCCCGAACTCCACCTCCACCAGGCGACCGTTGCGTCCGACGAGTTGCTTGAGGGCAAGGCCCTCCTTGCGCCACCACTCCACGTCCGTGGAATCGCCAAAGGTGCACACCATCAAGATGCCGCTTCCCTTTTCAGGGTCCGCCAGCTCACTCGGAAAGATCGGCACCGGTGCATGGAAGAGCGGCGTCACGGCGTTCTTCCCGAAAAGCGCCTTGTAACGTTCGTCCTCGGGGTGGGCGGTCACGCCCACGCAGGCGGGCAACAATTCCGGGCGCGTCGTGGCAATGTTGAAGGAAGCGTCACTGCCCTCGACCCCGAACTCGATGTGGTGATAGGCGCCGGGCATGGGCTTGTCTTCGGCTTCGGCTTGCGCAACCGCGGTCTGGAAATCCACATCCCACATGGTGGGCGCTTCACTCGTGTAGACCAGCTTCTTGTCCCAGAGATCACGGAAGGATCGCTGGGCAATGGTGCGGCAATGATCATCGATGGTCTGGTACTCCTGGGTCCAGTCCACGGAAAGACCCAGGCGTTGCCAGAGCGCGCGAAAATACGCTTCGTCGTCGTTGATGAGCGTGTAACAGGCCTCGATGAAGTTGGGCCGCGAAATCATCTGCGCGGGTTTCTTGCGCACCTTGGCCGAAGCTTCTTCAAGCTTGAGGTCCGGGTCGTACGGAGTCTGCGGGTCGCAGCGAACGTGGTAGTAGTTCTGCACGCGACGCTCCGTCGGCAACCCGTTGTCGTCCCAACCCATGGGATAGAAGATGTTCAAGCCGCACATGCGCTTGAAGCGCACCATGACGTCGGCTTGGGTATACGAAAAGACATGCCCGATATGCAGCGAGCCGGAAGCCGTGGGCGGCGGCGTATCCACCACGAAGGTTTCTTCGCGCGGTCGCTCGGGATCCCACCGGTGAAGCCCGCTCTTTTCCCACGCCTCATGCCAGGCCTCTTCTTTAAGACCGGACTCGAAGTGCTTGGGCAGACTCGCCGGGTCGACGGTCTTCAGAAGCTCTGCTTTTTTATCGGAATCGCTCATGGGGTATCCTGAATGGCTCAAGGCGAGGCGCCAATGATTCTTTGTGATCCATCCGCCAGTCGCTCCCAAGGCTTCGGACCAAGCAAGCCAGGCGTCGTTTCAGGGGCGGAAGGGCCGTGAACATAGACCAGTCGACTGCGGATACGGTATGCCTGACAAAATTGGCCCCTTGGCTGATGGACGACCCCAGAGTGCCCCCCGGGAAAGAATCGCTCCGGGCTGGCAATCGACCCCGACGGACAGTAATCTCGGGCGCTTCCCGTCGCTTGCTGCGACCGGACCCGGAGAATCCATGGCCAAGAAATCACAAATCAATCGAGACAACCGACGCAAGGCTCTGATCAAACGGCACGCCGCTCGCCGCGCCGAGTTGCGCAAGAAGCTCAACGATCCCTCGGTCTCCGTCGAAGAGAAGATCGCCGTTCAGCAAGCCTTTGCCAAGTTGCCCAGGAATTCATGCCCCACGCGTCTCAACAACCGATGCAATGTGTCGGGACGCTCCAGGGGCTATTACAAGAAATTCGGCATTTCCCGAATCGCACTGCGAGAGCTCGCACTGGCGGGACAATTGCCGGGCATGCGGAAGTCGAGCTGGTAGAACCCAGTTCGTACTGAACCGCCCATCTGGAGAAGAACGATGAAAGCCGATATCCATCCCGAGTACCACGACGTGATCTTCCACGACTCAGCCACGGGCAACGAGTGGACGACTCGTTCCACGGTGACCTCCAAGGAAACCCGCGAAATCGAAGGCGTCGAGGTCCCTGTCGTCCGTCTTGAAATCTCGGCCGAAAGCCATCCCTTCTGGACCGGGAAGACCCGGGAGCTGGATGCGGACGGTAAGATCGACCGCTTTCGCAAGCGCTACGGCACGGCGAAGTAGACACCACTCGCTCGTTCGCTTTCAGAGCTTGACCGGTTTTAAAGAAGAAGGGCCCACACTCGATGGAGTGCGGGCCCTTCTTTTTCATTTCGCCAGGACGACTCTGGCAGCCAGACAAACCCTCCGAAGAGAGTTCTACTCAGCCGCTTTGCGAGGTCCTGAAAGCTTCTTCTTGATCTGGGCCTTCAACTTCAATCCGGCCGGCATCAACTTGCGATCATCCGTACCCAGCAGGTAACCGTCGAGGCCTCCCTTTTTCTGGACGGTACGAATCGTTCGTGCCGCCACCTTCAGGCGCACGTAGCGATCCAGCAGTTCGGACTTGAAGCGAACGCTCTGGACGTTCGGTTCAAAGCGCCGGTTCGTCGCGCGCATCGAGTGGGACACGTTGTGTCCGAATTGAACTTCTTTGCCTGTCAGCTCACAGCGGCGTGCCATGCTTGCACCCACCTTTCCTTGGTTTCAGAGAACGGGGATAGGTAGCGAGCGCATCCGGCAGGGTCAACCAGCGCGAGCGCCGAGGGGCCTCAACTCTTGCATTTTACCCGCGGGGCCCTGGAAAGAGTCCTGAAATCGCTACTGTCCTCGCGCCATTCTCGCCCGGATGGACGAAAAATCAACGGATCCCAAGGAGAAACTGTGTCGAACTACACCACCCTGGAAGTCGAAATGGAAGGACCCCTCGTCTGGCTCACGCTCAACCGCCCCGAATCCCTCAATGCCATGAACATCGTCCTGGTCGATGAGTTGAGAGAATGCCTGACCGATCTGGCCACCCGCAAAGAGGCCCGCATCGTCATCCTTCGCGGAGCGGGACGCGCCTTTTGCGCCGGCCTGGATCTAGGGGGGAACCTGCAGTCTGAAGGCGGAGACCTGGGTTCCGGCACGGCCGCGGGCCTGCGCTTTCAGCGCAAGATCAGCGAGCTTGCGATGCTGATGCGAAAGCTTCCCCAGCCCATCATCGCCTGCGTGCAGGGAGCGGCGGCCGGGGGAGGCTTCGCTCTGGCCCTGGCTTCCGATGTGCGACTGGCCGGCGAATCGGCGCGCATGAACGCCGCCTTCATCCGGATCGGCCTTTCCGCGTGCGATGTCGGAGTCAGTTACTTCCTGCCTCGCCTGGTCGGCGCTTCCGTCGCCTCCGAGCTTCTTCTGACAGGGAACTTCATCCACGCCGAGCGAGCCCTGGCCACCGGCCTGGTTTCAAGAGTGGTGCCCGACGATGAACTGGAAAAGGCTGCGCGCGAGATGGCCGAAGACATGTTGAGCGCGTCCCCGCTCGGCCTTCGGCTCACCAAGGAATGCCTGAACATGAGTCTGGATGCAGGCAGCCTTGAGCAAGTGATCGCCATGGAAGACCGCAACCAGATCCTCTGCTCTCAAACAGACGATATGAAAGAAGGGGTACGCGCCTTCCTCGAAAAGAGAAAGCCCGACTACCGGGATGCGTGATCGACACCGGACCTTCCCCAACGCATCCCAGTCAAAAGCCTGGCAAACCGGGAATACCCGCGAAAGACCTGGCCTCTGGAATGGCTAGGTGGAATGACTAGAACGGAGGCTCTTCGCCAAAGTGCGGGGGCTCCTCGGGCATCGGGGGCTCTTCGCCCGAGCCTGCACTGGAACCGGCACCCGCTTGTGAAGAAGCTTGCAGGGTCCAGACATCGAGGCTGTTGAAGTACCGGACATCGCCACTCGGGCTCGTCCACTCTCGCCCGCGCAGATTGAACTCGACTTCGATTTCATCCCCCTTCGAGAACGGATCAAGGGACTCGCATCGATCGCCGGTCAACTGGAATTTGACGTACTGCTCGAAGCGGCCGCCATCCGAAATCTCGAGTACGAACTCTCGAATGCGGAATCGTTCCGTCTTCTGCTCGGTGTCAAACATCGCATAGATCTTGCCGTTTGTTCTGTAGCCCATTCGCCGACAATAGACCGAAAGCCGCGACCTCGCATCCGGCTCAGGGTTCGGATCGAGATGTCTTTTTGCGTAGATCCGCCGGACGGAGGCTCTCTGGCGGGGTCCATATGGATATGCCAATTTCAACTGACCCGCGGTGGGGACCCGAACGGAATCAAGTCCTCACACGCACTGACACCCCATACGGGCGGGAGAAAGACATGGACCTCCACTTCACCTCCGAGCAGAAGGCCTTCCAGTTGGAGGTCCAGGAATGGATCGCCAAGAACCTCGAGCGGCCGTTTACGGAAGAAGTCAAAGACCCCAAGCACGATGCCGATTCGCTGGTGGAAGTCCGGCGAAACTGGCAGCGCAAGCTGAATGACGCGGGCTATCTGGGCCAGCGCTGGCCCGTGGAATGGGGCGGACGCGGCGCCACCGAGGTCGACGAAGCCATCCTGCTCTCGGAACTGGCTCGGGCAGATGCGCCCAACATCCCCAACTTCCTGGGCATTCCCCTGCTGGGTCCCGCCCTGATCATCCACGGAAGCGAAGAGCAGCGACGACGCTTCATCCCCAAGATGCTCTCCGCGGACGAAATCTGGTGTCAGGGCTTCAGTGAACCCGGCGCGGGCTCGGACCTCGCCTCTCTTCGCACGAAAGCCGAACCGGATGGGGATGACTTCCGCATTACCGGCCAGAAGGTCTGGACCACCTTCGGACCCTGGGCGGACTGGATCTTCGTGCTGGCGCGCACCGACGAAGAGGACCGGCATGGGGGCATCTCCTTCTTCCTGGTTCCCATCGACCAGGAGGGTGTGGACATGCGAGGCCTCAAGCAGGTGACGGGCGAAGCCGAATTCGGCGAAGTCTTCTTCGACGGGGCCCTGGCCAAGCGCGAGCATCTCGTGGGCAAACTCGGAGAAGGATGGCGGATCGCCATGACGCTGCTCGGTTTCGAGCGCGGCTCCTCGACGCTCCTCAACCCCGCCGACTACGAACGGCAATTGAGAGGACTCGCCAGCGGACTGCGTGAAAACGGAGAAATCGACCGGCCCGACGTCGCTGAGCGCCTGGGCTGGCTCGCCGTCCAGAACGAGGTCATGCGAGGGAACGGTCTGCGAACCCTGGCCAATATCGATGCCGGCATGCCGCCCGGCCCCGAATCCTCCATCGAAAAGATCTTCTGGTCCGAATTCCATCAGACCATGACGGACGAAGCCCTGGATCTCCTGGGTCCGCAAGGTCAGCTCAAAGCCACCAGCAGCCATGCTCGCCCCGATGTCGACTGGGCGTACCAGTATCTGTGGTCCCGGGCCGGCACCATCTATTCGGGTTCCTCTGAAATTCAACGAAACATCATTGCCAAGCGGGTCCTCCGCATGCCCACGGCCAAGTAGGAATAGAAGATGAGATTTGAACTCGACGACGACCAGGCCCTTCTGCGTTCCTCTACTCGGGAGCTTCTTGAAAAAGAAGCCGCACTTGCCGACACGCGAGCCGTGATGGAGGAAGTTCCGGAAGGCTTCGACAAGAACATGTATGCCCAACTCGGGGAGCTGGGATACATGAACGTGCTTCTTTCCGAAGAGGACGGCGGCCTCGGCCCCATCGCGTTCGCGGTCATCATGGCCGAGATGGGCCGAGTGGCCTTCCCCGGCCCTTTCCTCGAATGGGTCACGGCCATCCGGGCTCTCTCGGAATGTCCTGACACCAGCGCCAAGGAATGGCTGGCCAAAGCCAGCCAAGGAGACACGCTGGTTTCATTCGCCTTGGCGGAAGACGTCCACAACGCCGACCCCGCGGAGAGCCAGGTCGCCTTCGAAGGCGGGCGGGTTCGCGGCACGAAGGTCTTCGTGCCCTTCGGCGAGCACGCCCAGGCACTCCTGGTCTCCACCGCACAGGGTCTGGCCCTGGTGGCTCGACCGGGGACGGGCTGGAACAGCACGCCTCTGGAGACCCTCGATCACGCGCAACGCTTTGTCCGCATCGAGTTCGACGATGAGGGCACGCTGATCGCCGAGGGAGAAAAAGCGGCATCCGTACTGGACAACGCCCGAAGACTCGGCGCCCTGGGTGCCTCGGCGGCCATGTTCGGTTTGATGGAACGCTCCATCGAGAACTCGGTGCAGTACACCACGGAACGGGAAGCTTTTGGCAAACCCATTGGCTCCTTCCAGGCGCTCCAACACCGTGCAGCCGACATGCTGCTCAAATCCGAAAGCACACGATCCGCTGCCTTCCGCGCCGCGTGGGCGGAAGAAAACGGCGAGGAAGATGCCGACTACCTGATCTCCGTCGCCAAGGCGTGGGCGGGGCCGGCCGGCCGGTATGTGGGTGGCCAGAGCATCCAGCTCCATGGCGGCGTGGGCTACACCTGGGAGTACGACCCGCACATCTACCTCAAGCGGATCAAGACCCTGGAGCAGTTTCACGGGTCCAATCGGTGGCACATCCAGAACGCCTTGCGGCAGTCACCGATCCTCTAGGCGAGGCGAACCGCCCCCCACACGAGGAAGGAAATGAACCTCGCTCTCGGGCTCCAGTGGCTCCAGAAGAGGCTCGTTCATGATCTCACCGTCGATCGCCACCGCGACCTGACCCGTGAGCAGCTCGCCCATGCCAGGAAAAAGCCGCTCCAGTTCACGGATCAAGGCCCGAACGTTACGCGCCTCGATCTCGAACTCGAGTTCTCCGCCCGTCATCTCAGCGAGTGGCTTGGGCAGGATCACGCGGGCCACATCAGACTCCCCATCGGACAGAACCACTTCGTCGCCGAGAAAGGAAAAGGACCATCAAGACTTCCCGTTTGACTCCAGGCCGGCCAGGACGCGAGGCGGCGACAGGGGGAGATCGGTGAAGCGCACGCCGGTCGCTCCGTAGACCGCGTTGGCCACGGCCGGGAGCGGCGCCACGATGGGCACCTCACCCACACCGCGTACCCCGTACGGGTGCCCGTCGTTGGGGACTTCCACGATGACGGTATCGATCATGGGCAGATCCGAAGCCACGGGAACCCGGTAGTCGAGGAAGCCCGGGTTCTCCAGACGACCTTCCGCGTCATAGACGTACTCTTCGTTGAGGGCCCACCCGACACCCTGGGCCACCCCGCCCTGCATCTGGCCCTCCACATAGCTCGGATGGATCGCCTTGCCGGCATCCTGCACCGCGGTGTAACGCAGAACCGTCAATCGGCCCGTCTCGGGATCGACTTCAACGTCACAGATATGCGCCCCGAACCCCATGCCGACCCCACGAGCCGAAAGGGAGTGGCGACCGGAGATGGGACCTCCCGTCTTTCCCGCCTGGGACGCCAGGGTCTTGAGATCCAGGGGTTCGCTGTCTTTCAAACCCGGCGCCAGGGCCCGGCCGTCCTCCCACACCACGTTTTCGACATCGGTCTCGAAGAGAGCCGCCGCCCGCTCGCGCAATTGCTGAATCACTTCGCGTGCGGATTCGATCACCGCCATACCGGTGGCAAACGTCACGCGGCTGCCTCCGGTCACATCGTTGAAACCAATGGAGGTCGTGTCGGCCACCAGCACATCCACGGCGTCGTACTCGATGCCGAGTTCCTCCGCCGCCATGATGGCCAGCGAAGCCCGGGAGCCTCCGATGTCGGGATTGCCCGACACCACACTCACGGTTCCGTCGGCGTTGACGTGCACCGCCGCACTCGACTGAAGGCCGGCATTGAACCAGAACCCCACCGCCACACCCCGACCCTGATTGGCCTGAAGTGGTGCACTGTAATGCGGATGGGCTTTGACCTGCTCGAGCGTCTCGACCAGACCAATGCGGCGAAAGCGCGGCCCAAAAGCAGCGCGGGTGCCTTCGACCGCTGCATTCGCCAGGCGGAAATCCACCGGATCGATCTTCAGTTTCTCCGCCAACTCATCCAAGACGGTTTCGGTCGCGAAGGCCGCCATGGGCGCACCCGGCGCACGATAGGCCGCGCCCTTGGGCTTGTTCACCACCACGTCGTAGCCCGTGATCTGGACATGCTCCAGCGCATACGAGCCAAAAACCGTCATGGACCCCGCTTGTACGGAAGAACCAGGGAAGCCACCCGCTTCGTAATGGAGAAAGGCCTGGGCGGCCACGAGTTTGCCTTCGTGGGTGGCCCCGATCTTCACCTTGATCCGCGTACTCAGTACCGGTCCCGAACTCCGGAAGACCTCTTCGCGACTCATCACCATCTTGACAGGGCGGCCCGTTTTCTTCGCCAACGCCACGGCCAAGGGTTCCAGGTAGACGGTCGTCTTGCCCCCGAAACCCCCGCCGATTTCTGCGGGGATCACACGAAGCTGCGAAAGGTCGAGTTCCAGAACGCCAGCGGTGAGGGAACGCATGGCAAACTGACCCTGGGAGCTGACCCAGAGTACGGCCTTGCCGTCGCCTTCCACTTGAGCGAGGCAGGCGTGGGGCTCGATATAGCCTTGATGCACAGCCTGGGTGGTGAATTCGCGCTCCACGATGACGTCAGCGAGACCAAAGCCGATCTCTACATCCCCGTGACCCATTTCCACCTTGGCAGCCACATTGGAAGGCGCCGGATCTTCTTCGCCTCGCGTCTTCAAGCCTTCATGCAGCAAAGGCGCGTCGGAAGACAGCGCCGACTCGATATCCAGAACCGGGGTCAGGACCTCGTACTCGACATGGATGAGCTCGAGCGCCTGACGGGCAATTTCAGCGGTGGCGGCCGCCACGGCGGCCAGGGCATGACCGTGGTAGAGGACCTTCTCACGCGCCATGACGTTGCAGGCGAGATGGCGTGTTTCCTTGTCGAAATCATCCGCATACGGATCCGGCAGATCCGCGCCGGTCAGCACAGCATGCACGCCCTCCATGGCCAGCGCTTCGCTCGAGTCAATGGAGACAATGCGCGCGTGGGCGTGCGGGCTTCGCAGGACTGCGCCCCAGAGCATGCCCGGCAGAGCGAAGTCGGCGCCATATTGAGCCCTCCCCGTCACTTTGTCGTAGCCATCGGGGCGTACAGGCCGCGTGCCGACCCAGCGATATTTCTTCTCATCCGCCGATGCGCTCATGACGTCTCTCCCCTCATCTCGGCCGCCGCATCCAGGACTGCGCGAATGATCTTGTCATAGCCCGTGCAGCGACACAGATTCCCGGCCAGCCAGAAACGGACTTCGGTCTCGGTGGGGTCTGCGTTCTGCTCAAGCAGGTTCTTGGCCGCCACGAGAAACCCCGGCGTGCAGATCCCGCATTGAAGCGCGGCCTCATCAAGGAAATGCCTTTGAAGCGGGTGCAGAACGCCCTCCTCTGCAATGCCTTCCACGGTTTCCACCTGCCCACCCTCGGCCTCAGCCGCCAGGACCAGACAGGAACAAACCAGTCGACCGTTGAAGACGACACTGCAAGCGCCGCAATCTCCGGTCCCGCACCCTTCTTTGGTCCCGGTCATCTGCAGGACATCACGCAAGGCTTCGAGCAGGGTCTGCCCGTCGTCACAGAGAAATTCGGATCGTTCTCCATTGATGGTGGTCTTGACATGTCTCACGCCGGTTGTGCCTCCGCACGCGAAAGCGCCAACTTCGCAGCCCGGCGCGTCAACACCCCGGCCACACGAATCCGGTATTCCCGCGTTCCGCGTTTGTCATCAATGGGGCGCGCCACCGAAGAAGCCGCCGCCGCCAGATCATCCAGAGCCGCTTCATCCACGACGCGACCGATCAGCGCATTCGCGGCTTCATCGACACGAAGAGCCGTCGGCGCCACCGCGCCGAGTCCCACTCGACACGCCGTACAAAGACCGTCCTCGCCCACCGTCAAAGACACACCCGCCCCGACCACGGCAATATCCATCTCGGTCCGCGGAATCAAACGAAGGTAGGCATCCCCCGAGCGCGGCGCTCGGCGGGGCAATCGGAAGTAGGCCACGATCTCGGCCGGAGCCAGGGAGGTCTTTCCCGGCCCACTTGCGACCTCCTCGACAGGTACATCCCGATGCCCATCCGGGCCGATCACGCGGCAGGTTGCCCCGGCCGCAATCAAAGCAGGCACCGTATCGGCGGCAGGTGAGGCGTTGCACAGGTTGCCTCCCAGACTCGCTCGCCCCTGGATCTGGGTGGAGCCGATCAACTCGGTGGCCTCGACCACACCGGGCCACTCCGCGCACAAAGCCGAGTGCTCGGCAATCTCAGCGCCACACACGGCGGCGCCCACACGAAAACCACCCTCGTCTTTTTCAATGCTGTGGAGTTCCGGAATGGATTTGACGTCCACGATTCGCTGGGGTCTGACCCGACCCATACGAAGCTGGCCCAGAAGATCGGTGCCGCCGGCCAGGACCCTGACGTCGAGCCCCTTCTCCGAGAGCAGATTCACGGCTTCCTCCACCGTGTGCGCCGTGCAGTATTCCATGATCCGGTTCTTCTCCCATTTACAATCCGACGGACTCAATCGGAATGTAAGGATTCTGACCCTAAAGTGCTGCTCTGAAGGGTGCCCCTAATCAAAACGCCCCCGGCAGCCCGGACCTCGCGGTCGAGCCTGACAGACCAGGATCAGACCCCGAGCCAATTGCTTCGGACTCAGTGCAAAATTGACCCCCATGTTCACCTCGCCCGCCTCGAGAGTCGCCATGCACTCACCGCACACGCCGGCCACGCAGGAAAAAGGAAGGGCGAGCCCCTGACGAAGGGAAGCCATGAAAATACTCTCCTCGGGCCTCACCGAAATCTCGTGGGTCTCCCCATCGAGGAGAATCTCGACGAGGGTTGAATCTTCTTCTGTTTTTTCTTTCATTCGGCCCTGATCAGCCATCTTTCTTGCTCTTCTTGTCTAGCGGGCGTCGTCCCCTGAGCATGGGTTCGAACGGAATCGCGGACGCGATCGCAGAATTTTGCCCCAAAAGATGAGACTGCACGAACCCGAGGTCGAAAGCCACCGCGAACTCTTCCAAAAACGCAGATTTAGCAAGTCATCCCGGGCTCGGTATACTGCAGCCCACACAATATTGAACCTGAACTAAATGAAATTCTTTTTCAATTTCAGGGGGGGGAGTTGAAACAATGGAACTGATTTCGACCTTAGACGGATATGCTTTTCTGCTTCGCTATGTCCACTTCCTGGCGGGTTTCGCCTGGATCGGAATGCTGTGGTACTTCAACTTTGTCCAGACCCCGTTCTTCGGAACGGAACTGGGCGGCCAAGCCAAGAGTGCCATGACGCGCGGCCTTGTTCCGAATGCGCTGTGGTGGTTCCGCTGGGGAGCGATGTTCACCTTCTTCTCAGGATGGGGCATGGTCTTCATCAAACTCCACCAGGGCGTGCCTCTGGACTCGGGCTACATGACCCGGATCCTGACGGGCGGTCTCATGGGCAGCCTGATGTGGGCGAATGTCTGGTTCATCATCTGGCCCGCGCAGCAGAAGGTCATCGCCAATGCCGAAAACGTGGCCGGTGGAGGTGAGCCCGATCCGGCCGCAGCAGCCGCCGGTGGACGAGCCGGTATGGCCTCGAGAACCAACACGCTTTTCTCGATCCCGATGCTCTTCTTCATGGGGAGCGCGAGCTTCCTGCCGTGGTTCAACAACGCGGGCAATCTGCTTCCGTACTGGATTGTGGCCTTGGCCATCATCTTCTTTGCCGAAATCCAGGCCTTGATCGGCCCCGGCGCCGCTACGCAGAAGCCTTTGACTTCGGTTTCCGGCACCATCCACGCCGGTCTCGTACTGACTTTGATCTTGTTCCTGGTGGGCGTGATCATCAACTGACCCATCACGGGATCACCGAGTCATCGAGGGGGCGGAGATTGAAGAATCTCCGCCCCCTCTTTCTTTANCACTTTGCGTAGACCCCCATCCATTCGCAGGAGCCCCGACGACGGCTCTGGAGTGGGACCCGCCCAAGCTCGGCCCACGGTCCAGATGCTACGCTCTCCACAAAATGAACTGTTCAAGGAGCACGCGTCATCATGCTTGAGATCCACCAATTCGGATGCCTCTCCGATAACTACGGCTTTCTCGTCCACGACCCGGACTCCGGGCAGACCGCCTGTGTCGACACGCCAGACGCCACCGCCACCCTCGCCGAACTCGAAACCAAGGGCTGGTCGCTGACTCACATCTGGAATACGCACTGGCATCCGGACCATACCGGTGGGAACCTTGAACTCCAGAAAACAGAGGGCTGCCAGATCCTGGGGCCCCACAACGAGCGCGATCGTATCCCCGGCATCGAAACAGAGCTTGGCGAGGGCAGCACATTCNATTTCGGCACACATCCGGTTCGCGTNTTCGACGTTCCCGGCCACACTTCAGGCCACGTCGCTTTCTGGCTCCCTGAGGATGGAGTCGCATTNGTGGGCGACACCCTCTTTGCACTCGGATGCGGGCGCCTCTTCGAAGGGACCCCGGAGCAGATGTGGAACTCACTCGGAAAACTCGCCGCCCTTCCGCCTGAGACCGTCATGTACTGTGCTCACGAATACACACAGGCGAACGCAAAATTCGCTCTCAGCGTGGACCCCCGAAACGAAGCCCTGGTCGAGCGCGTGAAGGAGATCGACTCTCTTCGGGCCAAGGGAATTCCGACGGTGCCGACCACACTCTCTATCGAACTGGCCACAAACCCCTTCCTCCGGGCAAATAAACCGGATTTCCAGCAGGCCATCGCCATGGAAGGGGCTGATCCGGTGGAGGTCTTTGCCGAAACGCGAAAGCGCAAGGACAACTTCTGAAAAAGGTGTGACCCGGGAAGATCTCGTTACGTCACGGGCCCCGGGGCCTCGACATCCTTCCAGCGTGGAAGGATTTTTGATANGGTCCAAGGCCACAAGTCCACCGAAGCTGGAATCGAAAAAACGGAGTTACGCAATGGCAANCCAGATTACCGAACAAGAACTCGCCGAGGCTCGTACGGCCTGGGGCGACGCACTCGTCGCAATTTCAAAGGCCTTCGAGGATGGCGGCATCGAGGCTGCGAGAGAAGTNGCCAACGGCGCTCTCGATGGAGCCTACGGNTACAATCTGGGCCCCGTTCTCTTCAAGCCCACCATGGCCAGTGGTGAGCAGACTTTTCGGCCCACTCGTGATGGCGCGCTGTCCTACTTTGTAGGTCACACCGAGGAATACCCGCTCGACGGAGGCTTCGGCCTGAAAGGCTGGCGCAAGGTCGAATCCAAGACTTCGGCCAGCTTCATCCAGGATGATGTCGCCATGTGGATGGGCTGGGTCATATTCACTGACAAGGACGGTCAAGTCACCACAGTGGACAAGAGCTGGGGGTACAAGAAGGACGAAGAGGGCACTCTGCGCATCGTCCTGCATCACTCCTCTTTGCCCTATCAGCCCGAGTAGACCGGGGCGGNAGAGCAGGCTCCAAGATCCCGCCCGCCCGGGGATCTTGCCCGATCCAGTTGCTGGACGAGGCCGGGCCGGGACCGGATTCGCGTCAAAAGCTCGAGGGNAACCTCCCCATCCGCCGCGATCAGGCGNGGTNGCAAGCCGNTTTNCCAGGCCAGAAGCCTCATTTTGACCAGNTGGAGCCGCGAACCTGGCAAAAAAAGCCAGGCGATGCGTGCCCGACCTCAAAACGGAAGATCGGGCAGGTCGCCTTCCGATCGCTGCGCTATTCTCATCCCTCGCGCCCACCCCTGGAGCTTGTTTGCACTAGAAAGAAGTGAAGATGAGAAAGTCCGAAGCGGCCATTGAGCCCGAGATGCCGGATATCGCCAAACGCGCACTGAGCGACCCCCAGGCCAAGCTTAACTGGGTCGGCATGAGCAACCTGCACCAACCGCTCCTCCTGAAGGACGGAGATGAGGTCAGGCCCGTTCAGGCACGGGTACAGGTCTACGTCGATCTGGATGATCCGCGCTCCAAGGGCATACACATGTCCCGGCTCTACCTGATCGTCGACGAGCACGCCGAAACCCGCCCTTTGACAGCGGCCGGCCTGAAACTCCTTCTGAAATCAGTTCTTGAATCTCACCACGATATCAGTACGAACGCCTTCGTTCAGTTCGAATTCGACCACTATCTCCGTCGTAAAGCGCTTATCAGCGACAACCATGGATGGAACTCCTACCCCGTCATGATCAAGGGAACCCTGCTGAACGGCGAGGTTGTCCTGGAAATGTCGNTGGGCGTCTTCTACTCATCGACGTGCCCCTGTTCCGCAGCCTTGGCGAGACAGTTGATCCAGCGTCAGTTCGACGATGACTTCGGTTCGACCGGCTCAGTGGATGCAAGCCAGGTCCATGCGTGGTTGGGAACCGAGGAGGGCATTGTCGCCACGCCCCATAGCCAGCGCAGCATTGCGAAGATCCTCGTCCGTCTGGAAGACGATCTGGACGATTTCCCCATCACAGAACTCATCGACTCCGTAGAAGAGACCCTGAAGACACCGGTTCAGACCGCCGTCAAACGGGAGGACGAACAAGAATTCGCCCGACTCAACGGCCAGAACCTGATGTTCATCGAGGATGCGGGTCGACGTCTCAAGGCGACGCTCTCAGAAGACACGCGATTGCACGACTTCTGGGTCCGGCTGGAACACCACGAAAGCCTTCACGCACACGATGCCGTCGGTGTCTTCACCAAGGATATCGAAGGCGGCTACCTGCCCATCCCCTAGAGCTCTGAACGAGAAGCTCGTCGCATGGCACCCATCATTTCACGTCCTGCAGGTAGGCGGTGAGGGCCTTTACNTCTTTGGCNAGGTACGGCATCGCNACCATCAAGCGACTATCGGATTTCGGGGTATAGCCCGGCGGATAGGTTCCGTGCACGACTCGCGCCTCGACCAGGGCTTCCGACGAGCCCGCGATGGCCGGCCCCAGACTTCCCTTCTTGTTCGGATCCATGTTATGGCAAGCCGTACAATTGCTCGTGTAGACCTTTCGGCCCTGGGCCACCAACTGGGCTTGAGTCATTTCCTTCTCGGGCGCAGGTGCCGCCACTGCCTTCGAAGCCGGCGTGGCTTGGGCAGTGGGAGAGCGATCCGCTCCCGCAGCCACGGACCCGGAAGGTTCGGAGCAACCTCCAAGCAGGACCAAGCCCAATAGAATCACGCAACCCTGGAGTCGTTTTCTGTTCTTCATTCCTTCTCTTCCATTTCTCGCTTCGCGATGGGCGGATGCGCATGATCCGCGCGTATCTTGAATCGTCGTCTTCAGGACTAGTATTGACGCCTTAAATAGGCTCCCAGCTTCTGGATCGCTTCCACGGCTTCGGGCACCTGGGGTGCAAAGGCCTGGAAAACGTGAATCAGATCCGGGTAGAGGTCCATCTCGGTGGGCACGCCGGCCCGCCGCGCATTCTCTTCAATCCGGGTTGCGTCATCGAGAAGGGTCTCGGCTGTCCCGGCCTGGATATACAGCGGGGGGAGCCCCAGAAGGTTTGCATGCAGCGGGGCGGCCAATGGATTCCGCGGCGATTCTCCATTGAGATAAAGAGCGGACATCTTCAAAAGACCGTCTCGGTCAATCATGGGATCGGCATCGGCGCGCGTGGTCATGGACTCACCGAGCCCCTCTAGATCGACCCAGGGCGAAAGAAGAATTGCGGCTTCCGGCAGGGGCTCCTCCTCGTCGCGTAAGGACAGAAGGCAGGCCAGCGTAAGACCGCCTCCAGCGGAGTCTCCGCCCAAGGCGATTTCCGTGGACTTGTATCCGTCATCCCGCAGAAAACGATAGGCTGAAACCGCATCCTCGACGGCCGCGGGAAAAGGATGCTCGGGTGCCAGCCGATAATCGATCAGGAGAGCACGAACGCCTGCTTCCGCCGCGATCTGGGCCACCATGGCGCGATGTGTAGCAATGGATCCGAGCACATAGCCGCCCCCGTGGAAGTAGAGCAGCACCCGACCTCGATCGACATCCGGACCGTCGATCCATTCGGCCGGAATGCCATCCACATCGACGGGCTCACACACGGTTCCTTCCGGCAGAACAGAGGACGCGGTGACGGCTTCCATGCCTTCTCGCATCGCCGCCACATCCACTTCGCTTTCACCGGAAGCCAGGGCGCCCTGTTGGCGCAGCGCAGCCACGACGGACTGATGGGCTTCACTCGGCATGACCTCTTCTCCTGGTGGAATCGGGGATCCTCTTCACGGCCCGGAAGGCGACGCCCTCTACGTTGAGCCGGTTGTACCCTTTCAGAATAGTCGACCCAGGCCATTGTGCCGCTCGTAAAAGTGCCCGCGAACCGGCGAAATCCAGGGCGGAATGCGCTTTTGGCCCAGCATGGCTCTCGGCCGCCTGAGGGCTTGCCCCAGAAGAATCGTGACGCCCGGAAGTTCCCTGACGTATACTGCTCTTGAAGATGTCAATGACAGGGAGAAAACGATGAAGCGTTTCATGGATCATGAAGAACTGGCTCGGGACAGTCGATTCAACCGAACTCGCTCCCGGAATCAGGTTCTGGGCTCCCTGCCGGACGATCTCAACGCCATCGTGAGGCTCTTTGAGAGCCTGGCCCCCAAGATCCAGGAACGGGTCAAGGGCACGGCTCTCGAAGCCGTCTTCGACGAAGTGGGTCCGGGATTCCAGTTCCTGACACTGACGGGCGGGGCTCAATCAAAGGAAGAGCGCAGCCCTCTGCAACTCCGGATGCAGCTACACGGAGTCTTCGTGGGCGAACTCCAGGCTCTCGAAGCCGCCGGAAGAACCACGTGGGATTTTCCAGAGAGCGACTGGAATCTGCGAAAGGACTTTGCGCGGCAGTGCTGGGATGAGGCCCGTCATGTGCAGATCTTCGAGAAATTGCTCCAGCATCTTGGCGGTGAGGTTGGCGAGTTCTCAGAGACCACGTTCCTCTTCGAAGCCTCCTGCAATGATGATCCAGTCCTTCGCCTGGCCGGCGTCAACCGATGCCTGGAAGGACTGGCCTGCGATGTCTTCCGGTCCCTCATCGATTATGGGCACAGGGTCGACGACGAAATCCTGGCCCAGGCGGTGGACTTCGTGCTGGCCGATGAATTGACCCATGTCCGATTTGGCAGCGAGTGGATCAAGCGGCTCACCCGAGATGATCCTGAGCGGGCGCAGCGAGCTCGCGAGTTCCAAAGAGAGACGGACAAAAGCTTCTCCTTCGGAGGCCAAAGGCAGCTGGCCAGGGAGGAGCGTATCGAAGCCGGTTTCAGCGAAGACGAACTCGACGAAATCGAGCAGATGTCAGAGGACAGTCCGAGCCGCGAGCTCCTCGTGAAAGCCGGAGAACTCCTTCGCGAACGGCACCAGGCACGAATGCGAGGCGAGGCCGTACCCGCTCTCTAGAGCACCCGGGAGGGCCCCTGATCACGTGCCCGGCGAAGCCGACGACCGCGCCAGGCCAGGATACTCCGGCGGGTCCAGCGTTCGAGCCAGGAGAGCCTGCGGGTTTCCACCCACTGACCGCCGCGGTGGATTTCAGTCCACTCACCACGGACCCGGTGCTCTTCACTTCCGGGGAGAAGAACCCGGTAGGGTCGATCCGGATCCAGAACGGCCGCCACGTCGGTCACGCGGACGGGCATCGTCACGCGATAGCGCTCGGCGATTTCAGCCAACTCGGCCGAGGCTTCGAACGCGCCCGCGCGGCACTCCCGGATTTCAAGCCGGGCCTGGGCTCCGTCATGGATGACATCCAGAACGGCGCCCAGCTGATCAGGCCGGCTGCCTTCTGGCAATCCACCCTTCAGCCAAAGGCAATGGTATCCGCGACAGACCGCGGGACGATGGGCATGAACAGAACATCCCGGTCCCGACTGATCCTGATGAACGCAGGACACACCGCCTAGTTTTTGAAGCTCGTCCACACGGAGGACCGTGCAACACGACGAGCAGCTTCCACAGCTCCGATCCATGAAGTCCAGGCTCCTTAGAGTTCCGGATCAATGAAACGTTCGTAGTAACGGGCAAATTGCTTGCGCAAGCCTTCCTCTGTGAATCCGTACTGTTCCAGCGTGTAACTGTGTACCGGTCTCTTGTCTCGGGAATTTTCCACGGCCCACTCCCGCATCCCGGCCTCGGCCTCGGGTGTCCACGCCATTCCTACAAAATCATAGATTTGGCGGGCTCCCACCATGGGATCCGCGATCAGGTCCCGATATTGAAGGTCGAGAAAGCGGTCGGGGAATTGATCATGGAGGTCGATACAGCGATCCATCATCCGAACCAAACGGCTTGACCACTGTTCCCCGATCTCTCTTTGATCCACCCGGTCACTGTTCAACACACGGATGGAATGGATCAGGCTGCACATGGAGGGAATCGTCTGGATGGGATCGCGGTGGGTCAAGACCACCTTGGCCTCAGGAAAGATTTCGAAAAATGGGGCAAGGAACCCGATATGATGCGGTGTCTTGAGAACCCATCGGTCCGCGTGCTGACCTGCACGCTTCTTCTGCCACTGCAAGAAGCAAAGCAAGCGATCCATGTAGGCGTACCCCGGCGTGGCATCTTCGTCTTCGAGCCGTCGGGCGTACTTTGGCACGCTGCAGAAGGCCTCCGGATTCCCACTCATGAAGGCATGCTCAAGCAGCATGATCTCCTCGTCCGGAGCATGGGCATCCATGGGGTGAGCTGCGATCAATTCCGGCGAGGCCTCGAGCATCATTTCGATTTCGGCCTCGGCATCGCGAATCCGGGGGTCCACCTCTTCGCTTCCATCGCTGCCCGGCAAAGGCGCAGGGTTCCTGGACTCATACCAGCGCAGGGAAAAAAGCCGATCGTCACTGGAGAGCATCCGGTGCAACATGGTGGTTCCGGTTCGTCCCAGGCCGATGATCGAAAAAGAGGGGCCCACCTTCTCGTCGAGAATTTCCGGGTAGCGCTCGATGTACTCCTCGGTGCGGAGTCGAGCGACCAGAAGGCCCAGTATCCGCTCGCGCTGCGTGACCCGACCCATTTCGTTGAGGTCGGCTTCTTCCTCAAGAGCCGCAAGAAGACGACGCATGGGCTCCCTGAAGTCTTCCGGGCCGAAATCCTGGAGACCGCCAGCGCGCTGACTCGCCTCGGCGAGTAGATCCTCGAAGTCAAAAGTCATGGTGGTTCACCCTTCTTCATACGCTCCAGGTCCCCGGGCCCCGAGATGCCTGCAATCGGAAGCAAGAGCGTAGCCGGGAAACGCCCGCTTCAAAACATGGAAATCCGACGCCCCCATGCTTTCCCCGCCCAGGGCGATGTATGCTGGAACGTCGCGGGGGGTCCGCTCCGTCCCACCCCCATATGAAAGGGCACGAACTTGGCAAAGACCTACTTTGACGACATTCCGACGGGCTGGCAGCAGGATATGGGGCGCTGGCCGCTGACTCCGGAGTCCGTCATCGCGTTTGCTCGCGAGTGGGACCCGCAACCGTTTCATGTCGACGAAGAGTTGGCGAGCCAGTCCATCTACGGCGCCTTGACGGCCTCTTCTCTCCACCTGTTTGCCATCTGCACACGGCTCTTCTTCGACCATGGGTCCGAAATCGCCGTTCTGGCCATGCTGGGAAAAGATGCCGTGCGCTTTCCGAACCCCGCTCGGGCCGGGTCCGAACTCCACTACACGACTGAATGCACATCCGCCCGGGCTTCCAAAAGCAAGACCGACCGCGGCATCATCACGCTGAGCGACACCCTGTGCGACGAATCCGGGGCCATCGTGCTCAGCCAGGACGTCAGCCTTCTACTGGCGCGTCGAAGCTAACGAGCCCCCAGCGCGTCACCGGAAGCCGGCTTCGAGCACGCGGCTTTCAAGAGCGGGAAGTAGCCCCGGGTGACCAGCGCGTCGTCCAGCACACCTCGTTCGCGCAAGAGGTCATGAAGGCGAGGCAGGTTGTAATGAGGCACTCGCATCAGGAGATGATGCTCGAGGTGGTAGTTGACATGATTCGGAGCGAGCAGGAGCCGCTCCCACCAGGATGCCAGGATGGTCCGGGTATTTCCGGTTTCATCCGAAGGGTCCAAGGGCATGGAATGTTCTGCGATGGAGCGAATCCGCATGGCGAGGCTATACGTGGTCAACCACGCCACCACCCATAGTAGATAAAGAGCCGGGTGACCGGCGGCCCAGAGAAGACCCAGCAGGATTCCGTTGGTGATCAACACGCCCCGAAAACGGAGGAAGCCTCCGCCGTCGCGACGGCGACTCTTTCCCTGGCTGAGTCCGAGGTCCCGCTTCCAGATGGCCACGGCGCGCTTGAATCCAGTCTGGCCCGAAAGATCGCGCCAGACCTTTCGGCGAAGGCTCTGGGACGTAATGGGAAAAGGAGAAGCCAGGGAAACGTCCGGATCCTTTTCCTGCCACGTGTAGGCGTGATGTTGCAGATGATACGGCCGGTACGGTTCCACATCGCCCCAGACCGGGTAGGCGGCCAGCCAATTCGCCACCCCGTCGTTGATCTTCCGGTTCCCCAGGAAGGCATAGTGGGCCGCATCATGCATGAAAATCGAAAAGCCCAACTGACGACCGCCAATCACGAACAAGGCCACCACAATCGTGACGGGGTTCGGCCAGACAGCCACCAGAGCGAACGCCGCAAAAACCACAGCCCAATTGAAGAAGAGTCCCCAGAACCCTTTCCAATCGTTCATCGTGGAAAGGGAGCGGATCTCTTCCTCGCTCAAAAGCGCTCGCCAATTCGATCTCCGGGGTAGACCCGGTGCGCCGCTATTCATGGAGCCTCCGTGACTGCGCGATCTTGCGCATAGATGCCCGCTGCAGTCTCGAAGGGCACGCTCGCTTTCGCTCGACTCGGGGCGACACCATGTCGCCGCATGAAGGGCGCCCAGACGGCTCGACCGAAGCGGTCATACTCGGTCATGGCCGCGACCAACGAGGCCCGGGGGCGGGAGTCGAGCATCGCCTTGGGCAAGCGGGGATCGAGAACCAACTGACGAATCGCCCTCCCCCCGACTCGAAATGTCTCCACCATCGCTTCGTGGTCGGACGCGTGGCGCAGACTCTTCCGACTTTGCAAAAGCGCAGCCACAGTCTTCTTGTACTCCGCTTTGAGTTCATCGGTGTCCCAGAGCGCAAAGGCCCGAGCCTCCTGCTCTTCCCCGAGGTCACTCATGCGCGTTACAAGAGAAGAGGAAGTCAGCCCGGAGTCAAAAAGAGAATTCCGGATTCCATCGATGCCCCCGGGAAGGTTGTCCGGCCGCAGGCTGAGCCCGAAATCAAAATCACGAAAACCGAAGAGGCGAAGAGCCTGCGCGTCCTGCTTCTTCTCGGTCCGGCTTCGGTTTGCCTGGCTCTGCACAGCCACCCAGGCTCCTGACCACGCACGCGTGCCCGCATCCACTCGCCGCCAGCCGCGAATCACCCGGGTCGCCGAAGTCACCGCGGAGCCCTGCCGATAACGCCCTCGCTCATCACGGTCCACCCTGCCCTGGGCCATCAAACGAGCCAAAGCCACACGCAGGCTATTTCCAGCGAGGCCAAAGTACCCGCCCGCCTCCACCAGAGCACGAACCGGCATGGCGTGGGAACCCTCGGGTGGCAACGTCGCCATCAGGTCGAGAATCAAGCTACGGGGCGTCACGTCCATATCTTTATATTACACTTTTTTCTTTATTTTGTAAAAAGTGTAACAATCTGGGACTTCACCTTCAGCGCCCGATGACTTCACGACGAGCCCTGAAAGCCCTCGAGCCGCCTCCCCAGAGCAACGCCGCCGCAATCAGGGCCCAGACCAGCAGGCCGCGAGGACCTGGGCCTGAGGCCGGCACACTCACCGCACAGGACGGAATCAGCTCATGGGCACACCCCAGCGCCACGTCACAAAGGTCCGCCGTACACGGGTCCCCGTCGTCACAAGACGCATCCTCCGGCGTATGGAGAGCACCCCCGGCCCCTTCATCACACGTATCAATCGTGCAGGCGACGCCGTCATCGAAAGCCAGTTCCTCTCCCGACTGGCAACCGAGCAACGGGTCGCAGACCTCGGCGCCGTCACAGACAAGCCCATTGGAACAGATCGAGGAATCCGGTGTGTGGGTCACCGCATCCAGGGCTTCGTCGCACGCATCTTGTGTACAGGACACGCCATCGTCCAATGCCACCGGGACCCCCGCCTGACAACCGAGCACCGCATCGCAGATCTCGGCGCCATCACAATAGAGCCCGTTTCCGCAGACCGAGGAATCGGGTGTATGGGTCACGACATCCAGGGCCTCATCACACGCATCCTGTGTACACGCAATCCCATCGCCCAGATCCGGCCCCGTGCCCGCCTGACAGCCCACAAGAGAATTGCAGGTCTCAGAACCATTGCAGAAAAGACCGTCATCGCAGTCCAACACTGAACCCGGACCACAGAGGCCCGACCCATCACACACCTCACCCTGCGTGCAGAGGTCTCCGTCTTCGCAAGGACTCGCCACCGGCTCAAAAGTACAACTGGCCGAACAACAATCTCCGGCCACCGCATTACCGTCATCACACTCTTCCGGACCCGAGACTTCACCGTCTCCGCATACGGGGAACTGATCCGACACATCGGCGCGCGGAAAAGAAAGCCCCGTCGCCGGGTTCGTGACCAGGGGCGCGCCCGAAATCAACAAGGCTTCCACCTCGGTGGGAGTCCGGGAGGGATCCTGGGCAAAAAGCAGGGCCGCAAGACCGGCCGCATAGGGGGCGGCCGCGGACGTGCCCCCGAAATTATTCGCGCCCCCTGCCCCGAGCCCCGTCGTGCGGGTTCGCCAATCCGGCGCGACCAGGTCAAGGTTCGGCGAACTGTTCGTGTGACAGACCCAGGTGTCCGGACCCGTCGAGGAATCCGTGCAGTCCCCCCAGCCCATGGCACCCACATCCTCGTCGTAGACCCCTCCCACGGAGACCGCTTCCGGGATGCATGCAGGAAAGGAGAGCCCATCGTTGACGGCTCCGTTTCCTGAGGCGATGAAGGTCGCCACACCTACGGCCGCCAGGTCACTCACCAGCGAAGACGTAATTGTTCCGATACACGGAAAAGCGGACTCGTTGGAATAGGTCGTGGTCGTCCCGAGGCTGATGTTGATGACGCGAACACCCAGGCTTGCGTGATCCGAGAGCAACCAATCAAGAGCCGTGTCTATGGAGGAAATGCTGAGACTGCTCGAATCTGCACCGTAGACCTTGATCGCCACGATGCCCGCACCCGGAGCCACGCCCGGAGACGTGAGCGTTCCTGTGGACGTAATGATGCCCGTGACATTCGTACCGTGTCCTTCGTCGTCCGCAGCCGCTCCGGGACCCGCCATGAAGCTATTCCCGTCAGGGCAACAGCCCACCCCTGATGCATTCTCACAAAAACATCGCTCACTCACGATGTCACCTGTGAGATCCACATGACTGCTCAGGACCCCGCTGTCCACGACAGCCACATTCACCCCGCTGCCCGTCACGCCAAGAACAGCAGCTTGATCGGCACCCGTGAGAGGCACGCCCTCGGCCATCAGCGGATAGAGGGTGAGGTCGAGATAGACTCTTTCCACCGAAGGGTGGGCGGCCAGGCTTTCGATGGTCGACCGATTCCCCACCCCGGAAAATCCAGCCACGTTTTCGAACAGGCGTCCTCGATCGCGCCATTGAGGAACGCTCGAAAGGACGGATTCCGTACGATCGCGAGCGCGCTTCTGACGCTGGGCTTTGGAGAGGCGCCGACGTTGAGCAGCCTCATCCCGGATCACAACCGAAAAACGGACCTCTTCCGAATCCGTCACGGTGGCAAGACGGCTCCGTAGAGAAGGCGTCACACGGTCCAGTTCCTCTTGGGCGACGGAGAGCGACGCACTGAAAAGGAGCGCCACGGCCAGGGCCCGTCCCGACACGCGGAATACAGCCGGAAACCACTGCATCTTCCATGCACATAGAGCCATCAATCAGGGTTTCCAGGAGAACCGACCATCTCTCGATATTCTCACTTTTAGCCGATTGAGTCCAATCCATCCGACATGAAAAGCCACTTTAAATAGCTGCGGAATCTTTCAACGACTCAATTCGCGCGAGAGTCTGCTTTCGCGGCTTTCATAGCCATAGCGCACAGCCTGGGCCTGCAGTTCGGAGCCTTCGGGAACACGCACGGGCGCGGTATACATCGTCCATGGACCCCCATCAATCCTGTATTGAATGGAGGCCCCCTCGGTGGGAGAAGAAATCTCGACTCGTCCCTCCTTCGGATTGAAACGCGGCTCTTGCGTGACGGGCTGCCGACCGGCCGGCCACATGGATTCCGCCATCTCTGATTCTGGCTGATCACTCCAGTCCGGCACCCGGTCCCGCCACTCCGCATACGCGCCCCGCATCCGCTTCAGCGTTTTTCCGTGGGCCGGATCTCCGGCAAGATTTCGGAGCTCGAATGGATCCGTCTTGGTGTCATAGAGACGCTCTTCGCCCGTGGGCAGAAACCAGATCTCTTGAACCGCATCGAGTTGGCCTGCTTCTTTCAGCACCCAGAGCTCGCGCATCATTTCCATGTTGTCCCGGAAAGCCGAAGGGTGACCGTTGGGGAGCGCAGGCTCCCAGCTGCGGATGTATTTGTATCGGTGATCTCGCACCGCTCTTTCACGATCTTCGACTTCATCAATCCGGTCTCTGGAAGCGAACACATAGTCGCGAATCTCTTTGTCAGTCCCCGCGAAACTTCGCCCCTGGAAATAAGACGGTGCCTCGACCCCCGCTAGTTCAAGAAGAGTCGGGGCCAGATCCACGAAGCTGATCAAGCGGGCATCGATGGTTCCGGGCTCTACCCCTGCCGGCCGAAAGAGTTCGGGCCAACGAATCACCATGGGGACCTCGATCCCCGAGTCGTAGAGGTCCCGCTTGCTGCGGGGAAGCCCGTCCCCGTGATCGGTGGTCCAGACCACAATGGTGGAATCCGAAAGACCGTCGGCCTCAAGTCGTTCGAGTATGCGACCCACTCGCCCGTCCATCAGTTCGATGTTCTTGTAGTGACGCGCCAGATCCGATCGCACCGTGGGCGTATCGGGAAAATAGGGAGGCAGAATCACATCTTCCGGCTGAACGGTCCCCCCGCCCGACGGGATTCCGAGAACAAGGGTCCGAACGCCCTGCATGACGAAGTGGATGGCGCTGTGCGGCCAGCCCTCGAAAAGTTGGGTGAAGACCCCACTCTCGTGGGTTTCCTCGAAGTTGATCAGGCCAAAGAAAGGCTGGGACGGACTCGCTCGACCCGCCCAGTATTCATTACCCAGTTCCATGTCCCAGATGGTTTCCGGCCCGGTTCCCGAAAGCGGGCCGCTGAATTGATAGTCGAGCTTGCCATCCGTGAAGGTGTAATAGCCAGCCGCCCTCAGGAGTTCGGGGAAGGCTTTGACCTCAGGCGGGGGCACGGCCCGATACTCGCCTTCGGGATGAGAGGAACTCCGCATGTGCTGCGCTCCGATGGAAATCGGATGCATGCCCGTGAGAAAAGCAGCCCGACTGGGGGCACACACGCCGGCGGCCGTGAAGGTCTCGGTGTAACGGACTCCCTCGGCCGCCAGGGCATCGAGATTTGGCGTGACCGCAACCGGGTCACCGAAGGCGCCCACCCGATCACTCATGTCCTCGGCCATGAGAACAAGGATATTCGGCCGAATCGGCCGATCCTCGTCTGGCCCGGATGACTGCGCGAGCGAATCCGAGGAAAACGCAAGCCAGAGACCCAGAATAATCAGCCCCAGTCCTCTTCCGGTCTTCATCGCCGTTCCTTCCTCTGACATCAAACTACCACTTCTGGGTGGATTCTTGCAGGCAGGCCCCGCTCACGTCCAGCAATCAGCGCTGATGAGCGAGGGGCATCTACACTATTCTCTACCCATGCCTCAAGAAAAGCACGAGAATCAACTGGCCCGCTGGGCCAAGAGCGGAAAAGAAGGCTCGAAGCCGGTTCCCGCCGCC
>NZGT01000097.1 GCA_002691025.1 Spirochaeta sp. | reverse complement strand
TCCGCACGAAAGCTCAAACGCCAGGGCGTCACAGTGCGCGTGACCCGGCTGATGCTCGGGCGAAGGCCCAGCCACCGAAGCAATCAGTACGAATTCATCGCTCTCAAGACGCGCATACCCGGTAGAGCCCAACAGTCCGGGAGAGAGCAGCGCATGGGGCGCGACCCCTAGCCCATGCGCGTATTCGACAAGACTTTGAAAGCGAGGCGCGATATCGAAAGCCGAGTCTGAAAACAGAGCGATATCACCATCTCGATGGCAGTAAAGCGCCAACGCGCCCAGTCCCCGAGAGCACACAGACTCCAGACCCTGAACCAATTCCGCGGAAGATCTTTCCGGACGCACTCGAGCCAGATTCAGGAGATCAAGAAGACTCTCAAGAAGCAGACTGTGGTACATGGGACTCCGCTCTTCGTGCCCCCCGTCATCATTGAACTGGAGATCCATTTCCCGAATCAGGGCCGAGCCATTGGCCAACCAACGATCGGCACGAGGTCCAGAAAAGAGCAAACCTGCGAAGACAAGCCCGACAAGGTTGGAAAGCAGATGATTGGCCAACAAGCGGAATTCCAGATTGGCTTGCAAGGCATCTGCTTGATTCGCCATGGACATGGAAATGCGATTGAACTTCATCTCATCCAGACTGAGCGCATCGGGCATCAACAGGAGTTTTCCCCAACTCACAAGACGCAGGGAAATTGGATGCGGATCCCAGCCTACACCGGTCTCATGATTCCGGATCCAATCCAGAATCAGCTCTGTTCTCCGTTCGGGTGAAAGCGAACGTTCGCGAAGGTGATCGCAATTATGCAGGTGATAGGCCCAGAGAGGCCCGGAAGCAGCATGTGACCAATCCATGCCCGACGAGAAGTCCACTCGCGTCTGGATCAGTTCGAGCACATCGCCTTCATGCCACCGCGCGTGGGCGGGCGCTTCCAGAAAGGGCCTGGGAAGAGGCCCCAGGGAAAGCTCGGCCAAGCCGGTATCGGAAGAAGGCCTTGAATACCCCCGCAACATATGGGTGATCTGCGCTCGTAACTGCCTGGGCTGCAGGTGGCTCACCGTGCGAAGCAAAGTCGGGAAAAGGCGAAGGCCACTCATTCGATGGGCGTCCCCTTCGTGCCGAGAGTCTCGCGCATCGCCACCGCGCGCGCGTAGATCTCACGACGGGGCAACTCCGAGAGGGCGGAGAGTTGAGCGGCCACCTCACGTGGCCTCTTCCCCTGACTGATGAGTTCGCGAATCCGCTCTCCCACTTCCTGCTCTTCAAGAAGGCGATGAACACCGACTTCTCTTGTCGACTCCGCCCCCTCCACCACGATGGTGATTTCGCCGCGCACAGTCTGTGAAAAACGCTGCGCCAACGTGGACAGATCTCCCCGTGCGACTTCCTCGTGGAGCTTTGTCAATTCCCTCGCCACACAGGCTTGTCGATCCCCGCCAAAAGCCTCGACCAGGCTGGCCAGCGTCTGGGCGAGCCGATTGGGGGATTCAAAGATGACAACCGTCTCCGCGCGCTGAGCATGGATCTCAAGAAGTCGGGCNCGGGCTCCCGCTTTGCGAGGNAGAAATCCAANGAACGTGAAGGGATGGACTCGAAGGCCNNACACCGACAANGCGGTCAGGACGGCCGAAGGCCCGGGAATCCCCTCGACTTCGTGCCCGCTTCGCACCACAGCCGAGACCACCCGAGCACCGGGGTCCGAGATGAGAGGGGTGCCAGCATCGGAGACCACGACNACGCGTTCATCCCGCTCCAACTTCTCGGTTATTTCTGCAATCCGTCCCTCTTCATTTTCAGAGTACAGGGAAATGGGACGCGCCGAGATATCATAACGCTGCAGCAGGGTCCGGACTCTGCGCGTGTCTTCGGCATAGAGATGATCGGCCTCTTGCAACACACGGAGTGCACGCACGGTCACGTCTTCCAGATTGCCGATCGGCGTCGCCACCACCTGGAGTGTTCCCATCGGCTATCCTCGCACCTCATCCCAAGGAAGTACCGCCCCAGGTCCCGCGGAGCCAACCCTTGGCCACACGACGGATCCAACCTGTCCATACGCAGCGCACCACGGCCGCACACATGACCCTCGGCCGCGAGGGCGAGAAACGCGCGGCAGCCTACCTCAAGCGCAAAGGATATCGCATCGTAGAACAGAACGTCCGGGCCGGTGGTGTCGAGATCGACCTCGTCGTACGCCGGGGCAGAACCGTGGTTTTCGTCGAGGTCAAGACACGCCGAAGTCGCCGTTTCGGCCCGGCAGAACTGGCCGTAGATGCCCGGAAGCAAAGTAGACTGATTCGAGGTGCTGCGGCGTGGCTCGCGAGGANGGGGCGAGGAGTCGCTCGTGCCCGATTCGACGTCATCGCCTGGGAGGTCGGCTCAGGGTCCACAAACCACGATCACTGGAAATGCCGTCACCTCGAGGGTGCGTTTGAAGCAGANCCAGACGACGATCGGAAGGGTTTTGTTTAACGTCGGCTCAATCGCTAGGGTCTGACAGGCAAATCGGGAAGGAGATCTGGACTTGGCAGGCGAACGCGGCAGGACAGTCGAAAAACCGTGGGGCTCGGAGTTGATCTGGGCCGAAACCGATCGCTATGTTGGAAAGGTCATCTCCATCAACCCCGGGCAGCGACTCTCCTTGCAGTATCACGAAATCAAGGACGAGGCGATTCTCGTGACGGACGGAACCCTCCGCCTGCACCTCGAGAACCCAAACGGAGAGATCGAACTCATCGATCTCAAGCCCGGTGAGCACTGCCGGATCCCGGTGGGACGCCGGCACCGATTCGAAGCCCTGGACGAACCCGTCAAACTGACGGAAATCTCTACGCCCGAACTGAACGATGTCGTCCGACTCGAAGATGACTACTCAAGAGAAGGCACGAGCGAACCCTGAAGGCCGCCCGGAAGAAGGAAACGATCAGTCCTTCTTCTCTTCCTCTTCAGCAGCCGGCGCTTCTTCAGTGGCTTCCGCTGCGGGGGCCTCTTCAGTNGCTTCCGCTGCAGGCGCTTCCGACTCTTCGGCGGACGCGGCCGCTTCCTCNGCCTTCGCCGCTTCCGCGGCTTCGGCTGCTTCCGCTGCCGCCTGCTTCGCTTCTTCCGCCTCACGCTGCTTCTGCTTCTCGGCCTCTTCGNCGGCTACGACTTTCATTCGCTCNGCCTTTTCCTTGGCCTTGGCCCGCTTTCTGGCCTTCCCGGTCAGCTTCTGCTCGCCGCCTACTTCTTCCTTGGCCTCGGCTACCACTTCGGGTTCCGCCGCCACGGCTTCCTGGGCAAGGGCTGCCTGATCCTGGGCATCGGGCGCCACCAGTTCGGAAAGATCCCGAACCTTGCTCTGCAAGCGAGCCTTCTTGCCGGACAGGTTACGCAGATAGTAGAGACGGGAGCGGCGGACAAAGCCGCGGTTCTTGATCTCGACCTTCGTCACAAGTTGGGACTGAACAGGGAAAATGCGCTCGACACCCACTCCGCTCGCAATCTTGCGTACGGTGAAGGTCTCACCCGAGCCGGTTCCACGCCGGCGAATGACCAAGCCTTCAAAGACCTGGATTCGTTCCTTGTCACCTTCCTTGACTCGAACGTGCACACGTACGGCATCNCCTACCCGAAAGGGCGGAAGGTCGCGCCGGAGTGTCTCTCGCTCAACAAAGTCCAGGCTATTCATATCTGTTTTCCTTATTCGGGCGCTCACTCGCGTGGCGTTTTTTTCCCGCTCTTGTGTTTCGTTATTTCAACCGCAGTGGTGGCTTCCTTCGCCCCCGGTCCGCGCAATCTTTTTTTCGTTCGATCTTCTTCCAGGCACCCAACAAACAATTCGCAGGGNTTCAACCTTTCGGCGTCTCTTCTTCATCTTGATCCGCCAGAAGATCCGGCCTTCTTTCTCGCGTCCAGGCTAACGCCTGTTCATGACGCCACCTTGCGATGGCCGCATGATCACCNGAACGCAGCACTGCAGGAACATCAAGGCCACGGTAAGTTGGCGGCCGAGTATACTGCGGACCCTCCAGAAGATCTCCCCCAAAAGACTCCAGTCTGACCGAATCTGGGTTCCCCAATACGCCCGGGAGAAGNCGGATCAGCCCCTCGATGAGCGCCATGGCCGGGATTTCACCCCCGGAGAGCACAAAATCGCCCAGGGAGACCTCCTCATCCACGGATAGATCGAGGACCCGTTGGTCAATTCCCTCATACCGACCACACACCAGCAAAAGGCGCTCGGAGGCCGCGAGACGGCCCAGAAGGGCCTGATCGAGGGGGCAACCCTGCGGAGAAAGAGCCAAAACCCGGACGGCGCGTTCGGGACCTTTCGGGCCAGCCAGGGCCTCGATGGCGGGTACCAGAGGCTCCGCCATCATCACCATCCCAGGCCCACCCCCGTAGGGAGAATCATCGACGGTTCGGTGGGTATCCGTCGTCCAGCCTCGNAGATCGTGGGCCTCGACACGCGCCCGCCCCTTTTCGATGGCTTGTCCCACGAAAGCCGTCTCAAGAAAAGGACCGAAAAGCTCCGGGAAAAGTGTCAGGACATCAATTTCCAGCACCGAACTACTCCGGGTCATCGATCAATCCCGGCAAGGCATCGATCACGATTCGACCCTCATCAGCCTTGATCTCTTTCATGATCTCTCTTGCTGTGGGAATGAGCTTCCGAGAGCCAGAGTGGGCCTGCACCACCAGAAGGTCATGAGCGCCCGTATCCCAGATTTCGATAACCGGACCGATCTCTGCCCCTTCAAGGGTTTCCACCTGAAAGCCGATCAATTCATGCCAGTAGAACTCACCCTCGGCCAGGGGAGCCAGTTGATCGGCGTCCACAAGCACGGCGCGCCCACGGAGCCCCTCGGCCGCTGTACGATCATCCACGCCCTGGAGTTTGACCCGCACCTCTCCATGGCGGCCCGAACCGACGCCACGCACCGCGTAGAACAAGGCGTTGGAATCGCTGGGGCTTTCACCAAGCCAGAGGCCTTCGGCCGAGAGGAGATTGTCCGGGCCATCGCCAAGCCAACGCACACGCAACTCGCCTTTGAGTGCGTGGGCACCCACCACGTAGCCCAATTCGACACGGGTAGGTTGAGACTCTGAAGGGTTCGACTGAACCGCCATACAACCCGTCCGATCGACTCAGATTCCGGGTTTAAAGGCCGAAATCGGGCAGAAACTCTAGTCGACGATGTCGAGACGAAGGCCTGAACAACCTGGCGTCAGACTCAGAAGAGCCCGCATGGCTTTGGCGACCCGGCCTTGTCGGCCGATCACACGCCCTCGGTCATCGTCGGCCGTATTCAGCTCAAGAGTTCGGCCATCATCGGAGACTTCGACCTTCACATCATCCGGATTGGAGACCAGGGCCTTGGCGACGAACTCCATCAGTTCCGTACCGCGATCAATCGCCTCAGACATTACGAGGCACTCGCAGCAGCTCGGCGCTGAGCGCGCTTGATGAGAGTTCGGACCGTGTCCGACATCTGCGCACCCTTTCCAATCCAACCCTGGATCTCATCCAGATCCAGTCGTATTTCTTCGGGAGACGGTCTCGGATCATATGTTCCGAGAAACGCGAGCGGGCGACCGTCGCGAGGCTTCCTCTCGTCAATCGCTGTCACTCGGTAGAAGGGGCGCTTCTTCGAGCCCGCGCGAGTCAGGCGAATCTTCACCATGGGCGGGAAATCCTTTTTAAAATCAGTTCGTTGAAAAGCGTTCTGGGCAACTAGGGAAGCCCGGGGCGCGTGAGGCTAGAAGATCGGTGGGTCCGGGTCAACGGCCCCCGTCAGGGACTCGTCCGGGCTCGATCTTTTCGCTCAAAACAGCTCTCACAGGCATATTGTACCGCGTGTGGAGTTCGAAGGCGCTCATAGTCGCCGTCGAGAGCAACCCGGCCCACGCTCGAAACCCGAACCCCGCAGAAATCGCACCGGATCCCTTCGGGATTATCCTTGGATCTTCCAGTCTGCTCATTCATATTCGAGGAGTATAGCCCACGCGGAAGCGCAGACCTGAAGGGGCTTGGTCACCCAGGCGTGATCTCAGATTTTCCAGGATTTCGACTCTTCGAAGCTGGAGTTGCTGGCACCACACACTGGTGTCCACCTCTACTTCAAGCACGCCCGCCCTCATCCCAATGGGCCTCGCATGCTCGGCCACCTCGGCCCCGACACTTGTGGCCCACTCTTCTCCGATGCGGAACACGTGGGCCGCAGCTTCTAGACCCAGATCTTCGAGGACCGAACCAATGATCGGACCCACCTCAAGCGGCTCAGATCGACGACGACCCCGCTTGGCCGGACTCAATCATCCACCTCATGAAGACGAAAGACCATACCGGTGGGAATCTTCGGGTAGAAGAAGGTGGACTTCTGAGGCATCACTTCGCCTTCCCGAGTCACCCGGAAAACATCCTCAGGTCTGAGCGGATTCAAATAGAGCGCCACATTTCCCTTGCCCTGCCGAACATCCAGAGCCGCACGTTGTGCACTCTTCGGGAAGTGCACTTCGCCTCCCCGGATATCATCGGTAGAAAGACCGAAAACGCGGTTCAGCACTTCTTCCTCAACCAATCTCACCAGGAGAGAATCGCCGAGCGGCTCACTGCGAACGAAGAGCTGCAGAAGCCCATCCCCCGCATCGGCCACAAAAGCAGCTGCCCCTTCATGATCGGCCAATAGATCCATCGCACTGGCCGCCACCTCGGAGGCATCGCCTTCCGCCGTAATCTCACTCCGGGTCCAGCCAGGAAGCCTCGCCTCCCACTCCTCTGTGCTCGGTACAGCTTTGTTCAGAACCACCCGGTGGATGGGTAGCAACAGACTGCCGGGCGCATAGGCGTTGGCAAAATAAGCCAACGTCGAATCACAGGGAATCTCATCGGAGGTCGACTCTCCTTCGGCCCGCTTCAGCCGACGGTACTCCAGAGCCGTTTCGTACCGATGATGACCGTCTGCAATCACACAAGAACCCTGTGCCAGAAAGGATTCGATCGCGGCCAGTGACTCGGAATCCGTCAGCCGAGCCAATTCATACTCGACACCACCATCATCCGTGGCCGAGCCAAGAAGCTCTCCATTGGAGCCGAATGCGGAGAGGAGGATATCGCCAAGAACATCTTCGGAATCCTCATAAAGGAGGAAGACGCTGGACAGATTCGCCTCGGCCGCCTGCAACAGCTTCAACCGATCGGCCTTGGGGCCGGCCAGGGTCCGCTCGTGCGGCATCACCTGCTTTTCCGAGTATTCCGCAAGACCCAGCTCCGCATAGAAGCCCACCCGCTCCAGGACCTTGCCGTCCTGTGTATGGAAGCGTTGGCGCATGACATAATATCCAGGACCCGGATCTTGTATGAGGACGCCGGCCTTTCTCCATTCGTCGAGAAGTTCAGAGAGGTGGGCGTAGTCCGTACCCGCCTCTTCCGAAGCGTCGCGGGTCAGTTCAAAACGGATGGCGTTGTGGGGGTCGCGCTCGAAGAAGACGCTCCGCTCATCGTCAGCGACGACATCGTAAGGCGGCACAATGACCTTGGATAGTTCAACCCTCTTCAGGTCGTATCGAAGCGCATGGAAAGGTCGTACGACGGTCATTCCTGTTGTTCTCCTGGGGGTGACGTACCCGTGGTCTGGGGGAAGCTGAGCGCTAGAGAGGAATAGAGCTTTTCAGCCGGAATCGCACCAGTTCTCAAGATCTCAGGCTCGGAGCCGCTCAGATCAAGAACCGTGGAGGGGCTGCCAGCCTCGGTCCCCTCGCCCTGGGAACCCAAAAGATAGGGTTCATCCAGACCGGTTCCGCAAAGCTTCCGCGCCTCCGCCTCATTGCGAGCCGCAGGATCCCCTGTGCGATTGAGGCTCGTGGCCGTAAGGGGCCCCAGACCCAGATCATGCGCCGCCTGGCAAAGCCGTCCGGCCACCGGATGAGGACTACAGCGAAGCCCCACCGCCCCGTCGCTGCGGGCAATGCCACCTGGAAAGGTGTGGGTACAAGCCAGAACCAGGGTGAGCGGCCCCGGCCAGAATTCATCGATCAAACGAAGCGCTTTGGAAGAGACTTCGAAGCCCATTTCAGCGAGACCCTCCGGCCCGGGAACCAGAAGGGAAATCGGCTGATTCTCCTCCCTTCCCTTCCAGGCGCGCAGACGATCCACCGCGTTACTGGAAAAGGCAGAAGCAGCCAGCCCCCAGACCGTCTCGGTCGGGAAAGCAACACATCCGTGTGCCTTTAGTTGCTTAAGCGCTCCCACCAGGCTTTCGGCTGCGGAAGATTCCAGCTCTTCCTCTCCAGCAGGCTGGCCTTTCCGGCCGAGCGGGGAAGGACCGGGTGTATCTGAGGTCCGGGGCATAGAGACGTCCTAATCCCGCGCCAGGGCTCGCGCCGCGATATCCATTCGAAACTGTGATCCGGCGAATTCGATACGTTCCACAGCCGCATACGCCCGATCCCGAGCCGCCTGCACCGTCTCGCCTCGCGCCGTCACCCCCAGCACCCGGCCGCCACTGGTCTCGTAACCGGATCCGTCTTCACTGGGGCGGGTGCCTGCGTGAAAGACCACGACGTGGTCATCGACCTCGGCCGCCTCCAGTCCTGAAATGGCTCTTCCTTTGGGATAGTCGCGGGGATACCCCTCAGAAGCCATCACGACACAGATCGCAGCCTCGCCCCAATTCGTCTTCGTGGCTGGGTCGAGACGTCCTTCCGCGGCAGCTTTCAGAAGAGGAACCAGGTCATCATTCATACGCACCATCAGAGGCTGGGTCTCGGGATCTCCGAATCGCACATTGAATTCCACCACGTAAGGGTCGCCCTCGGAATCGATCATCAAGCCGACGAAAAGAACCCCCACATACGGATGACCGTCTGCGGCCATCCCCGCGATGGCCGGTCGCACGACACGCTCAAGAACCCGCCGCTCGACTTCCTCATCGATGACCGGAGCGGGCGAATACGCCCCCATACCCCCGGTGTTCTCCCCAAGATCGCCGTCCAGGGCTCGTTTGTGATCCTGAGCGGCGGCCAGCGTTACGAAGTTCTCTCCATCGCTGATCGCGTAGTAGGAGGCCTCTTCGCCCAGAAGCCAGTCCTCGATGACCACTGAGTTTCCCGCATCTCCAAAACGCTTCTCCGCCATCATCTCACGGAGCGCGCGCTCAGCGTCCTCGGGCGACTCACACATGGCCACGCCCTTGCCTGCAGCCAGGCCATCGGCCTTGATGACGGACCGGCCGCCCCGCTCATGCACGTAGGACAGAGCCTCATCAAGATCTGAAAAAGCACGGTAGGCGGCGGTGGGAATCTCGTGACGGGCCATGAAGGCCTTCGCAAAGGACTTGCTGCCCTCAAGCTGCGCGGCCGCGGCCGACGGACCGAAAACCGCAACGCCCTCCGCTCGCAAGCGATCGGAAAGACCGGCCGCAAGTGGATCCTCAGGCCCCACGACCACCAGATCCGCGGCCCCTTCTCGTGCCAACCGGACGATGGCATCCAGATCGCTGGCGGCCACCTCCGGATGACATTCCGCGAGCGCGGCCATGGCTGCGCTGCCCGGAGCCACCATCACCTGATCCACTTCGGGACTCTGGGCGATCTTCCAGACCAGGGCATGCTCACGCCCCCCGGAACCGACGACGAGAACCTTCACCTTGCCCCTCCAAAATCAATCACGACTTGACGTCGGTCTGCGTTCTGGCCCCAACGGGCGCACATCAATGCCTGAAATGTCGCACACCCGTAAAGATCATGGGCACACCCAGCTTGTCTGCAGCCTCGATGACGGCCTCATCCCGGTTGGATCCACCCGGCTGGATCACGGCTCGAGCGCCAGCACTCACAGCCGCTTCGAGACCATCCGGAAAGGGGAAAAACGCGTCGCTTGCCAGCACTGAGCCCTCGAGCGACAACCCCACCCTGCCCGCCTTCGACACGGCATTGTGAACCGCGTCCACGCGCGATGTCGCTCCGCCTCCCACGCCGAGCGTATGCTGGTGGTCCGCAAAGACGACCGCGTTGCTCTTCACGTGTTTGACCACTCGCCAGGCGAAATCAAGCGCCTTCCTCTGTTCGTCGCTCGGCTGCGCTTTGGTGACGACCTTGGCCCCCTGCAGTTCGTCCACCGACTGATCGGTCTCCTGAACCAGGATTCCACCGTAGACTCGACGCCACTCATGCTCGGCCCGGTCGATCCGGTTCGGATCAAAAGCCAGGAGCCTCCGGTTCTTCTTCTTTTGCAGAAGCTCCAGTGCATCGGCTTCGAAAGACGGTGCAAGCAGGACCTCGGTGAAGATCTGATCCACTTCCTCCGCCAAGGCGAGATCCATGGGACGATTGCTCACGATGACGCCCCCGAAAGGTGAATCCGGGTCCGTGTCGAAAGCCCGGCGGTAGGCCTCCAGGGGCGAGGTTCCGATTCCCACACCACAGGGCGTATTGTGCTTGAGGATCCCCACAGAGGCGTCGTCCAGATCCACGAAGTCGAGGATCAAACCCAGCGCCGCCTGCACATCAACGAGATTGTTGTAGGAAAGCTCTTTCCCATGAAGCGGGTCGACTACGTCCAGAAAGGCTCCGTAGAGAGCGGCCGACTGATGAGGATTCTCGCCGTAGCGGAGCTCCGAGGCCTTGGGGAAAGAGGCGATCAGCTTGTCTTCAAAATCCGCGTCATCTTCTTCCCGCAGTTGCTCCACCAACCAGGCTTGAATCGCAGCATCGTAGCTGGCCGTACTCTGGAAAGCCTTGAGGGCCAGATTGCGCCGCGTGGACTCACCGAGACCGTCCTTCTCCTTCAGTTCTTCCAGAACCGCCGAGTAGTCTCCGGGATCGCAAAGCACGGCGACGTGGGCGTGATTCTTGGCCGCCGAACGCACCATGGACGGACCGCCAATGTCGATCTTTTCAATCGCCTCGGCATAACTGACATCGGGCCGGGCCACCGTCTCTTCAAAGGGATAGAGATTGACCACCACGAGATCGATGACTCCAATCCCGTTCTCGGCCAGATCCTTGATGTCTTCATCAAGGTCGCGTCGCGCCAGGATCCCACCATGGACCTTGGGATGGAGCGTTTTGACCCGCCCCCCCAACATCTCGGGCGAACCCGTGAGATCCGCCACATCGAGCACGTCAAGCCCGGCATCGCGAATCGCCTTCGAAGTGCCTCCTGAAGCCACCAGTTCCACGCCCAGACCAGCCAGGCCGCGAGCCAGCTCGACCAGCCCTGATTTGTCGGAGACGGAAAGTAGAGCTCTGGAAACCGGACGCACAGAATCATCGGGGGGCATTGTTATCCTCCTGTCCCTTTTGGGTGTGGAACGAAGACGGATCTCGTGGGTCTGTGTTTAACCGGGACGCGCAGCCAAGTCAATCGACGAAGCGGATCATTCGTCGCCCAAGGGCTCTCGCGGCAGACGGTTTCCCACGCTGACCAGCAATTCGTAGGCGATGGTGTCGGCCGCCGACGACTGCTCTTCGACGGGAATCCCTCCATCTCCCTCCGAGGAGAGCCCGAAATAAGTCGCCGAATCGCCGACCTCCACGGGAGAATCCCCGATCTCGACGGTCAGATAATCCATGGAAACCCGTCCCACCATGGGGCGCCGGGCCCCCGCGAGCCAGATCTGACCTCGGTTGGAGAGGGTCCGCAGAACGCCATCCGCATAGCCAATCGGCAAGGTGGCCACGCGGGTCGCACGAGAGGCGCGCCAGCTCCCCCCATACCCCACTCCCTCGCCGGGCCGAACCTCCCGAACCGCCACCACTCGGGTTCGTACGCTCATCACGGGCCGGAATCTCTGCTGTGGATCCTCGTGGGGAGCGACGGTCGCGCCGTAGAGCATGAGCCCAGGACGGACCGCCGTAGCCTCGGGGAGAGCGTCGAGAAGCGGAGGCCCAACATGAAGGGCCGAAGAGTTCGCCGCGTGAACCGAGCCCGGAGCAATTCCCGCGGCGCGAAGTTCGTGAATCAAGCTTCGAAAGAGCTCAGTCTGACGCAGTGAGATCTCTGGGGACACATCATCCGCATGCGAGAAATGCGTAAAAATCCCGCTCAGATTGAGCAAAGGGTCGGCCTCCACGGCCTCCGACAAAGACAGAGCCTCGCTCTGGGCCACGCCCATCCGCTGCATCCCGGTGTCCACCTCGATCTCGACCCCCAGCGGCGCTGGCGCCTCTCGGGCAGCTTCCAGGACAAGCGGGAGTTCCCGGAAGTGATGAACGACGGGGCAGAGGTCGTACTCAGCGACCATTCGGGCCTCGCGACTGGCCGAAAGCCCGCCCAGAACGAGAATTTCGCCCGCTACTCCGGCCTCCCGTAATTCGGCGGCCTCGTCCACGGTCACCACGGCCAAACGGCGACATCCCACTCCGGCAAGCGTCTGAGCGACACGCACGGCCCCGTGTCCGTAGGCATCCGCCTTGATCACGGCGATGATCTCCCGGCCCTCAGAACGCTGCTGGGTCGTTCGGAAATTCTGCTGCAAGGCAGCCAGATCAATGACCGCGTGTGCCCGACTCTCGCTCATCTACCGAGAGGCTCCCCGTTCGGCGGGCTTCCAAAAGCCCGCATTCCAGATCAGCGTAACAGCGGCACCGCCCGAGCGCCTCCGTTACCCTCTTTGGGCCGTGATTGTACGGCCGTGTGGAGTCTGGAACGAGTCAATGACGTCAAAGCAGCCGTGTGTGCAGGTCAATGGCGAAGCGCGCGCCCTGCCTGAGGGATGCACGATCCAGCACCTGCTTGAAATCCTGGGGATGGGGGATCGGCGAGTGGCTGTGGCCCTCAACCAGGATGTCATTCCCCAGTCGGGTCACACCCGCGTCATCCTCAAAGCGGATGACCGGATCGAGATTCTAGAAGCCGTGGGAGGAGGGTGAGTCATGTCGGAGTCCAATGCACCGAGCCGCTGGAAGATCGGGGAGTATGAATTTACATCCAGGCTGATCATTGGTAGCGGGAAATACGACTCGTTCGAGCAGAACCTGCTCTGCGCGGAGACCTCAGGCGCCGAGATGGTCACAGTCGCCCTGCGACGGGTCAATTTCGATGCCAACGAAGGCCCGCGACTCTTGGATGTCGTTTCTCCCAAGCGCTTCACCATCCTGCCCAATACAGCCGGCTGCTACACGGCCGAGGACGCCATCACCACAGCGCGGATGGGCCGCGAACTGCTCGAGACGGATCTCATCAAACTCGAAGTCATTGGAGATGAACGCACCCTCTTTCCGGATGTTCCCGCCACTCTTGAAGCTGCGGAAATCCTGATCAAAGACGGCTTCACGGTCTTGCCCTACATCACGGATGACCCGGTCGCCTGTCAAAGGCTGGCCAACATGGGATGCCCCGCCGTCATGCCGCTGGCCGCTCCGATTGGCTCCGGTATGGGAATCCGGAACCCCGCGAATCTTCGCATCATCCTTGAGACCGTCGAAGTGCCCGTAATCGTGGATGCCGGAGTCGGTACCGCAAGCGATGCCGCCCTGGCCATGGAGTTGGGAGCCACCGCCTTGCTGATGAACACAGCCATCGCCCACGCAAAAGACCCGATCAAGATGGCCCATGCGATGCGATTGGGTGTGGAAGCCGGACGAGCCGCGTACGAAGCCGGACGAATGCCGCAGCGACTCTACGCTTCAGCCTCGAGCCCTCTTGAAGGAATCGCCAATTTCTGAACTGAAAAGCGAATTGGATTCCCATCGCTCGTCAGAAGTCCCCATGGACAAGAGTCGATTGCATCGCCCCATCCTGTGCCTCGTCGTTGACCGGAAGTCCAGCGCGCTTCCTCTTCAGGTGGCTGTGGCCGAGGCCGTGGAAGCCGGGGTCGACTGGATTCAATTGCGGGAGCGAGANCTCACTGGCCGGAAATGGCTCGATTGGGCCGCCGAAATCACGGAATCGGCTCGCCAGATCCGTCCCGAGATCGAAATCATCGTAAACCGCCGCCTCGATGTGGCTTTGGCGGTGAAAGCATCCGGCGTCCACCTCGGCTTTGATGCCGTCGCAGCTTCGACCGCCCGCAGAATCCTGGGAGACCGTTGCCGAATTGGAGCCTCCGTCCACAGCGCAGACGAAACCAGGGCGAAGAGTCGCCAGGAANCGGACTATCTCCACCTGGCTCCGATTTTCAATCCTCTTTCCAAGAAACCNGAGCGACCGCCCCTGGGCCTTGAGCCCCTTCGCGTCGCCTGCGAGGCCGGAATCCCGATCCTGGCCCAAGGCGGCATCACGGCCGAGAACTCTGGCCAGGTCATCCACGCGGGTGCCTGCGGCATTGCGGTCACGGGCAGCATTCTCGCCTCCAAGGCGCCCGGCGAAGTCACGAGNACGCTGCGACAGGCTTTGAACTCGGCCTGAGTCCCTCGTGGGCGACCGCATTCAATCGGCCAGCCGTTCTGAGCGGGCTCCTTCGGCAGGCAGGACCACCCAACTCTCTGGCCGATTCCCAAACCGTCTTTCAAAACCGGAGGCCACCTCTTCCTGAACCCGAACCAGCGAATCCGGCTCAACCAGATGGAGAGTGCACCCCCCGCCCCCGGCGCCTGTAAGCCTCGATCCGAAAACCCCCTCGGATCCGTTGGCCAATTCACAAAGGCAATCCAGCTCGGGAATGGAAACCTCATAATCATCTCGCAAGCTGGCCTGACCCTGAATCAATAGCTCCCCCAGAGCCGCATCATCCCCTCGGCCGAGCGCAGAACAGAAAGCCTCCACTCTTTGGTTCTCGGTCAGCACATGACGCGCTCTTCTGAACTCCGTGTCGGGCAGCACGTCAGAAAGTCCAACCACCGCATCGACGTCGAGATCGGAGAGAGAANTGGCCCCCGGGTCTGCGAGGCCNGCGCGCCGGGCCAACTCCAGGGCTTTTNCACATTCAGCGACTCGCTGTGAGTAGCTTCCATCCAACAGTCTGCGAGTCACACCCGAATGGAAGATNAGGATACTCCACGCCTCTCCTTCGATCTTGATGGGCTCCACCTCGGAGTTGCGACAGTCAATCCGCAAAGCCGTCCCCCTCTGACCCAGAGCACTCGCAAGCGGATCCAGGACACCACACCCCACTCCTACGAAGTGACTCTCAGCGCGATGGGCGAGCTCAGCCCATTTTCTCCGGGACAGCCCCAGGCCCAGAGCCTCATCCAGTGCGGCGACCACGGAAACGCTGAGAGCNGCCGAACTCGAAAGGCCCGACCCCATGGGCACCGAACTCGTCATGGCAAGATCGAATCCGGGCACCTCCACACCAAACTCTGAAATCGCGGAAACAACNCCCGACACATATTCGGAGCACCCGCCACCCGACTCCCGATCCTTGACCGAGAGGTCGAANCTCTCATCCAGGTCCCAAGCGTGGATACGCGCTCGATCATCATCACGAAGGGCGACCAGAGCTGTCGTCGCTCGATCAATGGCGCAAGGAAGAACGAGCCCCTGGTTGTAGTCCGTGTGCTCCCCTATCAGATTGACTCGCCCGGGGGCTCGAGCCGCGGAAACAGGCTTCCGCCCGAAGTCCTCATGAAAGCGTTCCCGTTGCTCTTGGCTGGCAATCACCTGTCGATCTCCGAATCTGGACTTCCAGACAGCTCGAGGTGAATCACCACACCTGGCTGCCTGTCCGCAAAACCACTCTTCGACATTTTGAACCAAAGTGCCTTTCGCGGGTCCTCATTCCTGGCCCTCCCGCAAGGCCAACATTCCGAGAGGGCGTTATCCTCTACGAGTACAGAGAAGCATACCTTGAAAGAATCAGGAACGAGTGATGCGCCTCCGATCAAAAATCCATGATTCAAGAATTCAAAGTGCCACTCAGGGCGGGAGGCGCGCGTGGATTCCTTTATCGCTGGTCTGGATTTCCCTGTTCCTGTCGAATACCGCCCTGGCACAGGACCCATTCCTGCGGCGGACCGCCACCGTAGCCGTAGTAGAGGAAGTCGGTCCCGCCGTCGTCAGCATCACGACGGAAAAGATCCTCGAAGCAACCGACGCCTTCGGNCGGCCGGCACGAAGCCCTCAGACCCGTCGCTATTTCTCCGACCTCTTCGATTCTGAACGAACGGATTCAAAAACCAGCCTCGGCTCCGGAGTCATCATCAGCGACTCCGGACTCATCTTGACCAACGAGCATGTGGTCACACAGGCGAGTCGTATCGAAATCCGCCTGGCTGACGGACGATCCTTTTCAGCACAGGTGATCGGAGCCGACCCCACCAACGATATCGCGGTACTCAAAGTCGATACCGATGAGGTCCTTCCCTGGCTTCTCCCAGGCGAATCATCGGACATCATGGTGGGCGAACCGGTCATCGCCATCGGTAACCCNTTCGGTCTCTCCAACACGGTGACTACGGGTGTCGTCTCCGCCGTCGACCGGTCGGTCGCCGCCCCCGAACGGAAATTTCACGGNTTCATCCAGACCGATGCTTCGATCAACCACGGAAATTCAGGCGGCCCCCTCCTCAATGCCGAAGGCTCCCTGATCGGAATCAACACGGCCATCTATCACGAGTCAGAGGGCATTGCTTTCGCAATCCCCATCGATGCGGCCAAAAGAGTGATGCGCGAACTCATCGAGCACGGCGAAGTTCCTCCAGTCACACTGGGACTGGAGTTCCAGCCCCTCGACCCNGCCCTGAGNGAAGTCATGGGGCTTCCACGAAGTATCGGGGGCGCACTTGTCAACCGCGTGCATCCCGGCGGCTCCGCAGCCTCGGCTCAACTTCGTAGAGGCGATGTCCTGACGGAATTCGACGNGCGCCGCATCAAGGACGCCAGACAACTCTACGAGATCATGCAAACCATGACCCCCGATCAATCCGTAGACCTGACAATCTGGAGAGAAGGCGAACTNGAGAACGTCACACTGATTGCGAAGAAAATACCGGAGAACGTGGCCAGTCAGTTGGCCAACCGACTTCTCGGCGTAAACCTGGAATGGAACAATCAAGGCTACTTCGTAGTCAGCCGTGTGCGAAACGGCTCTCCCGCCCACATGCGTTCCATTCGCAAGGGTGATATTCTCCTCAGGGTCAACGGTCTGCTTCTCAATAACGAGGATGCNCTCAAACGAGCCATGCTGAGTCTTCGCGGAAGAGATCGAGCACTCGCCATGGTGCAACGAGGGACCGGACGTAACTGGCTCTCCATTCCACTTCATTGACCCGCCTCGATGAAGCTTGCTGNACAACGGAATGAAACCATCGATTCCGCAAAAGGAACCTCCAAACCATCACCGGTGTCGCAAACCATNCAATCTTTCAAGCATGANCCGAGGAACCTGCTTCCTCACAGGAACGGGAGAGTCACGTGAATCAGTTCTCAATGAAACTCGGAATAGCAGCACTCGTGCTGTGCTTGTTTGTTGCACCCTCGTCCTACGCGGACGAAACATCTCCGAGTCTCTTTGATCGAATTCTCGGGCGTTCCGACGAAGAAGCCCCCGAGGCGAAGACGCCGGCGAATGCTGATTCTGCAGACCAGTTCTGGGAGAACGAAAGCCAGGTTCTTTCTCCGGTTCCCGGATCCGCTCCCATCGGATTCGCCGACCTTTCTGAACTCGTCTCCCCCGGCGTCGTCAGCATCCGAACATCCCAGACCGTAGCCGGAGGCCAAGGCATGCCTCGCGGGTTCGAAGAGTTCTTTCCGTTCCCCTTCCGAGGCGACGAAGGCCGCCCTCGTAAGAGGGAAGGTGCGGGAAGTGGCTTCGTCATCTCCCAGGATGGCTATATCGTGACCAACAATCACGTCATTGAAGAAATGGATGAGATCATTGTCGCCTTCAAGGATGGCAATGAACTCAAAGCCTCCATCGTCGGGCGAGACCCGAAAACAGACATTGCCCTGATCAAGGTCGATCCGGATTCAAAGCTCTCCGCACTGAGTCTGGGAAACAGTGATTCAATACGGCCAGGAGACTGGGTTGTAGCCATTGGAAATCCCTTCGGGCTGGAACACACAGTCACGGCGGGGATCGTATCGGCCATGCACCGGCGAGATGTCATCGGAGGAAGCTACGATGATTTCATACAGACAGACGCAGCCATCAATCCCGGTAATTCCGGAGGGCCGCTGATCAATCTGGCTGGAGAGGTNATCGGAATCAATACAGCCATCAATCCTCGCGCCAACACCATCGGCTTTGCGGTCCCGATCAACATGGCCAAGACGATCCTCCCGCANCTCCGAGCCCAGGGCAAAGTCACCCGAGGTNGACTGGGCGTCGTGATTCAGGGCATCACGCCTGAACTCGCTGAATCATTTGGGCTGAAAAACGAATACGGGGCTCTGGTCTCCAAGGTACTTCCCGAGAGCCCCGCCCAGAGCGCTGGCATCGAGCGCGGTGACGTCATCGTGGAGTTCAATGGCAAGCCGATTCAAGAGTGGCGGGAGCTTCCTCGTCTCGTCGGTGAAACGCCCGTCGATCAAGTCGTNGGTCTCGTCGTGATTCGAAACAGCGAACGCAAGACTCTTGATGTGAAGATCGGGGCCCTGGAAGAGCCCGAACTCGCGGGAGGACCGGCAGACGACGCGGACCTCTCCGAATACGGACTACGAGCCCAGAACCTGACGCCCGAGTTGGCCGAGCAACTGGGTATGGAACAGGCCGAAGGCGTGATCATCACCCAGGTCCAGCCCGGAAGCCCCGCCGATGAAGCCGGACTCAAGCGAGGCGATATCGTCATCGAAGTCGACCGGAAGGAAGTGCAGAGTCTGGCCGAACTGAGAAGCCGACTCTCCGACGTGGACAAGAGCGCTCTTATGCTGATCCGACGAGGCGAATCGACGATTTACGTTCCGCTCAAGAAGGCGGAGTGAACCTGCGCCATCAAGGCCCCGCCCTGATGCCAGGCCGGGGTTTCCCATATCGATTTCCCTGGCCCTGAAGTACCAAGGGAACACCCCGAAGGGCAGGCAGTTCTTCTCAGGACAACCCACCATCCTGAGGGAATACCCCCTTGCCATCGGTATCCTCGTGTACAGCTTTCTGTTCATGAGATATGACAAATTCACGATCAAAAGCCAAGAAGCCATTCAAAGTGCCCAGGCACTGGCCGAAGAACGCGGTCATTCCGCCGTTGAATCGTTGCACCTTCTCTCTGCGCTGCTCGATCAGCCTGAGGGAAATACGATTCCCGTACTCCAGAAACTCGGCGTTACNGTTTCAGCCCTCGGAAACAAAGTCCGAGAGGGACTGGACACGTTGCCCCGCGTAAGCGGAGCCAATCAGGTACAGATCGGCCAGAGTGCCTCACAGGCCTTGAACGATGCCTTTACGGAAGCAACAAACCTCAAAGACGAGTACGTCTCGACCGAGCACATCTTGCTGGCCATTTCGGCCAACCCCAGCGATGTGGCAGGCCGACTCCTGCAACAGTCGGGTGCTCTGCGAGAGGCCATCCTCGATGCATTGGAGGCCGTTCGGGGAAGCACGCGAGTGACCGACCCTGAGCCTGAATCGAAATATCAGGCCCTCGAGAAATATGGACGCGACCTCACCGAAGTCGCGCGTTCAGGAAAACTGGACCCTGTCGTCGGACGCGATGAGGAAATTCGCCGCGTGATACAGGTGCTTTCTCGGCGAAGCAAGAACAATCCGGTCCTGATCGGCGAGCCTGGCGTTGGGAAAACGGCGATTGCAGAGGGGTTGGCCCAGAGAATCATCGCAGGCGACGTGCCTGAAACACTCAAGGACCGACGGCTGATTGCCCTTGATATCGGGGCCCTCATTGCAGGCGCCAAGTATCGAGGTGAATTCGAGGATCGGCTGAAAGCCGTTCTGAAAGAAGTCTCCGAAGCCGAAGGCCAAATCGTGCTCTTTATTGATGAGCTCCATACCATCGTGGGAGCCGGAGCCGCCGAAGGAGCCGCTGATGCAGCCAATATGCTGAAGCCAGCCCTGGCTCGCGGCGAACTCCACTGCGTTGGCGCAACCACCCTTGACGAATACCGGAAGCATGTCGAGAAGGACTCTGCGCTTGAGCGGAGATTCCAACCCGTTTATGTAGGCGAACCGACTGTGGAAGACACCATTTCAATCCTTCGCGGCCTCAAGGAAAGGTACGAGGTCCATCACGGTGTCCGGATCTCCGACAATGCCATTGTGGCTGCAGCGACTCTTTCCAGTCGATATATCGCCGATCGGTTCCTTCCCGATAAGGCCATCGATCTGGTCGACGAAGCGGCCAGTCGTGTGCGCGTCCAGATCGACTCCATGCCAGAAGAACTGGATCAACTCGAGCGCAAACGAATGCAGCTCGAAATCGAGCGAGAAGCTCTCAAGAAGGAAGATGACGAAGCCAGTGCCGCACGAAGCTCTGCGGTCGAGCTGGAGATTGCCGACCTTCGCGCTCGCTCTGATTCCATGAAGGCTCGCTGGCAGAACGAGAAATCCGCCATCGCGGACCTCAGCAAGGCCAAGGAGCGGAAGGAAGAACTCGAGCTTGAACTTGAAAGGGTCACCCGCTCAGGGAATCTGGAGCGCGCAGCCGAAATCCGATTTGGCGATCTCGTTTCCCTTGAACAGGAGATGGAAAAGGACCGTGAGGCGCTGGAAGAACTCCAGGCCGGAGGCTCTCTTCTCAGCGAAGAAGTCACGGGAGATGAAATCGCGGAAATCATTTCCAAGTGGACCGGCATTCCGGTGACGAAGATGTTGGAAAGTGAGCAGGCAAAGCTTGTACACATGGAAACGCAACTCCAGCATCGGGTCGTGGGCCAGGACGAAGCTCTTGGCGCCGTTTCAAATGCGGTCCGAAGAGCCCGTGCAGGGGTTCAGGACCCCGATCGCCCCATCGGATCGTTCATCTTCCTGGGACCCACGGGTGTGGGCAAGACCGAAACCGCTCGCGCGTTGGCTGATTTCCTCTTTGATGATGAAAATTCCATGGTCCGCGTAGACATGAGTGAGTTCATGGAAAAACACTCCGTTTCAAGACTCATCGGTGCACCGCCCGGTTATGTCGGTTACGAAGAAGGTGGAGCACTGACAGAGGCCGTTCGAAGACGACCGTACAGCGTGGTTCTTTTCGACGAAATCGAAAAGGCTCATCCTGATGTCTTCAACGTCTTCCTTCAGATCCTGGACGACGGTCGCCTGACTGATGGCCAGGGACGTACGGTGGATTTCCGCAATACCGTCCTGATCATGACCTCCAACATCGGCAGCCAGTTCATCTTCGAGATGGCAGAAAGCAACGACGAGGAGGAAATGAAGAAGAGAGTGATGGACGCGCTGAAGGCGCACTTCAAGCCCGAGTTCCTCAATCGAGTGGATGATGTCATGATCTACCACCAGCTTGAACGATCCCAGATCGGCCATATTGCAGAGCTCCAACTGGAGCGAGTCAAGAAGCTGCTTTCTGAGAAGAGGCTGGACCTCGACATCACCACCGGAGCCATCGATCTGCTCTCAGAACAAGGCTATGACCCCCAGTATGGCGCTCGCCCACTCAAGCGTGTGATCCAGCGAATGCTCCAGGACCCACTGGCCATCCAGATCCTCGAAGGAAAATTCCCAGAAGGCTCCAAGATCCGGGTCGATGTAGGCTCGAATGGAGAGGATCTGGATTTCGAACGATATTCCTAGTCGAACCGCAGGATGTGCACGCGTAGCTCTCGAAGTGGGCTATGCGTGCACGCCCTGGCGCGGTCTCGCTCTCCGTGTCACCGAAGAGTTCGATGCTGGTATAGAAGACCGTCTTCAAAGCCCAGGCGTCGGTACCACCCCCGAGTTCCAATCGCTGAAATCACGGCCAGACTTCCGAAGCCCGCATCCCGGGCATGGAGGGCGGCCGTTTCTACCAAACGACTCCCCAGGCCTCTGTGTTGCGCCCTCTGATCGGGACGCATGCCGAGATCCGTGGCGGCGCCATAGACATGGACTTCGCGCAGCAGGGCTGATGCTTCAAGCTCTTCCAGATCCGCCTTCCTCTCAGGCAGGCAAAGGCGGGCAAAGCCCGCGATCCGGTCCTCGGGGCTCACGAACTCGATGAAGCACTCTTTCCCCAGAGTCGTGTCATACTCGGTCTTCTTCAGAGTCATGTCATCACTGGAGATGGATTCTCTTCGTACTTCACGAGAGCGGATATCTTCGCACTTCCCTCCCCTTGCGATGACTTCATTCTCCGCGATCTGGCGGAAGTTGGTGAGTTTGTTGCCTGTCACGATGTCATCTGACGAGATGTCTCGAATCACGCGGGTGACTCGGCAGTAGCGGGGAACACTGGAGAGGGCTGAAACCAGGACTTCCAACAACTCGTCATGCTCGTAGGGCCGCCAGTCACCGCTCTCGTAATAATCCATCAATTCTGCCGTCTCAATGAGGCTGCACGGGTAGACCTTCAGTTCATCCGGCCTCAGGGCGGGGTCATCGAAAATTCGAGCAAAGTCGAGTTCGTCGCTTTCCGGCGTCGCACCCAGAAGGTTCGGCATCCAGTGCGCGTGCAACTTGAATCCCGCCGCTCGGAGGAGGGTCACCGCCGCTCGGGTTTCAGAAACTCCGTGACCCCGCTTGTTCTGCTCCAGGATTTCATCAGAAAGGCTCTGGAAACCGATCTGGACCTTGGTGCAGCCAAGGCGCCGTATTCGCATGACCTCTTCGACGGAAATATGATCGGGACGGGTTTCTATGACCAGACCCACAGATCGACAACCGCCCTGCTCGTTTTCTATCTGGACCTGCTCAAGCTCGGCCCAGCTTGCCTCCTCCTCTTCTCCCAGCAGAGAAGACCCCACTTCTTCACGGAGATATGAACCGACCGTCTCGTTGTACTTTTTCCGCTCCGGATTCGTCAGCGAGAGGAAGTCGCGAACCGGACCGGCCATCTGATCTCTTCGGTCCACCCCCTGGCCGAAGTCATTGAGCGCTTCGAAGCAGCGTTTTATGAAATAGATCTGATACGACTCAGGATGGAAGGACCAGGTCCCTCCAAGGATGATGACTTCCACCTTGTCGGTGGGATGACCAATGGCCTTGTAAGCGGCAAGCCGATTCCACGTTTGCAGATAGGGATCGAAATGGTTCTTCGCAGCCCGCTGTGCCCCCGGCTCGTCGGCTAGATAGCTTTTGGGCATCCGCACATCGTTCGGGCAGAAAACACAGCGACCGGGACATGGGTGGGGCCGGGTCAAGATCGTCAGAGGCGTGACGCCGCTCTGGGTACGCACTGGACGCATCTGCATGCGCCGAACCAACCTCTCCTCGTCAAAGTCGACCAGGCCTTCCGCGCAGAGATATCGCAAACCCGCAATGATCTGGGCCCGAGAAAAGAAACCCTTCCCATCCCGGGGATGGCGCCGCAGGATCCCTTCAAGCAGGGCCGGAGCAATGGTCTCTCCGTCATCGGGTAACTCGATGATCTCATGCGCAATCGCCAGCAGATCCGTCCGATGCGCTTCCGGATCAAAGGCCCGATGCTCTAAATGATCTTGTCCCAAAACCGGCCAAGCCCCTTCTTCTATCGCTGGGCTAGGATACCACTCCCCGCCCACAGGTACCTCTCCACGGAAACGATCCCAGAAATGAACCTTGCCACCAGGCAAAGCCTGAATGCTCTGAACTGCCGGTTCTACGGCGAAAGAGCCAGCGAATTCGATGCCACCCGCAAGCATGAATGGCCGGGGTGGCAAAAAACCATCGACCTTTTCCACGCAACGTCCGACACCGAACCCACGCCGGTGCTGGACATCGGATGTGGTAACGGGCGTTTTGCCCACTTCGTCCTGAACAATCACCCGATCGGTGCGATCGATTATACCGGAGTGGACCAGAGCCCGGAGTTGCTGGCCATTGCCGAGAACGAATGTATCGGATCCAAAGCGGACTCCCTGCGCTGGCTGAAAGTGGATGTGGCATCCGAAGAGCTTGAGCGAGCCCCCCTGTCAGACTCGTACCAACTTGTTGTCGCCTTTGGACTCCTTCACCACATCCCTTCTCTCGACTCCCGGAAAAAACTGATCTCCTTCCTGGCAAGAAGACTGAGTGCCGGAGGAACACTCGCTTTCACCGTCTGGCGATTCGACCAGGCCGAACGCTTCCGCAGCAAACTGATTCCCTGGCAGGAATACAACCAGCACGCTGTCGAAAAAATCGATACGAACGAACTCGAACCGGGCGACTATCTCATGTCTTTCGGTGACACCAGCGGAACGCCTCGCTACTGTCACGCCCCGGATGAAGCCGAGATTCGTGCCTTGACCGATTCACTGGGTCTTGAATGCGTGGCTCAGTTCGCAGCCGATGGGAAGACCGGCGACTTGAACGAATACCATGTGTTCGTGAAGTCAGATGGAGATTCCCACTGAAAGCACCCTCGTCACCATGCGACGAGTCGTCATCTACATTGAAACCACGGGGACCCTTTCGCCCTATTCCTGAAAAGAGCACAAGACCATGAAGACAACACGCTTCAGCCACGATACGCACGTCGAGCCGCTTGGCCCTGGCCTGTTCCGGGCCCGTATCGATACGGGCTGGTGGGTCATGAGAGGACCCAATGGTGGATATGTCGCTGCGCTCCTGCAACGGGCCGCGGAAGAGCACGTAGCCGACCCCGCCCGCCTGCCCCGCTCCCTCACGATCCACTATCTCTCGCCTCCGACCGAAGGCGAAGCCGAGATTTCGGTCACCACGGAGCGAAGCGGACGCACCCTGAGCAGTCTATCCATCCGCATGACGCAGGGAGATCAGGTCCGGGCTCTCGCCGTCGCTTGCCTGGCTGAACCGAGAAAGGGCCTGGAAATCAACCACATCACCATGCCGAAGGCGCCTGATCCTGATTCTCTTTCGGTTGGCGAATCCTTCATTCCCATCCATCAACGATATGATCAACGCTATATCGAGGGCTTCCATACCGATCCGGACTCAGACCCGGTGAGCGTAGCGGCCTGGATCCGCCTGGCCGAGACGCAGGAACTCGACTACCCGCTGCTGGCAGCGTATTCAGATGCTTTGAGGCCCAGCGTTTTCTCACTCGACGCAGAGAGGGAAGAGATCGGCCCCGTTCCCACCGTCGACCTGACCATCCACTATCGGACCGATCCGGCCCAGATCGATCTCGATCCCGAGGCCTTCGTCCTTGCGGTCTGTCGCTCGCGTTTGGCCAAAGATGGCTATGTCGAAGAAGATGGAGAGATCTGGAGTCCGTGTGGCACTCTCTTGCTGCAGTCGCGTCAATTGGCCGTGATGGTTTCCGCCTGACTCAAGTCAGCGAGCGAACCCTGTGAGCCCCGAACGGGAAAACGCGTACAGCGAAATCGGTCAACTCGCTTCAGCTCGGTCGACCGAGCCCCGAAGCCTGACGACACCCTTCCAAAACAACCTCCGCGATGGCTCGAGCACGCTCCGCTCCCAAAACGAGAATCTCTTCCACTTCATCGGGCCGACTCGCATAGCTCTCGCGCCTTTCTCGCATGGGGCCGAAATAGTCAAGGACCCTTTCCAATAGCTCTTTCTTCACATCCCCGTAGCCGAGACCGCCACGGCTGGCCCGGTCCGCCATCTCTTCACGCTCCACTGGCGTCGCAAACAGATTCCAGACCTGGAAAATCGAAGCCTCCGGATCCTTGGGGTCCTCGACGGGCGTCGAATCGGTTTGAATGCCCATGATGGACTTCTTGAGCGCCTTCTTGGGAGCAAACATCTGGATCGTGTTGTCGTATGACTTGCTCATCTTCCGACCGTCCGTGCCGGGGACCAGGGCCGTGTCCTCCATGATGTAGGGCTCCGGAAGCACAAGAGCCTCGCAGTCATAGGCATGGTTGAAGCGCTGAGCCATGTCTCGCGTCATTTCGACATGCTGCTTCTGATCCTGTCCCACAGGAACGATATCCGCGCCGTACAACAGGATGTCGGCCGCCATCAGGACGGGATACGTAAAAAGTCCGTGGTCCACATTCTTGGCCTGGTCTTTGGCTGCCTTGTACGCATGGGCTCGTTCCAACATTCCCATTGGCGTCACCGTCGTCAACATCCAGGTCAATTCGCAGACTTCAGGAATATCGCTCTGCCTGAAGAGAATCGCTCGATCCGGATCGATCCCAGCACCCAGATAATCCAGAGCCACGTTCGCAGTATACCGTCGCCTCAAGGATCCATCGCGCACCGTCGTCATGGAGTGATAATCAGCAATGAAATACAAAGCGTCCTTGTATTCATCCTGAAGAAGAACAAACTGCTTGAGAGCTCCAAAGTAGTTGCCCAGATGAAGCAGGTCCCCCGTCGGCTTCGTGCCAGATAGAACACGCTTACTCAAACCCGATTCTCCTCAACATAGGTGAGCCAATGATCAAAGGACGTATCCTCTCCGTTCTCGATGCCAAGCAATGTCCCGCGAAGCCTTTGCGTCACCGGACCGGGGCAAGACTGTCCTATCCCTCGCCCGTCAATGGACTCGACGGGCACGATACTGGCACTCGTCCCCGTCATGAAAATCTCTGCGGAGAGCAAAAGCTCTTCCGGGGCAATCGGCTCTTCTCGGACCTGGATTTGCATGATTTCAGCCAGCTCGATCACGCTGGCTCGCGTCACGCCACGCAAAACCCTGCGTTCCGGCGGCGTCCGAAGAGTGCCCTCGGGATCCACCACGAATACGTTTGAGGTGGGCCCCTCCGCAACGAAACCATCTTCATCCAGAAGCAGGATCTCGTGGAAGCCTGCCTTGAGTGCGCGAGCCTTGGCCACCATACTGGACACATAGTTGGCCGAGACCTTGGCCTCGGGCGAAATGATGTCCTCTCGTCGCTGCCGCGTATGTCTTTCGAGACTGATACGCAGAGCGGAAGGCCGGGCTCGACTCTCACCCGGAAGGCGGGACTGAATGTCCAGAGCCGGATCGTAGGCCGCAATGGCCACCGAGACTCTCGGGTCGGCCGGCACGACATCCACCTCGATGGAAGGAATGAACGCGCTGATCTTCACGTTTCGGGCGCCCGGGTTCGCACGAATGGTCTCCAGGATGGCTTTGGCCAGGACCTCTTCCTCATAGGCCATGGGCAAACCCATGAGGCTGCATGAACGCAGCAGCCGCTTCAGATGTCGGTCCAGCCGGAAGACAGCACCCCCTCGGGGCGTCTGCTTGATGCTCATAAAATCAAATACGAGCGAACCACGCTGGAGGCTGTGGGACAACACGTGAACCGTGGCATCCCTCCAGGGCACAAAAGCGCCATCAAGCCAAATGAGGCGGTCTACTTCGGGAGTTTCCTTCACGGCCGGGAATGTATCACGCTAGAGCATTGAAATTACTGCGGAACCCACATTTTAAGTGACACCGAAGCGACTTCCGAGGCTACTCACCCTATGAAGCTGAGAAAGACAGAGGAGTCAAAAGTCATGTCCAAGCAGGTCAATCAGGTCGTCGAAGTGTTTGTTTTGAGTGCTCGTCTCTACAGAGAGCTTGCCGTTTCGGCCATGAGCCTCATTCCCCACCGACGCGAAAACGCCTAGATCGAACTCGATCGTGCGGTTCCGCCAGGCAGAAACCTCTGTCCCTGAAACGAATCGACCTCTGAGAGCCGAATTCAGAGCCCCGGGTTTCTAGTCGTTTTGAGCGCGACGCTCCGCCTTTTGCGGCGACTCCGAACCATTGGCTTCAGTCTCCGCTCTTCGCACCTGTTCCTGAACTTCTGAATAGGCCTGCAGCGTAGAAGCCACTCTCCTCCTCGCACCCAAGTGCTTGGATTCCTGTGCCCGCAGCCACGTGCGCGAAGCAAGCGCGATGGCGAACAACAAAAGCACCGCCGCAATGACCGTAAATTCGAAAGGCCCCAAACCGAAAAGAGCGGGCGAGTACGAGGTGGTCAGCGCGATCAATTTAAGACCGAAGGCACCGAAAAGTACGGTCCACGCCATCAAGATCAACAGATCGATGATCGGCAGAATCGGCATGCGGTCTCGCCTCCCCCTTTGAAAACATTGCGCTACGAAATACGGATAGGACGTCCTCGCCGCGATTCTAGCGACAAAACGGTCAGGCCCAAATCCGAGCGGGCATCCAGGTCCGGGGAATTTCAGTCGGACAATGGCGATCCCCGCAGGTGAAAGCTAATCTCCGGCTCCGTGCGAGCAGAACAGATTGCTCCATGGGCCCCATAGGCCGACGTAGCTCAGCTGGTAGAGCAGCTCACTCGTAATGAGCAGGTCAGCGGTTCAAGTCCGCTCGTCGGCTCCATCTGCCCTCTTCCGCTGAGATCCGAGCCACACGCAGGGGTGACTCTCGCCCTGGGGCGGGTCGAGGGCATCCTGCTTCGTCAAGACGGAGTCCGGTCGAAAACCCCGTCACGCGCCAGGGGAAGTCGCGCACGATCTCAAGCGACCCCGACGCACCGACTTCATTGATCCATGTTTTCCGACTGCGCGGCCCCCGAATCCACTTCGAACGCAAGCAGTACGTTACCCGGCGTCGTGCCGAGAATGGAATAGCCGGAGCCAAAGTAGACCATCCCGCCCACCACAGTGGGCCCAGGCCCACCGATGGAACCCCCGTGAGCCTTGATGCCGTTGATCGTCTCAAAGGGGTGATGGGTTGAGTAGGTCCACAGTATCGAACCATCCTTTGTCGAATACGCGCGCATGGTTCCATCAGTCGATCCCGTAAACACGACACCTGGAATCGCTGTAATGGCACCTTGGTTCGCCGAAGAGCACATGGACAAATCCGGATCTTCACAATCCGTCGGTTTGGGAATCGCGGCTGTCCAGACTCGACGTCCAGTCTCGGGATCCAGTGCCACCACTCCCCCATCACCCGAAATCCCTTCGATGCTTTCCGCAACTTGCTCGATNGCATANGCAAGGGGCACATAGAGAAATTCACCGTCATCGGCCGGGCCGAGATTTCCACTGAACGCTGTGGTGCGATCCGAGGGAACACCCCGCCAGATGACAGCACCCTTGCGATCCGGATCGAGAACCGTGATGCGGCGGCTCTCCTGGGACGCGACCAGGATCTGCCGACCATCCGACAGGGTGTGCAGGATTGGCGGTGCGCCAATGTCATCGTTGGGACCCACCTCTGTCCCCGGACAGTTCTTCTNNATTTCNTCCAACGTACTGCCGCAAGTATAGATGTCCGCGTCGTNGTCAAGAAGCTGCTGGGACCAGAGCCTTTCTCCAGAGCTCAAATCAAAGGCCACAATGGCGTCACTCGCGCCGCCATCGGGTACCGGCGTGTAAGCATTCGCTGTGCCGACATAGACCGCGTTGCGTTTCAGATCGATCGTNGGCGAACTCCACACGCCCGCACCCGAAGGACCGTATTGCTGCACACCGCTCGCGTTCTTCCACGTTGGCTTGGCCTCCAGAGCCAAGGTGGGCGNTTTCCAGATCTGGCTGCCCGTCTTCGCATCGAGTACCGCCACACCTCCGCGAGACGTACAGCACTCGTAGCTCGGAGACGTGCTCATCACTTCCTCCCAGCTTCCAATGGGGACGATGAGACGCTTGCCTTCCGGGTCCAGGACGANAGAGCCACTGACCGCCGCAGCGTGATGATCGTCGACCCGGGTTGTCCAGAGAAGCTTTCCCGTCTCGGCATCCACCGCGTATACGTTGGCACCGAAATCCCCGAAATATGCGACGTAGCGGCCTTCCGAACCCGCCATNGGNCCAATTGCAATCGAACTGATGACCGGNCGCTCTGTTTCGAATGACCAATGAACGCAACCGGTCTCTGCGTCGAGCGCATAAACCATGCTGTTGTCACTGCCCACCCACAGCCAACCGCTACCCACGATGGGCTGACTTCTCAAACTGGCCGCTCCAGGCAAGCCAAAAGCCCACTTCAGTTTCAGATTCGGCACATCCGCTGCATTCAGACCAGCCGCCTCAGCCGANTGGAACCGGGCACTGGTGGTCGGATCCGGGCTCCANCCGCNCCAATGGGCGCCGACCAGCGGGTTGCCCAACTTCGCGCCNGCAGGGCAGGCGTTGCTCATGGCCGCAATGGAACGATCGACGTCGGTCACCGGTCGACCACTCAACCATTCTGCAATTCTGCGTTTCTGATCGTCCAGGAGCCCCCTGGCATTCANGGACATTTTACCCGTGGTCATGGACTCGTAGATCTTGGAGGCCGGCATGGCCTTCAACTGGGCGCGGGTCGGAATNTTCGCACCGGGCGCAGGGGATTCATGGCAAGAGGCACAATGCTCTTGGAACTCCATCGGTCCACGATAGTCAGATGTCTGCGCGTAGGCCGTGGACACAAANAACATCGCAGCCANCGCCGTGATCCATCGAGGCCATGTCGAAGCGGTCGGTAAAATCACGTTCATCAGAATCCCCTTTGCTTTTCAAGGCACTTTCACTCACTACCCATCTCTTCAAACCATCAGGTGCGAGCGCTGCATCCGATCCGATCAGCAGCTACTGGGCCGCAACGTCGCCCGAGTAGATCACCCAGATCTTNGTGTAGCCATTTGTTTCCCAGACACCGGTCCATTCCTTTGGAACGGTGATGCCCTCGCCCGCCTCAATGGTCTGGACGGTGCCGTCGCTGGACGTAAGAGTGACGCTACCCTCCAGGAAGTACATGAACTCATCCACTCCATAGGGCTCGCTGATCTCCAAGCGAGTCTTCCCCGACTTGTACATTCCCGAGGAGAATTTCTCGTCGCTGGAAACCAGGGAAGTCACCGACTGGGTAACGTGACCGTCACCGTGGGTGGTCTCCTTCATNTCGCTGCGTTGGAAGATCTTGCCGGCAACGTCTGCCTTGCTCAATTCGACAGGCAGCCCCATGGGCTGACTGTCGGCGAATGCTTCCGGGGAAAGNGCGAACAATGCGGCGATTGCGATCCAGTTTTTCATCGGTCTTCCTTTTCTCTACGATCAGAATCCAACGTCCAAGTTTCCCGCGGACCTTCGTTCAGGCGCCGGCGTATGTCAGAAGGCCCTGCAGCGAGGATTCGTAGCCCAGGTCCGATTGTTCCTGACCCCAGTGACGACGAGCACGCCCCGCCCGGGCAGTCATGNCGCAAGAGAGCTTCGGTCGCCCTCACTCACTCCTCATTCGCCACCCAGGCACGNGTCTCTACGATGATCATTTCGCGAAACTTGCTGGGCATGTTCCACGTCCCCTGCCAACCCTTGGGCACGACAAAATTCTCGCCGACCTTGTAGGTCTGTTTTTTGCCATCACGAGAAGTCAGGGTCACCTCACCCTCCAGCACCATCACGAATTCGTCGTAGGGGTACGGGTAGCTGATATCAATCAACGCGGGCTCCGCCGCATACACCGTCACTACGAATTCGCCCTTGTGGAGCACCTTCAATGCATGTTCGTTGGTGCCCTTGAGCACCATCTCTGCAGGCCAGGGCGGGATACTGTCGAGCTTCAATTCCTGCATCTCTCCGGTCTTCAGGCCCAGAACGGCCGATGCGGCCTGGGCTTGAAAAGCGGTAATAGTACCCAGCAGCAAAATGATCAGACTCAGGGTTTTCATCACGATTGCCTTTCCCTATCTCAGCCTCAAGGCCGATTCGACTCGCCTGTGATCACGACCCACGCGGCCTACATGTCAGGTGACATATTGACACATGTCACTCCAGAGGGCTCCTTGGGATCGTGGGGATTGGATTTCGCGAACCCGGCTTTCCGAGGGTCCTTCACTATGGGACACCTCGGAGCCTTCATGGTCTATTTGGCGCCGAACCTATGCGACCAGACTCGCGGCTCACACGAAACCGAAATGGCTCGCGTCATACCCTCGGAGCGGTGAGCGCGCTAAACAACGGTGACAAATGACACTCTTCTCGATTCTCGATCTCGCGCCCGTGCCCCAGGGCAGCACACCGGCCGATGCCCTTCGCAACTCCCTTGACCTTGCGCAGCAAGCAGAGAAATGGGGCTTTGAGCGATATTGGCTCGCCGAACACCACAACATGAAGGGGATCGCGAGTGCAGCCACGTCGGTGGTCATCGGGTACATCGCGGGCGGGACATCGAAAATCCGGGTGGGGGCCGGCGGAATCATGTTGCCCAACCACTCGCCGCTCGTGATCGCAGAGCAGTTCGGCACACTCGCCTCCCTCTACCCTGGGCGCATTGATCTCGGGCTGGGGCGAGCTCCGGGAACGGACCCGCTGACTTCCCGCGCGCTGCGTCGGACGCTCGGAGGAAGTGTGGATGACTTCCCCAGAGATGTCGTTGAACTACAGCATTATTTCCAGGAAGACGAACCGGGCCAGAAGGTCACTGCGGTGCCGGGCTCAGGAACCCATGTGCCCATCTGGATCCTGGGCTCCAGCCTCTACGGCGCCCAGCTCGCAGGGATGCTCGGACTTCCCTACGCATTCGCTTCCCATTTTGCACCCACCCAGATGATGGAGGCTATCGCGACGTATCGCAGCTGTTTCAAACCTTCCGAACAATGGCCCGAACCCTACGTCATGCTCGGATTCAACATCTGCGCGGCGGAAACCCAGGAAGAAGCCACCTTCTTGCGATCGTCCTCACTGCAATCGTTCGTGAACCTGCGCTCAGGAATGCCAGGCCCGCTGCCGCCACCGATCGAGGACTTCGAGAGCCAGCTCCATCCGCACGATCAAGCCATGCTCGCCCAGATCGGAAGTTGCTCCGCGGTGGGGACACCCGAGACGGTCACTCACGGAATCGCCACCTTCATCGAACAGACGGGGGCCAATGAGCTGATGCTGGTTTCATCCATCTACGATCATGGAAAAAGACTGCGCTCCCTCGACATCGCGGGCGAAGCCGGACGCGAAATCAACCAGCAGAACGGCTCAAACGTCTAGGGACCTCCCACCACTCCGACGGAATTTCAAAGGCCATCGTTCCGAACGCCTCTTTTCTCCAGCGTCTCTCGAAGATCCCAATAGGCAGGACCCGTCTGGAACAGCGGAATCGTCGGAAAGAGGTGATGGACGATGTGATACTCCATGCCCATGGAGAGAATCGTGCCCACAGACGATTTCCAGGCCCGGGTATCGCCGTAACGTCCCGTCAGGGTACCCGGGTGATGGGGTGCCCAACTCAAGAACAACTGCAGATAGGTCCAGCCAAATTGTTTGGGTAGCCACCACAGGAAAAAGGCCTCAAGGGCAAATCCCGACCAGGCCAGGATCGCCAGGATCAAGAAGAAGGAAATGTTCATGACCGCCGCTTCAATCAACGCACGCTGGACCATGGGATCGTCACTTTCTTCCAGGCAGCGTGTATACCTATCGTTTTTCATGGGCTGCCGTGCCTTCGCGGACCGCCAGACCGACTGCCACCAGGTGGGCGCCATGGTGTCGTAGTCTGGATCCTTCAGAGGGTCGTTGGCGTGGACGTGATGCTGCTTGTGTGTAATCCACGCCACCCGGTAGGGAAAGACGAGGGGAATCGTCGAAACATGCCCGACAAGTTGATTCAGCCAACGCCAGCGGGTTCCTTCGGCGCCGATGATCGAGTGCTGCGCTTCGTGGGACGGCAGATAGCCAAGGCTCATGGAGATGCAGGAAAGCAGGAAGCCCGCCCAAAGCGGAAGCCAGCCACTGAAGACAAGCGGCCAAAGAGAGAGCCAGAAGACAAAATTACCCAGCCCCCAGGCGACCATCTCCCAAGGCAACCGCCCCATATGTCGACGTGCGATGACCTGCTCTTCCCGAATCATCGGTCCCAGTTCCGCCGGAGTCGGGACCACCGGCTCAATCGGCCGCGAATCAAGAGTACGGCTCATAGCCAACTCCCCCGCCATCTGGCAATCAGCCCGAGTGAGAGTCCAAGTCCGACCCCCCAACCCAGTGACCCCACACCCCACACTTGATCGATGGCCAGGGCTTGCATGGCCTGGGAAATCAAAGGGGCAACAAAGCCGAGGCCAAACAGAACTGGACCCCACGCCATGACACTGGCAATTCGGTCTTCAGAGGACATTGTTCCCGTTCTCCATGCAAACGCCTGCGAGCCCCGAGGTGGGCTTCGCCATCATCGATGAATCTCTTGAAGCCCAAGAATACCTTGATTTTCAAGCCAGAGTCATGTCATTCCAACCCATCTGCAAAAAACCCGACTCCTCTGGAATTCTCTGCTCGCCAGCCCCCAGAGCCCAGCCCCCTTGGGCACACGGCCAATGGACGGCTCCAGACTGCATCCAGACACTTCCATGGAGCGACACGAGCGCATCATCGAAGTGGGATCGAGGGTCCGTAGGGAACGCAACCGTCTCAACGAGCCTGGCATCAGGCCTCAACAGCCCGATCGGCACACAAATCAGATCATGTACAGGTCGCCTGAAGCCCGAACAGTCAGATCGCTTATGGAAACGCCCCACGGCTGGTCGATGGCATAGACGATCTGGTCGGCCAACTCTTCGGGCGAGAGTGAAAAATAGGCGATGCTCTCCGGATCTGAAGCGTCCCCGGGCTCTTCTCCTGATAGGATCCGACCCAACTTCTCCAGGAAGACCGACTCCTGGGCACCCAGGATCCCGCCGATGGCTGCGGGGTTGATGACTCCAGCCCCGAGGCCCGTGGTAGGGACTCCGGTGGGCCGGATCGTGGTCACTTTGATGCGCCCTTGAGACTCCTGCCGTAGAGATTCACTGAGAACATTGACAGCCGCTTTCGTGGCCCCATAGATACCCGCTCCCGCAACGGGGTAATTGCCATAGATCGACGAGAGATTCACGATGTGGCCTCGCCCCTGACGAATCATCGAGTCATGAACCGCCGCAATCCCATTGACCACACCCTTGAAATTGATGTCGATGCATCGGTCCCAGGCTTCGGACGCGTCTGCATGATCTGCAAAAAACGCCAACGGCATGACACCCGCATTGTTGACGAGTACGTCGATGCAGCCGAACTCCTCATCCCCGCGCAGTGCAGCGGCGGCCATCTGGCTTCGGTCTCGAACGTCGGCGACCTCTTTCAGGACACGACCGGACTCGGCCTGGCTGCCCTCGCCCAGTGTCGCGAGACCCGCTTCGTCCACATCCACCGCGACAACTCGTGCGCCTCGAGCCAAGGTCTTCTCGGCCACGAGCCTCCCGAAACCTCCGGCCGCGCCGGTAATCATGATGACTTTTCCCTCAATATGATCGACCATTCCATCCTCCCAGGTAGAGCGTCACGATACCTGAAGCCAGCTTCCATGGGGTACGAGACCGGGACGGCGGCCGAGAGAAGATCCTGATTTCCCCAGCCATATTGGCATCGTGTGCGCCCATTCTATATTGTCAACTATGATGACAATAAAGAAAACCGCCCCCGCCATCCCCGATGACTCCCCGACCTCTCGTATCGTGGTGGCCGGAGCCACTGGATACCTGGGGCGTCACCTGGTCGCCGAACTGGCGGGTCGAGGGCACGAAGTCATCGCCATCGTGAGACCGGGCCAGCGGGTCCCGCTGGCCTCTTCGCATCACGAAGCCCAGGTCACGGACGCACGCTCCCTCGAAGGGGTTTGCGAAGGAGCGAGGGCCATCTTTTCGGCCCTGGGAATCACCCGGCAGACCGACAAGGTGAGCTACGAGGACATCGAGTATCGGGCCAATCTCAACCTCCTCGAAGAGGCCCAGAGGGCCGGAGTCGAGCGCTTTGGAGTGATCTCCGTGGCGACACCCGAGACCTTCCGGGGGCTGGCCATCATGGATTCAAGAGAGCGTTTCATTGAAGCGTTGCAAGCCAGCACCATGCCATCCTCGGTCGTGCGAGCCACCGGCTTCTTCAGCGACATGAAGGATTTCTTCGAGATGGCGGCTCGCGGCCGGGTCTGGTTGATCGGTGAGGGCAAGAACCGCGTCAACCCCATTGACGGAAGAGACCTGGCCCGAGCCGCCAGCGATGCCCTGCTCACGGGCGTGGATGAAGTGGAGGTGGGCGGGCCCGACCTCCTTCGATGGGATGAGATCGCCCAACTGGCCTTTGCGGCCGTCGAAAAGCCCGCCCGGATCAGCCGGGTTCCGCCCTGGCTTGCGCGGGTCGCCCTCGGTCTGGTGCGCCCCTTCCATCGCCGAGGCCATGACATCGGTCAGTTCATCTTGCGGGGCGCCACTCACGACGTCGTGGCCCCCCGGTCGGGTGGGCATCATCTGAGCGACGAGTACATCGCTCTTGCGCAGGCACGCAATACAAGCCCTTCCTGAGGAACGGAGCTTTCCAACGATGACTGAAGAAAACAGGATCACACCGGCCCTCGCCTGGTCCCTGGCCGACCAACTCGGACACGCGTATGCACTGGTCCTGGCCCTGGCTCAAGACAAGGTCGCCGACGAACCCCTCACGGTCACCGAATTGGTTGCGCTTGTCGTTCTGCTCTCTTTTCCCGACGGACTTTCCCAGACCGCATGGGGGAAGTACCAGGGAGTCTCCCGACAGCGAGCCCACAAGATCTCCGGAAAGCTTGAAGCAGGAAAACTGATTTCACTGAAGCGTCACGGGCGCTCGAGTACGGCGAAGTTGACCCCGGCGGGTCGACGCATCATCAAACGGATCGAACCTCGACTCTCAAAAGCGTATGCAAAGCAGTTCGAGGGACTCAGCCCGCGCGAAGCCAATGAACTCGCGCGGCTTCTCAGCAAGATGCTGAAGCACCCATGAGGCGACAGAACCCCGCCCCACGATAGACACAGGAGAGTCTCAACCCAGTACCCTACTCTCTCTTGAATTCCAATCTCGGGTCCGTCCGGTTCGCGCACGGATCAGAAGAGCATAAGAACCTGAAAACTGAATACGCGGCTGATCGGGCTTGGTACCCGAGGCCGATGTATCGAAAATGGGATATCGGATTTGGAATATTCAAACCTCGCCATCATTGCCGCATTCGCCTTCAGCTACTCGATCGTGGCCTCCCGTCTCGAGCAATCCCGTTTCAATGGTGCCCTGGTATACGTCCTGGCTGGATTCCTGTGTAGCAATGAGGTCATGGGTTGGGTCGATATCCAGATCGGGGGCGAAAGCCTGAAGACCCTCGCAGAACTCACCCTCGCCCTGGTTCTCTTTACGGATTCGGCGAATACGAATCTGGTCACACTGCGGCGAATCGAGGCGGTTCCGATTCGACTCTTGTTGATCGGGCTTCCGCTGACGATTGTTTTCGGCTTCGGGATGGGGTCTCTCTTCTTCCAGGAACTCGGCTTTTTTGAAATCGCTCTGCTCGCCACCATGCTGGCGCCCACGGATGCGGCCTTGGGCAAGGCGGTGGTCACAAACCAGGCCGTACCCGGCTCCATCCGGGAAAGCCTCAATGTCGAGAGCGGCCTCAACGACGGGATCTGCGTACCCGTCCTCCTGTTCTTCCTGGCTCTCGCTGTGGGCGATACGGAATCGGGTCATGCCGCCGAACTGATGGCCACGCTTTCCGCGAAGGCCATCGGAATCGGTGGATTGGTGGGCGTCCTGGGCGGATGGCTGGGCGGTCGCCTGGTTCGCTCTTGCGCGGAGCGCCAATGGGTGACGGGCTCCTGGATGCAGATTCCGGTGATCGCCCTCGCTCTACTGTGTTTCGCGACTTCCCAATGGCTGGACGGAAGTGGGTTCATTGCATGTTTTGTGGCGGGCCTGATTTTCGGCGGTTCCCGACAACACGACAAACAGGAATTCCTCGACGCCGCCGAAGGGATCGGAGACTCCATGGCGCTCGTCACCTGGTTTGTCTTTGGCGTGGCCGCGGTGGGGTTGACCTGGCCACACCTGGACGGGCGGGTCATCGGCTACGCGCTGTGCAGCCTGACGGTCATCCGGATCATTCCCGTTTTCGTCTCAGCCATTGGACTCAAGCTGCGCTGGGACACGAAGATGTTCATCGGGTGGTTCGGACCCAGAGGCTTGGCGAGCATCGTCTTCGTGGTGCTTGTCCAGGATGAAATGCTTCCCGGCTCGACCCTGCTGGTCACCACCGTCACCTGGACCATTCTCCTGAGTGTGCTTCTCCATGGATTGACCGCCAACCCACTCTCAAGAAGGTACGGGGCCCGGATCTCTGAAAGCGGTGGAGCCATCTGAAGAACCGGACTCGCGGAAGCGAGAACATGAGCCCGGGTTTCGGAAGTCTCGATCCAGGCTTTCAGGGCTTGAGTTCGGAAAAGAAGAGACGAGTCATCTCATTGAGGACATCGGCCCGTTCCCACTGAAGAAAATGCCCGCACTGGGGCACGAAGAGTGGACCGACCCGGTTCGGGAAGGCCACTTCACACCGCTCCGGAAAATCCTTGGGCACCACCTGATCATCTGGCCCATAGAGGATCAGGGTCGGCACATCGATGGCCTGCATGATCATGGGCACCTCGGACATGGGACGATCGTATTGGAGCTGATAAGGGGCCCAGCTCGCGGCGAGTTTCCCCGCGTCTTCAAAGGGCTGCGCCATGAAGTCGAAATCGGCTTCTTCAAACGAACCCTCTGACGCAAGAAGACGGTGCTCATAGAAATCCCGGATATAGCGATTGCGTCTGGCGGGTGTATCAAGGTCAGCGAGGAGCTCCTTCCAATCCCGCCCCTGACGAATCCGGTAGTCGCCCGTCGGCCCATCCTCCAGCGCCACCATGGAGAGGCCCCGCTCCGCATACCATTCCGGTTGATCCACCACGATCGGAGCCACCGTGTTGAAGAAGATCATCTTCTCGACGAAGCCAGGGAAACGCATGGCCATATCACAGCCGACGACGCCGCCGACGTCCCCGGCCACGACACCACAGCGCTCATGACCCAGCACATTTCGAACCAGATGATGGAGATCCCGCGAATAGAGAACCAGATCGTATTCATCCTTGGAGGAGAGGTCTGAATCGCCATACCCCCGCAGATCGGGGACGATCACTTCATAACCCGCTTCGACCAGAGGACGGATGTTCCGCCACCAGATCCGCTTCGTCTCGGGGTAACCGTGAATCAAGAGAAGCGGATAACCGCCCTCACCTTCCCGGATATACGCAAGCTCAAGGCCGGCTTCGACTTCGGCCCGGTGGATCTCGAAGGCCTCCAAGGGCGGTGTCTCGGGTTGAGACGGTCTGATCTTTGTCATCGGATTCTTCCTGACTGAAGGAGGTGAACCAAACCCGGATGGGCCGCTCACTGGTGAAGAGTCTCAGTGCATTCCGCCGCGGCCTGCCAGGAGCGGCAGGTCCAGAGTGGACACAATCCCAGGCTCGGCCGCACATACGGCCGGGATCGCATTCACGACCCGCATCCCTGTCGCAAGACACCCTCCAAGATTGCCGTCTCCTGTGTGCTCGTCGGCAAAGACCGTCTCTTGCTCGACGTTCGGACTCCCCTTGATTGCAATCCGGTTGGCGTGAGCCACATGCAATTGCGGTCGCGGCCATTCCGGAGCCGCCTCTTCATAGACGCGATGGATATGATCGACAATGATGCGAGGTTTCCCATTCACGATTCCCTGGAGTTCGATCTGGTGGGCCGCACAATCGCCTGGCTCCAAGCGCCCGAGAGGGAAGTCAATGGCCTCGGGAGAAGCCCACCGACGGTAGTTCTCCACGGTACTCTCGATTTCCACACCCAACGCCTCGGCCATCATATAGAGAGGTCCGCCCCAGATCGACGTCATCAAGCCCGCGTTGTCCAGAAGCGCCGGATCCGAGGTCGGTCGTGCCAGCCCCAGACCCATGAGACTTTCCTGGTCGGGGTAGGTTCCGGCATCGATGAACTCGGTGGTGTGAACACGATCGACTCGTCCACACAAGCCGAGCAAAGTCAGGGGAAAGAGATCATTGCCGAAACCGGGATCAATGCCCCCGCTGAAGAAAGACGAGGCTCCTTCTCGACACGCTTCTTCAATTCGCTCCCGCAGTGTCGGATCGACTCGGACCGGATTCTGGAACCCTCCCATGCTTGTGTCGACGACATTATTTCCGCTTCGCAAAGCCGCCGTCAAATTCTGCATGTTGGCTTCGGCATGCATGGCATTCGGGCCAAAGTACGCCACGGCATCGGCGTCCACCGCCAGCGCCTCCTCGATATCTCGAGTCGCCCGGATCCCTGTCTCGGGAATGCCCAGGATTTCCCCCAGGTCGAGTCCCTCTTTTTCAGCCGAATTGACCAACACGGCTGCAATCTCGAAATGTGGATGCGCGACGAGATTGCGAAGCACTGCGCTTCCCACAAAACCGGTTCCCCAGACGATGATTCGATACGCCACACTGACTCCTGATGATGAAATGAGTTCCTGCGCTCACGATCGAGCCACACCGCACCCTGATTCTGGAACAATCGTACCTGTTCCGGCAGGCCCGTCCCCCACCCTGCACTTCCGGGCTTCGACACCTTCATCATGCATCATGGCAGCCTCCGCGCCCACTCTTCTATAGTTTTGGGATAGCGCAGGTCCAAAACCATCTCGACCCGGAAAAACTTTCCGAATAGGAGCGATCATGGGTTCTAGTGAAAGTGGAGTGTTGATTCAAGGCGGCATGGTGGTGGACGGTACGGGTGCCCCGTCTCGAATCGCTGATGTGCGTATCCGAGACGGTCTGATCACCGAGGTTGGAGAGGACCTGGATTGCGGACCCGAAGAACGAAGCGTCGATGCAACGGGTTGCTATGTGACTCCGGGACTCATCGAAAGTCATACCCATTTCGACGGAACCATGTGGTGGCAACCGGACCTGGAGCCGTTGCCCGGCTGCGGCGTCACCACCGTCGTCATGGGAAATTGCGGCTTCGCCATCGCACCCGTTCATGACGATGAAGAGGTGCGGGCTCAAGTGGTCAAGATCTTCTCGTTCTTCGAGGACATCCCGGAGCAACCCTTCTTTGAAAAAGTGCCTTGGAACTGGCGGACATGGTCGGAGTATCAGGCCTCCATGGAAGCGGGAACCGAGATCTCGACCAACTACGGTGCCTTTGTCGGCCATATCGCGTTGCGGCTGGCCGTCATGGGTCTGGACGCATGGGAGCGCGCCGCCACTCCGGAAGAAATTGAACAGATTGCGGCCCTTCTCGACGACGCTCTCGCGGCCGGAGCTTTGGGCCTCTCCACCAACTTGATGGACCACGACGGTCAGGACCGACCTGTTCCTTCTCTGAAGGCGGACGATGCCGAATTTTCGTCCCTTTTCGAAGTACTCGCTCGCTATCCGGGCACGACGGTGCAGGTGGTGGTCGATAGCCTGATGCGCATGACGGCCCACTCGGCCGTAGAACGTCTCGCCGCTTTGAGCGAAGGCATGCCGATCCGCTTGCAATGGGCTGGCGTTCCCACACTGAAATGGCAGAAGGATTACGGGATCCAGCAACCGCTGGCCGATCTCCACACGCGACTCAGCGAAGAGGGACGCGATTTCTGGACCGGCTATGCCCATGTCCCCATCACCGTGACGGCGAGCTTCAACCAATCCCTCCTCTTCGCCCAGTCCAACGAATACGTCTGGCATGAGGTCATCACCGCCGAAGACCCCGAGGCCAAGCTCGCACTTCTCAGCGACCCCGATTGGAGGGCCCGAGCGCGACACTCCTGGGATCACGAATCACTGGAAACCGCTTTCTTCCGGAACCCGGAGCCCATGTTGCTCGACAACTCAGCCAACGGTGCAGGCCCCGAGGGATTGACGCTTGGCGAATACGCCGCTCAACTCGGACTCCATGCCTCGGATGCCCTGGCCGAATGGGTGATCGCGAACGGAGTCGACTCCACGGTCACCATGCCTCCCTGGGTCCAGGATGAAGACATGGTCGTACAACTGACACGGGACCCTTTGGCGGTCGGTAACATCAATGACTCAGGGGCCCATGGCCAACTCTTTTGCGGGGCCGGCGACAACCTCATGCTCTATACCCATTATGTCCGGGATGCGGGCATCCTCACCATGGAAGAGGCCGTGTATTCGCAAACCTCGAAACTCGCACAACACTTCGGCTTCACCGACCGAGGTGAGATCGCCGTGGGGAAACGAGCGGACGTGACGGTTTTCAATCTGGACGAAATCGAAAGGCGGGCCAAGTACAAAACGTACGATGTACCCGATGGACGAGGCGGACATACCTGGCGATGGACCCGGGACCCCGCCCCCGTCCGCCTCACTGTCGTGAACGGTGTCGTCACCTTCGAAGACGGAAAGTCGACGGGGACCCGCCCCGGTCAGATGGTTCGCCCTTCCGAGTCGATATAGATCTGAACACAGACCTCGTCTGATGTCGCTGAATACAGCGGCTCTGTTGCCTCGCACTGCTTGAATGGGAGAAAGAAGACATGACGGACCCGATGGCTGATGAAGCGCTCCAGACGTATGACCGTTTCGTCGCCACACGCGATGAGATCGACAAGGGCACCCAGCCATGGTCGGCGCTCGCCGACTACTTCACCGAGGACGCCGCCTACATCGACCCCGCCTGGGGACGAATCGAAGGCCGTGAGGGCATCCGGAACTTCTTCGAAGTCTCGATGACCGGGCTCACTGGATATGGGTGGTCGACGCCGGAGAACTGGACGATGGCCCAGGGCGCACGTCTCGTAAGCCAGTGGGATCAGATCCTGGGGCATCGCGAAGACGGCACACCCTGGATGGTCCCTGGCCTTTCGATTCTCTACTACGCAGGCGAAGGACTCTTCTGCTACAGCCACGACATGCTCAACATGACGCACGTCGGTCAGACCATGAGAGATATGGACTGGAAGCCGAAAGTCAAATTGAACCGGCCGCCCCGGGAGCCGAATCGGGATGTGAGCCTGCCCCCGGCCTGGGTGCACCTTGCGCAATAGCGGATCCAACCCGCCGCAGCGATCAGATCGCAAAGCCTCGATCAGGCGTGTTTCCCGCTTCAACATGATGCGCTCCCCCGACATCCCTCGATTCCCGTATGCGTAAGGGTCTGGTCAGCCTGGTCGTATTGATCACCCTGGCCGCCATCTACGCCACAGCTGCGAGTCGCGGCGTTTTTGGAAACACCTATGGCCGAGGCGTGATCAACCCATCGACGCTGGATCCAGACCTCACCGCGAACCGGACGACCCGTCAGCGAATCGCTGCGGCGACAGTCGGTGCTCCCGCCGAGCCGGATGACAAGCAGATCCTGTTTGGAGACCTGCATGTCCACACCACCTTCTCTTTTGACGCGTTCAACATCAGCCTTCCCATGGTTCAGGGAGAAGGATCCCACCCTCCGGCCGATGCCTGTGACTACGCACGCTTTTGTTCCTCTCTTGATTTCTGGTCCATCAACGATCACGCGGAAGGACTCACCCCCGCGCAGTGGCGCGAAACCCGCGAGATGGTCCGAGAATGCAATGCAGTCTCGGGCGATCCGGATCTACCGGACCTGGTCACCTTCCTGGGCTGGGAGTGGACACAGATCGGCAGCACCCCCGAGAACCACTACGGTCACAAAAATGTGATCCTTCGGGATACGGCTGAAGGCTCGATTCCCACTCGACCGGTATCCTCGCGCGAACAACTCTTTCCGAATGGGGAGAACCCCTATAACGCCTGGATGCGTCTCTTCTTCATTGCGAGTGCGCCCGGAGGAAACCGCCAGGCGTATCATGACTTCGCACGCTTCCTGCAAGAACGCGATGACTTGCATCTGTGCAAGAAAGGACCCGGTGTTCGTGACCTGCCTGACGATTGCCAGGAAAGCGCATCCACCCCGACGGGACTCTTTGAACGGCTCGATGACTGGGGCTTTCCGTATATGGTCATTCCGCATGGGAACACCTGGGGTTTCTACACTCCTCCCCTCATCTCCTGGGACAAGCAGTTGCAAGCGCACGACGACCCCGAGAAACGGGAGTTCCTGATCGAAGTTTTTTCCGGGCACGGAAATATCGAGGAGTATCGAGACTGGCGTGCCCTGGAGAGAACCTCGGATGGGGTTCGTTGCCCCGAGCCCACTCCAGGTTTTGTCGCGGAATGTTGGCGTGCTGGAGAGATCATCCGCGAACGCTGCAAGAGCGCGGGTGAAGCGGCCTCTACGTGCGAAGCTCGTGCGGTCGAAGCCCGATCACATCATGTAGAAGCTCGGGATGCGGGGCATTTGACGGTTCCAGGCCATGAACTCGAAGACTGGCTCGACGCCGGGCAATGCACGGACTGCTACATGCCAGCCTACAATCATCGGCCAGGAGGGTCGGTCCAGGCGGCTCTGGCCCTTCGTGATTTCTCAAACCCTGAAAAGAGTCAGCGCTTTCGTTTTGGCATGATCGGCTCAAGTGACATCCACTCGGCTCGGCCTGGAACCGGGTACAAGGAAATGCACCGTCGCAAGACCACGGATGCGGCCTTGGGCAATCTTGGGCCTCCGGCCATCCTGATGGAGACTGAACCTGGACCGCGCTCCTTGGCACCGGCGGACGTCGCCATCCCGGGTCCCTACTTTGAGCGCTTTGCTTCCTTTTTTGGTGCGGGTGGACTGGCCGCCGTTCACAGCACAGGACGGGATCGAAACGCAATCTGGGAGGCACTGGAACGAAAAGAAGTCTATGCGACGAGCGGGGACCGGATCCTCCTCTGGTTCAATCTGATCGGGGAGAGCGACGAAAAAGTACCCATGGGATCGTCCACCATCGCTACAACTGCACCCGTCTTCGAAGTGCGCGCTGTCGGAGCCTTTGAGCAGAAACCCGGCTGCCCCAAAGACACCCTCCGTGCACTCGCCAGCGAGCGGCTCGAGCGACTCTGCGGGGGCGAGTGTTACCACCCGTCTGATCAGCGAAAACGGATCGACCGGATCGAAGTCATCCGAATCCGGCCCCAATCATTCGCGGGCGAGAACCTCGCTTCGCTCATCGACGACCCCTGGCGGGTCATCCCCTGCCCTTCCGGCAATGTGGGTTGTCAGGTCACCTTCTCGGATCCTGATTTCCTGAAAACAGGCCGAGATTCCCTTTACTACGTGCGGGCCATCCAGGAGGCCAGCCCGACCATGAATGCCAACAACCTCCGCTGTACCCGAGACGAGCAGGGAAACTGTCTCGATATCAACCCATGCCGCGCCGGCGCACCGACCTCAAACGAGGATGATTGTCTGGCCGATGCGGAAGAACGAGCCTGGTCATCTCCCATCTTCGTAGACCACGCTTCCATATCCGCCTCCCGATCATCTCGGGTCCGGAGCCTCTCGCCAAAAAGCCACTGAGCGGAATCCGTTCCAATCGCCTCCCTGCTGCAGACATGAGAGTCCAGGCTCTCTACCCCATACGTAACTGAGCCCGGGTCATCCCGACGAGTGGCCTGAGGAGACCAGATCGCTCTATACTAAGGGGCCTGCTCTGCATCTCACCGCTTCGTGGTGTCTCGGAGCAGAACCGATCTCTAGGAAATCATGGAACGCCCTCGATCGGCATGGCCCAGATGCCATCCGGGAGCGGCTTCCTCAGAAACAAGGAGCGTGAAGGAACATGGCCGACAACAAAGAAGAACTCGAAGCCTTTCGCGGAGAAGCCAAGGCATGGCTCGCCGAGAATTTTCCCTCTTCACTGGCTGGCCAGGCGAGCGCGGTTCTCCGAGCCGAGTCCGTCGATCGCTCGAACCCCGATCTCGACGTGTGGATCGACCGCCTTGGCGAAAAGGGCTGGGGAACACCCACCTGGCCCGCCGAGTATGGAGGCGGAGGCCTCTCGCAACTCCAGGCCCAGATCGTCAACCAGGAAATGGATGCCATCGGCGCCTTCAACCCTCTGACCATTACGGCCGGCATGGGTATCACCATGGTCGGTCCCACCATCCTGGAATACGGAACCGAAGATCAGAAGAAGCGACACATTCCAAAGATCTGCAAAGGAAGAACTTTCTGGTCCTTGGGATACTCAGAACCCAACGCGGGAAGCGACCTGGCCTCTTTGCAGTGCCGCGCCGAGGACAAGGGCGATCACTGGCTGCTCAATGGCCAGAAGACGTGGACCTCCGGTGCCGATATTTCGGATTGGTGCGGGGTTCTCGTCCGAACCGACATGGATGTAGCGAAACGCGATGGCATCAGCTTCATCATGATCGACATGAAGCAAAGCGAGATTGAGACCCGACCGATCCGTCTGATTGCCGGGGCCTCGCCGTTCTGTGAGACCTTCTTCAATGACGCGAAAGCCCGCAAAGATGACATGCTCGGGGACCTGAATGCAGGCTGGACGGTAGGGAAGCGACTCCTTCAGCACGAGAGACAGAGCCAGACGGGTGCTTCTGCGGGTGGGGGCGGCGGGACGAAGAGCTCGCTCCAGGGTATCGCTGAAAAATATGTAGGACTTGATTCCCAGGGCAAACTGGCCGATTCCGACCTGCGAAGTCGTCTGGCCGATCACATGATGGAGGCCAGCTCACACAAGCTCACCATCGCCCGCATCGTGGCGGAGTCCCGTGGAAACGCCAAGGTGAGCGCCGCGGCCTCCATCCTCAAGAATGCGGCTTCGACGGTGACCCAGAACCGAGCTGAACTCCTGCTTGAGATCATGGGCCATCAAGGACTCGGCTGGGAGGGGGACGACTTTTCGGCCGAGGAACTCGCCACAGTCCGAACCTGGCTCAGCGGGAAAGCCATTTCGATCTACGGTGGCTCGTTTGAAGTCCAGAACAACATCATTGCCAAGAACATCCTTGGCCTGCCGGAAAACACCCAACGCGGCTGAAACCCGAAAAACAGGAGACGTCGCATGGCGGCACTGACCGAAGAACAGACCCTATTGAAAGAACAGGCCAAGACCTGGGCCCGAGACGAGGCTCCGGTTGCAAAATTCCGGGAGACGCGAGACAGCGGGACGGAAACCGGTTTTGACAAGGGCGTGTGGACCGCCATGGGAGAGATGGGCTGGCCTGGAATCCTGATTCCGGAAGATCAGGGCGGCGTCGCCATGGGGCATTTGACATTTGGTGTGGTCCTGGAAGAGCTTGGGCGTCAGCTGACGGCTTCGCCCCTTCTCGCCTCGGCGGGAATCGGCGCCACTGCGATCCTGCTTGGCGGAAACAAGACCCAGCAAGGTGAATGGCTGCCCGGCCTCGCCGACGGGAGCCGGATCGTCACGCTCGCAATTGACGAGGCTCCCCGCCACGCTCCTCTGCAGACCACCATGGAAGCCAAGGCCAAGGGCGACAGCTTCGTGCTGAACGGGAGCAAGGTCCATGTCGCGGAAGGACTCTCCGCGGACGCATTCGTGGTTGCGACACGAACCAGTGGTCAGCCTGGCTCAGAAGAAGGCCTCAGCCTTTTCCTGGTGCCTGCGGACCAGGAAGGACTGAGCCGAAAAGGGTTGATCACGGCCGACAGTCGGGGCTATGCGAACCTGGATTTTTCAAACGTCGAGGTGCCCCAGAGCGCTCTCCTGGGTGACCTGGATCAGGGGAATTCGATCCTGGAAAGAACCCTGGACTGTGGCCGAGCCTACCTGGCGGCGGAAATGCTGGGTGTCGCCGCACAGTCCTTCGACATGACTCTCGACTACCTCAAGAACCGGGTTCAATTCGGTCAGCCGATCGGATCCTTCCAGGCCTTGGGTCATCGAGCCTCCATGCTCTACACCGAGATGGAAATGACCCGATCCTGCGTGGAAGCGGCCCTTCAGGCCCTCGATGACGGAAACGAGAAGGCGGCTGAACTCTGCTCGCTCTCGAAGTGCAAGGCTGGCAAATTCCTGCACCATATGTCGAATGAACTCATCCAGATGCATGGCGGGATCGGGATGACGGACGAATTTGACGCCGGCCTCTATCTGAAACGAGCCCGAGCCCTGGAATTCGCGCTTGGGAATGAAGCGTTCCATCGGGATCGCTTTGCCACTCTTCGTGGTTTCTAGGCCCTGCCCCGGACGAACTCTTCGTGAATCACCTGAGCCCGGAGGGCGTCCGGGGAATCAACCCATGACATCCAGGCATTGGTCACTCCCCAATGCCCTGACCTGGACCTGCGCGACGGACTGAAGATGCTTGCGCCAGTGCGTCAGGGCTTGTTGAGCGTCGCCCTTCTCGATCAGGTCCACCAGGCGCTGGTGGGAACGAACCGCTGTCTTCGTATTTTCGATATCAAAGATGAGCTCCAGCACTCGCGTCGAGCATTTCTCGATGACTCCCCCCAGCATCGCAACCACCAGCGTCAGGGTCTTGTTCCCCGCCAGATCCATGACCAATTGATGAAAGCCCGTGGACAACTCGGCAAACGCATGAGCATCGGTCACGCTCTCCGCCTCAAGAGCGATGTGATCACGCAACGCCTGGATCGCCTCGGGATCGGAACGTTCCGCCAACGTCCGAGCCGCGGGCGGCTCCAGAAGCGCCCGAACCATCTGGACATCTTCGAAGGTGGTGTTGGCATGCTGCAAATAGATGCCCGCGTACCGCACCGCCACATCAATTTTCGGAGCCAGGATACGAGCCCCGCCGCGCGAACCGCGATTCACGGCAATGAAGGATTCCGACTCGAGAATACGGAAGGCCTCTCGTAAGGTCGGACGCGAAACCCCGGATTGCTCGAGCAGTTGGGCTTCAGGAAGAAGCAACTCTCCCTCTTTCAGTTGGCCCAGGATGATCTGCCTACGAATCCGGGTGGCCAGCAACTCGGCCATCTTGGGGACCCGCATCGGAACCTGTCGCTTTCCGCCGCCGCCTTGCCTGACCTGAGGGCGTGCCGGGTTCATGAGATCTCCTCCCTCTCCTGGGAATACTCAGCCCATTCGGAAAAGATCATACCTTAAACTGATACAGTAAAGTTATATCATTAATATTGAAGGATACGATCGCCGTCGGGGAAGAAGGGGAGCATCTCCCCGTTGTCCTGAGCCTGCCCCAAACCAGGCTATTCGAGCCCAGGAAAGCCTGGTTTGCACGTTGCCGAGCAAGGCTGAGCTCCTGGAATCGACGACGCCCTGCCTCAGCCCGGGATCGGAGCGAGTCAACCGGTGGGCCTCCTGCTTTGCACCAGAGCCGGAATGATGGGCTCATTCGAAGGACTCAGCCAAACCACCATAGGACGTGAACCGATCGGCCATGCCCATGCGGTTTCGGATTGCAGTGAAGCAACGCCTTCACATGAGCCTGAGATGCAACCTCAGTCGAAAAGATCAACCACCGTCTTACGACCCACTGTCTTGAGCAGGGCCCGGGTCACGTTGCTGATGTGCTTGTACCAGTGCGCCTCAGCTCCTTCTGCATCTTGGGCCTCGATCAGATCAACCAGTTTTCCGTGGGATCGAACAACCCGCGCCGCCGAACGCGTGTCCTGGCGTTGAGCGAGGCCAAACTCCGAGTGAGACTCGATGATGCCATGGAGCATACCCACAACGAGGGTCAGCGTCTGACTTCCACTGAGCTCGGCGAGGAGTGCATGGAAGCGGGTATCCAGTTCAGTAAATGCGGCCCCATCATCCTTGGCCTGCTTCTCCTGCTCTACGTGGTCGCGTAGAGTCCGAATGTCCTGGGCGCTGCACGATTCGGCCAGACGCGCGACGATCGGAGGTTCGATCACCGAACGCGCTGACTGTACATCCTCCACGGTGGTGCCCGCGTATTGCAGCAACAAACCAGCGTACCGGGCCGCGACTCGAATATCCGGAGCGTGAACTCGAGCTCCTCCCCTCGCGCCACGGGTCACGAAGATGAGCGATTCCACCTCAAGGATGCGGAACGCCTCGCGAAGCGTGGGGCGGGATACACCGAACTCCACCATCAGGTCCGCCTCGGACTGCAATGGCTCGCCCGGCTTCAACTCTCCGCGCACGATCTGGCGACGGATGTGGCCGGCCACCAATTCAGCCGCCTTCGGCACACGCACCGAGGGGACTGATCTCGCATCGGGGCCCTTCTCGAGGCCGTCAAGCCGAATCTTTGCCACTTCCGCCACTCTCCTTGAGTCTCTCCGGGAACCATAGGGGAAAATGCGGGCACTCGCCTTGACCTTTTCCACCTCCCCGAGCAAGAAAAACCGGGCTCAAGACTCCAAGCGCCGGAGAGGGCTGGAACGACCCATTCGTCTCAAGCGCCCACCACCCCAACAGCCGGGGTCCGGCTCAAGGCGCCGGGGAGGNCCCGGAGTGCTGCATCAAGTCGATGGGCCGGCGCCTGCNCNTCAAAGCCTCTCAGGCAAGAAAGCCCAGCGCCAGGAAACCCAGTGTGGAAATAGCGGCTGAAAGGACGGCATAGGGGATCTGGGTTTTCACATGGGCCAGGAGGTTGCAGCCACTACTCGATGCAGCGAGCACCGATGCGTCCCCATAGAAGCACGCGTGGGAGCCAAAGGCCCCCGCCGAAATCACGGCCCCCAGGGCCAGCGGCATCGGCACATCCATCGAAGCAGCAAGAGGAACGACGATGGGGAGACTGACTGCGTAGACGCCCCAGAAAGATCCGGTTGAAAAGGTGATGACCGAGAGAGCCAGGAAAACCACAGCGGGAAGAAAAGCACTGACCATGAAGGGCCTGAGAGTCCCGATCACGAATTCTGTCAGTTTCAGTTCCTCATTCACGAACCTCAGACCAAATGCCATGACGACGATGGCCAGGGGATAGACCATGGTCTGGAACCCCTTGAAGAAGGCCTCTGACATCTCTCGCAGGTTCAAGACGCGCTGGGTAGAGAGCATCACGCATGTAAAGACGACGCCGATCATCACACCTCGCAGGGCATCTTCCAGAATCCAGGTGGCGGCGATCAGCACGCATAAAGGAAGTATGAAATTCACGACTCGGGGAGAGTCCGGAATTTCTTCCGGCGGAAAGGTCTCTTGCAAGGAACTTGAATCAGGCGGTGCGAGGATCCCGCTCGCGGCCCTCGCCTCTGCGCTCCGCATGGGCCCGAGATCCGGAATCAGCCTCATCGCCACAAGCGGCACAAGCAGAACCGCCACCCAGGCGTAGAGAATATATGGAATGGTGCTCACGTAGACCCTCATCCCCTCGCCCACGGGAGCAGCCTCAACCCCTTCCAGGAGTCCTGCAACGAAGAACGCCCAGGTACTCAGCGGGGCCAGGACACAGATGGGCGCCGCGGTGGAATCCACGACATAGGCCAGCTTCTCGCGCGACACCCGATACCGATCGGTTACCCGTTGCATGGCGCCGCCCACCGCCAAGGCATTCAGGTAATCATCCAGGAAGATCACGAGACCCATGAACCACGTGGCCAGGAGTGCACCCGAACTGCTCTTGACCCTCGATGAGACTGCTTCCCCGAAAGCGCGCGTTCCCCCCGACCGCACCAGCAGGGCAATGAAAGATCCGAACAGGCCCACCACCAGGGTGATCCACCCCACCGTCTCGTTCTGCATCACACGCAGCATCGAGTCCGCAAAGGTGTTGAAGAAATCCGTCCCGCCGATCAACACGTGTCCGACCAGGGTTCCTCCCAGCAGGGCTTCAAAGGTCCGCTGGGTCACCAGCGCGATCACGAGCACCGTGAGTGCGGGGACCAGACTGATCCAGCTCGCAGCCTCAACCGCAGGCAGCATCAAAGGCACCCAAGGTGTTCACAACGTTGATCCCGATCTCATCCACCGCGTAGCCTCCTTCCAGTACAAAGAGCGCAGGCAACCCCAACCCGGCAATGCGCTCTCCGAGACGAATGTAATCCGCGCTCTCCAGCAGGAAGTGGGAAATCGGATCGCCCTTGTAGGCATCCACGCCCAACGAGACCACGACCAGCCCTGGCTTGTACTCGTTGATTCGACGCAAGGCCTCGTCCACGGCTTCGAACCACCGTTCAGCCGTCGTTCCCCACGGCAATGGGAAATTGCGGTTGAATCCATCGCCCTCACCCGAGCCACATTCATCGGCGAACCCGAGAAAGTAGGGGAACTCCTGATTCGGATCGCCGTGAACCGACTGGAAGAACACATCCGACCGATCATAGAAAATGGACTGCGTGCCATTCCCATGGTGGTAGTCCACGTCGAGAATCGCGACCCGCTCACCGGTCTGGTCGATGAAGGACTGGACCGCAACGGCCGCGTTGTTCACGTAACAGTAGCCACCGCAGAAATCGCGAGCCGCATGATGGCCCGGTGGGCGCACCAGCGCGAAAGCGGCTGCCCTTCCGGACTGAACGCGATCCAGGGCTGTCAGCGTCGCGTCCGCTCCTCCTTTGACCGCCTCCCAGGTTCCCTCGGTGATGGGCGTTCCGGCATCCATGGAGTAGAAACCCATACGACCGTCGATGGAATCCGGCACGCGCTGCGAGAAGCTTCGCACCGGCCAGTTGATGGGTAGAGCGTCCGTATCGCCATGCACGGCGCACCAATCCGACCAGGCTGTTTGCAGGAATTCCAGGTAGGGTCCGGAATGAACCCGGAGCAAGGGCTCAAGACCATGACTTTGCGGCGAGATGATATCTCCCAGGGAACGCGACCGGACCTGCTCTACGACCAATCGAGCCCGCTCCGGCTTCTCGAAACACGGCACAAGCCGGCCACCATAGAGTTCGACGCGCCCCGCATGCCGAATATGATTCTCGCTATAGACCGTGTCCAATCAATCACACTCCCCGCATGAAGGCTCTAGCCTAACAAAGCGATCGAAAAAGCCTGGATCCAAGAGAAAGAAAAACCGGCTAGGAGACTTCGGGTGTCTGCTCGCCCACCGCCCGCCAGGCTGCATCGATGGCTGCATTCATCGTAGGGGTCGCTTCCGAATCGGTATTGGCGATCGAGATACGTCCAAATCGGGCCCGACCGATCTCATGAGGCGCCTGGCCCTCAGCCCAGTCCGGATCGTCGAGATCGAGATACGCATAGGCGTATCCATGAGGAATCCGGTTCAACGAGATTTCACGGATATCACGCTCGTGATCGAAACCGTGAAATCTCGTTGAACCGGATT
>NZGT01000096.1 GCA_002691025.1 Spirochaeta sp. | reverse complement strand
ACTGCAAGCCAAGCGGTTCCTTCGCCTTGCGCTCGGTGAGGAGCAGGAAGTGGGAGAGCGGATTCGCGAACTCATCAGTCAGGGGAAGAGGCCACGCGAGGTGGCCGCTCAACTCTCCGCCCTCTCGGAGTTGCCCCGTCGTGAGATCTACGCGCGCGCGGTGGCGATGCGCGAGACTCTCGGCACGAAGGGGACGCCCATCGAATGAGTGGCCTTCGCCTTTTCCCGACTTTGCTTCGCACGGTGAGCCACCTGCAGCCCAGGCAGTTACGAGCGCAGATCACCCATATGTTGCGGGGGTATTCAAGGCCTTCTTCCGATGCCGGCTTGGCCGAGCTTTCCCTGGGGCCTCTTCCCAGGCCCTTTCTGGAAGCGCCCGCCCACGCGCGGTGGCATGAAGGCGATGTGCTCGAACTGATCCAGACGCGAGTGGACTTCTCGTCGGGCATGGATTGGTCACATGCTGCTTCCGGGCCTCTCTGGGCCTATCACCTGCATAATTGCGATCACCTTCGCGAACGTTCGCTTTCACCCGAACGGAGAACAGAGCTGATTCTGGATTGGATTCGGAATCATGAGACCGGTGTAGGCTGGGATCCGCATCCAATTTCCCTGCGTCTTGTGAGTTGGGGAAAACTCCTGTTGATGCCCGATGCGCTCAGTCTGGATGAGATGAAGTTCAATCGCATTTCCATGTCCATGGCGAATCAAGCAGATGCCTTGCAAGCCAATCTGGAATTCCGCTTGTTGGCCAATCATCTGCTTTCCAACCTTGTCGGGCTTGTCTTCGCAGGTTTGCTCTTTTCTGGACCTCGTGCCGATCGTTGGTTGGCCAATGGCTCGGCCCTGATTCGGGAAATGGATCTCCAGTTCAATGATGACGGGGGGCACGAAGAGCGGAGTCCCATGTACCACAGTCTGCTTCTTGAGAGTCTTCTTGATCTCCTGAATCTGGCTCGAGTGCGTCCGGAAAGATCTTCCGCGGAATTGGTTCAGGGTCTGGAGTCTGTGTGCTCTCGGGGACTGGGCGCGTTGGCGCTTTACTGCCATCGAGATGGTGATATCGCTCTGTTTTCAGACTCGGCTTTCGATATCGCGCCTCGCTTTCAAAGTCTTGTCGAATACGCGCATGGGCTAGGGGTCGCGCCCCATGCGCTGCTCTCTCCCGGACTGTTGGGCTCTACCGGGTATGCGCGTCTTGAGAGCGATGAATTCGTACTGATTGCTTCGGTGGCTGGGCCTTCGCCCGAGCATCAGCCGGGTCATGCGCACTGTGACGCCCTGGCGTTTGAGCTTTCGTGCGGAGAAGAGCGAGTGGTGACCGGAATGGGAGTCCATGAGTATGTCGTGGGCGAACGCAGGGGGCTGGCGAGAGCCACCCTTTCCCACGCAACGGTGGAAATTGACGGGGCTGAGCAGTCGGAGATCTGGTCGGCGCATCGCGTAGGGGGGCGCCCAAGGGTCGTCCTCGAGGATCATCGACCGGGACATCGAGTCGAAGCCAGTTGTGCCGGTTGGCTGACTCCGGATTCCATCCATTGTCGGACTTTCATACTCGATAACGATGGGCTGGAAATCCGAGATCGTCTGGAAGGGCAGAGCAGGCCGGTCCGTCTGTCTCTTCCCCTGCATCCAGGCATCCAGGCCCGTTTGGTACATGATCAGGATGGGGGTGCGGAAGCGCATCTGGTTCTGCCGTCAGGTCGGAGGATGCGACTGGTCCTGCCCATCGAAGCCGAGTGGCGAATCGAGAGCCACCCCTATTTCCCCCGCTTCGGTCAGGAAATACAGCGCGAGAGGATTCTCGGGGAGGCGGCCGCGTTTGAATCAGGCACATGGCGGTTTGAGTGGCTGGATTGAGTGGCTTCGGGCTCTTTCAGGTCGTGGCTTCAGAGGAGTTTCTCAAGGCCGTCTTCGTCCAGGATGTTGATGGCGAGATCCGTCGCCTTCTTCAGCTTGCTCCCCGCATTCTCTCCGGCCAAGAGGTAATCGGTCTTCTTTGAAACCGTGCCAGTGACTTTACCTCCGGCCTCTTCGATCTTCTTCTTGAATTCGCCTCGTGGTGCACTCAGCGTCCCGGTCAACACGAAGGTGAGGCCACTGAGTCGGCCTTCCTCCTTTGAATCGGTCGGTTCAGGCAGGGGCCAGTTGAGGCCGAGTTCCATCAGTTTCTTGATCTCCGACTGATTGGCGGAGTCTGCAAAAAAGCGAGCGACGCTTTCAGCGATGGTGGGGCCGATGCCGTCGGTGGCTTCGATTTCGCTTGATGTAGCCTGCATGAGCGGACCGATATCGCCGAAGTGATCGGCCAGGAGTTCGGCGACGGTTTCTCCCACGTGGCGTATTCCCAATGCAATCAAGAGCCTCGGTAGAGTCGTACTGCGAGCGCGTTCCAGGCTCGCGATGAGATTGGTGGCCGACTTCTCACCCATTCTCTCCAGACCCTGAAGCTCTTCTTTGTGGAGAGCGAAGATGTCAGAGAGTCTATGGACGAGTCCTGCCTCGACGAGTTGATCGATCAACTTTTCGCCGAGACCGTCCACATCGAGCGCTCCCCGGCTGGCCATATGTCGCAAATTGTTCTTGAGTTGAGCCGGGCAGTCGATGTTGGGGCAACGAGTCACCGCCTCGGCTTCAAGGCGAACCGTCAGTGCATCGCAGACGGGGCATTGGGTGGGAAGGGTGTAGCGTTCGTAGACCCGATCGCGATTGATTTCGAGTTCCCTGTCTTCAAGAAGTACGCGCACGAGTTGGGGGATGACATCGCCGGCTCTTTGAATGATGACAGCATCGCCCTCACGGATGTCTTTTCGATCGATTTCATCCTGGTTGTGAAGGGAGGTATTCGAGACGGTGACGCCGCCCACCTGGACGGGTTCGAGCTTGGCCACAGGTGTCAAGGCGCCAGTCCGCCCTACCTGGGCTTCGATGCCCACGACGACGCTGCGAGCTTGCTCGGGCGGGAATTTGTAGGCGATGGCCCACCGAGGGGATCGGGCGACATTGCCCAGTTCCTCCTGGAGGGCGATGGGGTCCACTTTGATGACGCTGCCATCGATCTCGACGGGTAGCGAGCTTCTTCGGGTTTCAAGATCATGATGGAATTCGATCGCGTGATCGACGCTTTTACAGCGAGTCGATTCGGGTGAGACGATGAAGCCCCATGCCTTGAGGGTTTGAAGGATCTTCCATTGTGTGGAGGCGCTCTCGGGCTGACCTTCGGCGATCGCATAGGCGCGAAATTCAAGACTGCCCAGTCGGTCGTAGTCGATGTCGTGAATCTGGCGTAATGAGCCAGCCGCCGCATTTCGCGGATTCGCGAAGGGTTCTTCCTCTCGTGCGGCACGATCCTTGTTGAGTCTTCGAAAGGCCGCCAAAGGCAGAACGACCTCGCCACGGACGGAAGCGACATCGGGAATGGGCGCTCCTTTGGCGTCGGTCAGTCGGGCCGGAATGGAGGGTACGTTCTGCAGATTGACGGTCACGTCTTCACCTGTTTGACCGTCTCCACGGGTCAAGCCCTGATCGAACCGTCCCTTCTTGTAGATGAGTTCGACGCCAGAACCGTCGAGTTTGGGCTCCGCGACGAAGCTGAGCCGGGAGTCGTCCGCTGCGAGCAGGCGCCGGAGTCGCTGATCGAAGGCGCGCATTTCAGCCTCGTCCATGGCGTTGTCCAGGGAAAGCATCGGAGACCGGTGGGGCGCGGTCTCGAAGCCTGTTCCAGCAATGGGAGCGCCCACTTTTTGTGTGGGGGAATCTGGCCTCAGGAGTTCAGGGTATTCGGTCTCGATGTCGCGCAGTTGACGCAGGAGAGCATCGTATTCCGCGTCCGTAATTTGAGGGCGGTCTTCCCGGTAGTAGAGGGCGTTGTGCCGCGTGATCTCGCTGATCAGGCCGGCGATTCGATCTTGGGCTTTTTTGTTTTCAGAATCTGCCAAATCTGCGTCTTTACAGTCAAATCCCTGTTAAAGCCACTGCTCAGATGGGGCGATGAGTAGTGGAGGTCCCCCTCTCCGGGGAGCCTTGGAACGATACCACGATCATCGCTCTTCGGAGTTCAGTGAGGTCTCATGGCAACATCCACAGCGCCTACGCAGCTCAAGTCGGAGTCCGTCGATTCTCGGTCGAGTGGGAGGTGTTCGTGTGTCTGCAGCGGGGCGGCCTTGAACCCACAGACCCCCCTGGCTTCCTCGGAGCGCGATGAATTGCTTTCCATCTTGAGCCACGAGTTGCGTACGCCGGTGGCTGTGGCTCTAGGGAATCTTCGCCTTCTGCTTTCGGGAGAGGGAGGGGCATTGAGTCCGACTCAGCATGAGTGGACCCGGACAGCCGAGGAATACTGCTCCCGGTTGGATCAATTCATGACGGATCTCGTCGATGTCTGCCATGCGGGATCCATCGAGGCGGCTCTGGATCTTACGCCGGGCGACTTGTCTTCCGCGATTGAAAAGGCTCATGGGATCCTGGGACCACTCTTCACCCAGAACGGAATCGAGCTGGAGATCCATACAGAACTCAGTGGAGCTCGTGTGCACCTGGATGAGACGCGGATCGCCCATGTCTTTACGAATCTCCTGACCAATGCCATGGCTGTGACGGAGGTGGGCGGCTTGATTCGTATCGAATGCGTTCCGAGTGATCCCGGATCCGGGCCTTTTGTGGAGTGCCGGGTGATCGATGAAGGTCCGGGGGTTTCCGACTCAGATCGTGAGAAGATCTTCCAGGCTTTTGAACGCGGTTCATCTCCACGGGCTGCGAAAGGTCGGGGGCTTGGTCTGGCTCTTTGCCGACGAATCGTAGAAGCCCATGGGGGTTCAATATACATTTCTGAAAAGACTGAATCCGGAAGCTGTTTTGTATTCACACTTCCGGCCTCATGGAGTTCAGTGGAGTCATGAGTCTTCAAGGATCTGACGTGGTCTCTTGTCGGATTTTTCGAGCGAAAGGGAATCATTGATGGCCGAAAGAGAAGTTGCCCGGGGTCCTGTTCTGATTGTGGATGATTCGGAGGGGATTCGTGCCTATCTCTCGACTCTCTTGCGCAGTTGGGGGTACCAGGTTGAGTTGGTCTCCTCGGGTGAGACGGCGTTGTCCTTCATCGAGGAGGGAGGTACGCCTGGACTGGTCTTGCTGGATCTGATGCTCCCGGGAATGGGGGGCGTCGAGACGCTGGAACGGATCCGGAAGCTCGATGAGATGCTCCCGGTGGTCATGCTCTCCGTGGTCAGTCGAGCGAGCACCATCGTGGAAGCGATGCGGTGTGGAGCGGCTGATTTCATAAACAAACCCTTTGAAGAGACTGAGCTTCATGGGACGGTTTCAAGCCTGCTTCCCCTGGTGCGTGTCCCTGAGTCGATTTCCTCTTCTGGAGTTCGCTCGGATGAACGCATCTGGGAGGGGGCGTCCATGGGAGAAATCCTTCGGGTAATCAAGCAGATTTCGGATACCGATGTCACCGTACTGATACAGGGTGAGAGTGGAGTTGGTAAAGAGGTGGTGGCCCGTGCCATTCACGAACACTCAAACCGATCGTCGAGCACTTTCGTGAAGGTGAACTGCGCCGCGCTGCCTGAAGACCTGCTTGAGAGTGAACTCTTTGGCTACGAAAAGGGTGCATTCACAGGAGCCAATGCCCGTAAGATCGGGAAGTTCGAGGTCGCTGATGGAGGCACGATTTTTCTTGATGAGATCGGAGAGATGAGCCCCTCTCTTCAGGCGAAACTGTTGCAGGTTCTGCAAGACAGTTCCTTCAGCCGACTGGGAGGGAACAGGGAGATTTCTGTCGATGTCAGGGTTGTCTGTGCAACGCATCGAAACCTGCCGGAAATGGTTTCGCAGAAGAGCTTTCGCGAGGATCTCTATTTCAGGCTGAATGTCGTCAGTATCTCCATCCCCCCTCTTCGCGATCAACGGGAGATGATTCCGAGGCTGATTGATCACTTCGTGGCTCGCTACGGGGCTCAGTACGACCGCCCTATATCGACTCTTTCAGACCGTTTGATGGCGTTGTTGGATTCGTATGCCTTCCCGGGGAATGTCCGGGAACTCGAGAACATGATCAAGAGAGTGATTGTGCTCGAAAGTGAAGATTCGGTCCTGTCTGAGCTCGATGGCTCGAGATCATCCTATTCGCGAGGTCGAAGCAATTTTCACCTACTTCTTGAAGAAGTGGCCGAGAGTGCAGGGGACCTCCCGCTTCGGGAGGTCAGTCGGCGAGCTTCTCTGGAGGTTGAAAAGGAGGCCATTGGAGTGGTTCTGGATCGAGCGGGTTGGAATCGCAAGGAGGCAGCTCGAATGCTCGGAATCAGCTACAAGACCCTTCTTCACAAGATCCGGGAGTGTAATCTCGGTGTGGCGGGATAGAGGAGCACCTCGCTCACTCCGATGTGATCGCTGCCGTATCGATTTGATGACCGACTCCGTTTTTTGCGGTCGACGGAATGTCGAATCTGGTCGGTGGGTTTGACTTTGTGTCCGTGATCGGGCTCAGCTGTTACTCTTTTCGGATGAGGTCGGGATATTGAGTGTGGCCGGTGAGGGAATCCAGGGGCGTGTGCTCATTGATGCGTCCATGGTGCGCGGCGGAGGGGGCTATACCCACCTCATGAACCTCCTGCCTGAAATCAGCCGGATTGCTCCAGATCTGGATTTCAAGGTCCTGGCTTCCCCTTCACTCTGGTCTGAGTCCTTCGATGACCTTCCCAATGTCCACCTTCATCCTGTTTCTGAGGGGGGCATGTTTACGCGTTATTTCTTTCTTCTCTTCCGCGCTGCGGGAGTGGCGAGAGACTGGAAGGCCGATGTGTATTTTTCCGTAGCCGAGTACACGCCGCCCTCGGCTCCTTGCCCGATGATTGCCTCTTTCAGGAATCCGAATGTATTCACCAACCTGAGGCAGGGGTGGGGAGTCAAGCAGACCTTGCGGTTGGGGTTTCTGCGAAGACTGGCGTATGGATCAGCCAGGCGTTGTGCGCGTATCCTCTTCGTGAGTCAGGACTCTGCGAACTGGATCGGAGACCGGGTTTCTCTTTCGAGGGAGAAGAGGGTCGTGATCCATCACGGCATTGATGCCAAGGATTTTGCTGGTGCCTCGGCCGGAGACTCTTCGCCCAGGGTCGGCGTCCTGTCAGTGAGTTCTGTCTATCGTTACAAGAACTTTGTTCGACTTATCGAGGCCTGGCATCTCTGGGTGGAAAGGGCAGGGGAGTCCACCGTGCCCGATTTGACCATCGTAGGAGATGTCCAGGATCCGTGGTATCTCAGCGAAATGGAGTCGGCTGTTGAGAAGACGGGTCGGCATGCGTCTCGTGTCCATATTCTTGGAGCGGTTCCCTACGCTGCGATTGCGGAATATTACGCGAACGCGGATCTCTTCGTCTTTCCGTCGTATCTGGAAACCTTCGGCCATCCTCTTGTGGAGGCCATGGCCAGTGGTTTGCCTGTGGTGGCTGCGGATATCCCGGTATTCAGGGAAATTGCGGGAGAGGCTGCGCTTTATGCGGACCCGCATGATTCCGAGGCACTGTCCAGAGCCATGGAGAAGGCGATGGATTCCGGTGAGGCCTTGATGGAGCGACAGGCCCTGGCAAGGGAGCGTGTGTCTGGACTGAGTTGGGCCGTGAATGCGGAAAAGCTGGCTGCCCTGTTCAGGGACGTTCTGGGCGAAGGAAGCTGAGTTGGCCTTGGGCGGATGTCTGCGATCAAGGAGTGCCCCGTTTCGCTTTTCTTCGGCCTGTGGAATCATCTGCGTGTTCAAGGCCGCAGGCCTGGAGGGAATTCTGATTCCATGAGGGTGTTGGTAACGGGGACAGCGGGCTTCATCGGTGCGGCCGTCGCGGAGCGACTCCTTGCTCGAGGGGATGAGGTGATCGGGCTGGATAACCTCAATGACTACTACGATGTGGAACTCAAGCAGGCGCGTCTGGCCAGACTTCTGCCCCACGCAGGTTATTCCGATCATCGGGTCGATCTCGAGGAGGAGGGGGCTCTGCGCGCCTGTTTTGACTCCAGTCGGCCGGAGCGGGTGATCCACCTCGCCTCCCAGGCGGGTGTCCGGTATTCGCTGAAGAACCCCGAGGCCTATATCAATTCGAATATCGTGGGGTTCTTCCGGCTACTGGAATGCTGTCGGCATTCAGACGTTGAGCACCTCGTGTATGCCTCAAGCAGTTCTGTCTACGGTGCGAATACGAATATGCCGTTTTCTGTATCGGACAATGTCGATCACCCGGTCAGCCTTTATGCGGCCACGAAGAAGTCGAACGAATTGATGGCTCATTCCTATAGCCATCTCTACAACATTCCAACCACAGGATTGCGATTCTTCACCGTTTATGGGCCTTGGGGCCGACCGGACATGTCGCCTTTCATCTTCGTGCGGAACATCCTGTCGGGTCAACCGATCGATGTCTTCAATCACGGACGTCACCAGCGTGACTTCACCTATATCGACGATATCGTGGATGGAGTCGTGGCTGTTCTGGATCGCCCGGCTGCGCCCGATCCGGCCTGGAGTGGGGATTCCCCGAACCCGGGGTCCAGCGCGGACCCGTATCGCGTGCACAATATCGGGAGTCATCGGCCCGTTGAACTCATGCGTTATATCGAGATCATGGAAGAATGCCTGGGACGAAAGGCCGTGGTCAACCTGCTTCCGCGACAGCCGGGAGATGTGCTGGCCACGTACGCCGACATCGATTCGCTCTCAGAGGTGGCGGGCTACAGCCCTCGAGTCTCGCTCGAAGAGGGGCTCTCCCGCTTTATTGAGTGGTACAAGGACTATTACTCTGTTTCGGAGTGATCTGGAACCATTTGGGACGCGCGGAATTCGTCCAGCTCCTTGAGGGTCCTGTACGGTCGGGGAGTGCTTCCGGCTGTCATCGCGATGTCCAGAGGAGTCGTCAGCGGACTCTCTCGTCTTCCGTGGTATTCGGAAGACTGCCGGCGGTCCGTGAGGCTTCGCCCGCAGAAGGATTGAAGTCTTTCGAATTCGCGGTGTCCTGACATGAGTTCTTCGTAGCGCACCAGGATCGAGTGCTCTGGCCGGGATCGAAGCGCAGCGAGCATGGACTGGTTGTAGTTGGACCAGGCTCGGAGAGCCCTGAACCCGAGGTAGGGGTGCTTCCAATCCGCATTGTAGTGTTTCAAGACCTGGCTCGGACTCCGGTAGACGCCCACCAGTTTGTGGGGGGGAAGGTTTTCCGCCCACGCGCTGTAGGTAAGGCAAGTGAGGGGTTCCTTGAACCCCCAGTCACCTTCTTTCGCTGCGCCCTGCTTGGCTACATCCTGCATCCTCTTTCCGATAGAGGCTGGAGTCTTTTCCTGGACGGCTTTGTAGTAGTCGAGACTGAAATATTTCTCTTCGTCGGCTCCAAGGAGATCGAGGTTCACGACGAAGGGTTCTCTCCACTCGTATTTATTGTTCTTGTATCCCGCACTTTCGTCGAAGTTCCCACCCATATCGATTCCGGAATGGTGGAGGATCTGGGAAACGAGCGTTGTGCCCGATTTGTGCATGCCCAAGACGATGTAGATCATGATTTCCCGTTTTCGGCTTGCATGAGGCGATCTTACATTCGGGTCGGGTCAGGGGCAAGCAGGCTCGAGTGAAGGTGTGGTGGGCAGGCCCTAGGCGAGCGTCTCCATGTCGTGCAGCAGGTCCTGTGTGAGCTTCTTTGTGTCATGGTGATTTTCGATGACTTCTCTCGCGGAGGTGAGAATCGCATCCCGTTCTGTTTCGCTCAAGGACAGTGCCTTCTGGATGGCCGCTGCCAGTTCATCGTGATTTCCGGGTTCGCAAAGAAATCCTGAAACGCCATCTTCGATCAACTCTGGAATCCCGCTCAGACGGCTGGCCATGGATAGGGTTCCGGAAGCCATGGATTCCATAAGCGCCACGGGGATGCCGTCCTGTGTGTTCTTCTTCTGATCCCAGAGCGATGGCATGACGAAGAGCGAGGCTGAATGAAGTGAGGAGTGGACTTCGGCTGGAGTCCGATAGCCTTTGAATTCGATGTAGTCACGGATTCCGTATTCGTCGGCCCGGGATTTCAGCGCTGCCTCCTCGGGCCCTTCGCCGATGATCACCACGCGGTGGTCGAAGCCCCGGTCGATGAGCTGTTTCGAAGCGGCGATGAGTACATCAAAACCCTTCATGGGAATAAGGCGACCTACGCTCAACAGGACAGGCGGTTCGTTCTGGTCAAGGTCCAGTGAGGGTCTGAATGGGAGTAGTTCCAAGGGGACGCCACATGTGTGGACACGAATCCGGCTCGGATCTGCCTTGGGGTAGTGGCTTGCGATGAAATCGACGTTGTATCGGGAGATGGTATAGAAACGTTCTGCTTGATTGACTTTGGTGGAAAACAGGACTGATCCGGAGAATACGTCCAGGGCGTGACTCTTGATGACACAGGGTGTCTGGTCGAGCCACTGGAGCATGAGTCCGAGATTGGAACGACTTCCTGCAAAGTGACAGACCGTTACCTGGGGCTTGAAGGCCCGGACCGCTCCCAGGGTCCTGGCCAGCCTGAAGAAGTCCCGCAACCACTGTGCAGCTTGCCTTGGCTTGGGCGGTTCAGAGAAGAGTGCCTTGAGCATTTGCAAGAGAAAGCCCGGTCGAGCCAGTGCTGTGAGTCCTCGGAGTATCTCCTTGGCCGACATCGCATCGGGATACCGGGTCAAGGAGGCCAACGTGGTCTCTTCGGCTGTTCTGATGGGTGGAGAGTCCCAACTGGCGAACACTCGCACGTCGCAGCCGAGTCTCACCAACTCCGCGATCTCATGGTGGACCCATGTTTCCGTCGTGGAGGGGAAGATCTCTGCGAAATAGGCGATGCGCACTTTTTTCTCCGGACCGTGGGGCTGATGTGTGCGAGGTTGTCTGATCCGACCTCTTGGAGGTCTTTTCCTGCTTGGGATGCTTTCGCGTTGTCCTGCTTTTTTACGGGACGGATTCCCCATGTCCTTTGCCAATGACGCTTCGGCCGCGATGCGGAGATGTCAGGAAAGGGGGTTTCTTCAGTCCAGATGACTCCGGTAACAGATTTCCATTCGCTCCGCGATCGATTCTACGGAGTAGTTCTTGATGGCATACTCTCGGGCTCGCTCTCCGCATTTTGTTCTTCGCTCGGGACTTCCTGCCAGGACGAGGAGGGCCTCTGCCATGGCCGCGTCATCTCCCACCGGGATCATTTCTCCGACGTCGACTTCTTCGAAGATGTCTTCGCTGCCCGAAACCCGAGTCGACACGACTGGCAGTCCTGAGGAAAGAGCCTCCATGAGGGAATTCGAAAGGCCTTCGACATCGGAAGAAAGTGCATAGACGTTGGCGCCTTGATACCAACGGAGAGGTTCGTTGGTTTGTCCGTTCACGCGTATGGTCTCTGGCCTTGCGGACTCGGCTGCAAGAGCGCGGATCTCGTCTTCAAGGGGCCCTCCGCCGAGAAGGATCAGTTCAGCATCCTTGAATTGAGTAGTGAAGATGTCCCAGGCCCGGATCAGCATGGCGTGGTTCTTCTGGGCGGTCAGCCGCGCTGCGCAGATCACGACGAACTTTCCATCCAGACCCAACTCTTTACGAATGTCCGTCGCGGATGCGGCTGTGAGCGGTCGGAAGATTCCTGTTTCCAGAGGATTGGGGATCTGGCAGATCTTCTCCTGTGGAAACCCGAAACTCTTGGCTTCGTCAGCGGCTCGCGAGCTGGTGACAATGCAGCAGGAAACCTTCAAGTGGAGTCTTCGTAACATTTCGCCGAACGTTCCGCGAGGAAGTGCGGCGTCGATTCCCTGGTGTCCTGTGTTCGTGATTTTCAGGAACACGGGTTTTCCAAATAGAAGGCCTGCCGCGGAAGCGATGGCGGCGGGCCATCCATATTGGTGGACGTGGTAGAGGTCGAAGCGCCTTCCGCGGGTCAAGAAGAAGAAGGAAAAGGAAAGGATCGAGGTCAGGGAGTGGATACCTCTACGATGGAGGACCGGAATTCGACGGAGGGTAACGCCCTCTGATACTTCGAGACGGGGCCAGTCCGATTTTCGTCTTTCCGTGACGACCTCGACCTCGTGACCGGCGGCCGCCAGGCTCGTGGAGAGACGTTCGGCGGCTCGCTCATAGCCGCCTGTGATGGGTCGGAATTGAGGCGAGACCATCAAGATGCGGAGTGGGTTACGTGTTTCCCTGGTCAATGATTCCGTCCCGGTTCTGGGCAGTGAACTCGACTCCATGAGGTGGGGCTCGAGTTCCGGTGGCAAGCTCGACGGAATCTGTATTTGAGTGATCCGTTCAGCGCGGTTCCAGTTTCGCCAGTCCTCGAAGCCTGGCTGTCAAGAAGTCGTTGAGAGGGGGCTTCGGCGTGGAGCCTGCGTTCTCCCCTTTTCTTGAAGTTGGCAGGCTTCATTGCGGGTGGCCTGTGGGATCCAGGGCATTTGAGTCGCCGAAAAAGCTTGATTGGGTTTGTCTCTGGGGACTTTCGGGAAGGGGGTCGATGTACATCTTGAGCATGAAGATCACGAAGGGGATGGACAGCCCGGCGGCATTGGGCACCGTGTGGGCGAACATTCCGTAGTAAAGGAGATTGAGGGAAAGCAGGCCGGGAACGAGGGCTCGCTTCCAGCCGTAACGGAGCATCAAGAACAGGCCTTGCGAGACCAGGAAGATGTAGAGCAGGAGGCCGAATATGCCGTAGTTGTAGAGGGTGGCGACGTAGGCATTGTGACTATGAAGACCATAGTATTGGTTGGCCCCAAGACCTCGGCCTGTCCAGAAGAACTCCATGGCTCTTTCCAGGGCCCAGGTGAATCGGAGTATCCGGCCTTGTGATGATGTGTCTGATGCATCGCCAGTCAAGAGGCTGGTGATACGCCAGCTGGCGGTGAGCTCGATGTCGAAGACCGCAATTGCGATGACACTTGCAAAGGTGAGCGCGATGATGGCGCCCACTGCGATCGACCACCGTGTCATGGTGGAGGGGCCGTTCTTGCCATCGGGAGCGACCAAGTAGACGAAGCCCAGGAAAACGGCGAAGATGATGCCGGATCGGCTGAATGTGATGAGGATGGCCAGGAGGGTGACGGCCACAATGAAGAGATCGCGGACGGACAATCGACGCGGATTGACCACCACGATGAGAAGTGAGCAGAGGGCGGCGGCCGAGATGTTCGGATCCGCCCATAGGCCCGCCGCACGACCCGGTGCCCGACTCATGGGAAGAGGGATGACCATGTCGACGAAATTGAGAAGGACAGTCAGCCCCAGTGCAATCAGGGCTGCGTCACGCAGTAGCTTCTCCCGGTTGTCTTCAAGGAGGATGAGAGTCATCCCTCCAATGGCCGAGAGATAGATGATGCGCATCTTCATGGCACCATACGAGAAGCTGCCGAATGAGGAATCCAGATACATCACCATGGGGATGGCGGCGGTCAGGACCCAGACCCATATCATCGGTTTTGAGAAGACTTCGATGAAGCTGGTGGGCCGCACAAAGGCGATGTAGACGAGCAATATCCCGGTGACGACATAGTAGTCGAGAAAAGGAAGGATGTAGTCGAAGGCGATGTAGAGATTCCCGATCCAATACGTGATCCAGAAGACCCCGATGATGTAGTGGAGGGTCCATTTCTTCGTCGCCGGATCTTCCTGGGGTAGCGGTAAGGAACTTGCGGTCATCTTCCGGGGCCAAGCGTGACGCTGTTGTTCGTTCTGATTGACTCAAGTATGCCGAAGGTCACCTTCGACGTACCGAGGATCTCTTCGACCGTAAAAGGCGATGCGGAGCCCGTGCGAACAGATTCGATGAAAGCCTTGACGGCGGTGGCTTGCCCTTTGTCTTGGTTGATGTGCTTGACGTCTTTCCCACCGAGAATGCGTGTGGTCTTGAAGTTCTCGCAACTGGCTGTTTCTCCACCCGAGGAGACCATGAAATACTCCTTGGGTAGCTGGGCGTGGCTGCGAGCCAGGTAGGAGATCGACGCCGTGGACCCGTCCGCATAGGTGATCAGGACCTGTACGGAGTCGTCCATCTCCATGTCTTGACCGCTCGCCTGAGCGTAGACCCTGACCGGAGTGCTTTGTGTCAGATAGGAGCACAGGTCTATGAAGTGGCACATCTCACCAATGACACGCCCGCCTCCTTCGTGGGGGTCCGTGATCCACGTCCCCCTTGGCGTGGGTCCGGCCGCCACGGTGTATTGAATGCTCAGCGGCTCGATGCGATTGCTGAATTTTTCGCGAATGACCCGAGCATGATCCGAAAATCGGCGATTGTATCCGACCATCAACGGGCTTTCGTGGGCCGCGGCGCAGACTTTCTCGACTTCTTCCAGTGACAAGCCCACGGGCTTCTCGAGCCAGACCGCCTTTCCCGCTTTCAATGCGGAGATGGCTTGCTGTGCATGGAGGTGATGCCGTGTGGCCACGAATACCGCATCCACGTCTTCAGCCAGGATGGCATCATCAGGATGGGTGCCACAGCGCTCAAAGCCGAATCGTTCCGCTGTGCGGGTGGCCGAAGGTCCAGTGGCCGTCACGAGAGAGACGTGGCGTATTCCGGACAGGCTGGCGAGGGCCGGAAGGAGTACGGCTTTGGCGTAGTTGCCCGCGCCCAGGAAGGCCAGTCCTGGATTTCCTGGACTGGCTTTTCGAGAAGAGGGGCTCTTCAGCTCCAGGGTTCGCGCCGTGCTGGGCGCTTCGCTGTAGCGGAAAAGGACCGCGAGAGAGCTTCGTTCTCCACGTGAAAGTTTTTCATAGGCCGCTTCGGCTTCGGAAAAGGGGACCGTCTCGGTATCGAGTGATTCGGGGTCGACTTTGCCTTTGCTCGCCAGATCCAGAAAGGTCTGGAGATTCCGGTTTTCTGTCCACCGAACATAGGGAAGGGGGTAGTCGAGGCCGACTTCTTCGTATCGGCGGTCGTATCGGCCGGGGCCGTAGGACATGCTGAGTCTAAGCTCGAGTTCCTTCTCGTAGAAGACCCTGCGGTCGAGGTTCAAGGGCATCGCACCGACGACGACGACTCGTCCCTTGGGTCGACAGAGTTGGGCCGCGAGTTCGATGGGGGTGGCGGTTTCGGAGGAAGCCGTAATCAGGGCAAAGTCGACGCCATGGCCGGCGGTCGCTTCATGGGACCAGCCCTCGGTCAATTCGTCTGGTTTCGCTCCCCATTCGGCGCCCTGCTCAAGAGCTTGTTCAATCCGGCGCCGGTCGATATCCACGCCCAGGACCCGGCACCCATTGGCAACGAGAAGCTGGACCGCGAGTTGTCCGATCAATCCGAGTCCCACCACGACCACGACTTCACCTAGGGTGGGATCGGCGACCCGAATGCCTTGCAGCGCAATGGCGCCGAGCGTCGCAAAAGCCGCTTTGTCCAGCTCCAAGCCATCGGGCACATGGGCAAGAAGGTTTTCGGGGACGACAACGAGCTCTGCATGATTGGCGTAGCCCGCCCCAGCACAAGCGACGCGTTCTCCCACCGAGAAGCGAGTGACTCCCTCGCCAACAGCGATGACCGTGCCTGCGCAGGAGTATCCCAGCGGCTGTGGAGAATCGAGTCGGTTGACCACCGTGCGGAAGGTGGGCAGGGGGCCTTCCTGTCGAACCTTCTTCAAGACTTGACCGACCAGGTCGGGTCGACTGCGTGCTTTGCCGACGAGCGATTTCTGCGCGAAATCCATGGAGAGCTTTTCGGTGCCGGGGGACATGACCGAAAAGTGATTCTGGATCAAGACTTGACCGCGTTCCGGAGCGGGCGCCGGGACATCGACCAGTTGCAGCTCACCGCTGCGCGCACTCTGGACGATTTGTTTCACGCGGATTCCTCCTTGGACGTCTGGATTTGGGACGTAACGGAAGCTTTGCTCATTTCGATATGACCCACCCACCCGGGATGCGGCACGAAGGTGAATTCGCTGGATAGATCGTCTAGAGCGTACACTTCACAACTCCCTCCTTGTTCTTTCGGCTCACCGATCTCGACATCGGATGGATTTCGTACCTCGGAAACCCTGAGAAACCCTGCACGCATGAATTCCCTGACTTTCGGAATACGTTCGGGGTCGAAATTCATCAGACGGATGGCCGCGAGGTCGAGTGCAATGGGATCCACCGACGCGAGCACCACCCCAAGGGGTACGTCTCGGGGGGCGAGTGGGCCATTCCCCTCACCCGCAACCAGACCATCCAGGATGGTCAGCACGCATCTTTGCGTTTCTGAAGCCTCGCGGTTCAAGGTCTGGCTGTCGCTGAAATAGACGCATCGATTCAGATCGGCACACATCCGCCAGGTGGTCTGGTTCCCGTACCAGTTGCCCGAACGGATGAAGTCATCTCCGCGCACCGAGGTTTCCACCCGGCGGTAGAGCCGAGCAAGTCCGGTGGCGCGGCCTGTTTTGAGGAGACCCCGACTCATTTCCACAAGCCAACTCCGCATTCGGTCNACTGGCGCTCTTCCCGGGAATTCGTCNCCCCCTTGNTCNANCGCNCCCGCACTGTGGTGGGGNAGCCAGTTNTTGTCCCCGTTGATTCCGACCATGTTCTTGAGCGCGAGAGTCACACCTGTTTTCTTGTGGGTCTTCAATTTGGGAAGGTTGATGATGAGATCGGCGGTGAGAACGGTTTCTGACAGCAGGTATGCGTTCCGGCCGTTGGAGTGGTGTTCTGAAGTGGGGCCGGGGTCGTAGTCGGCTCCGCGAAAAAGATTCGGGTCGAGTCCTGAGTCCGTAAAAAAACTCTTTTCTCCGAGGTCTACAGCGCGGTAGCCCAACGGGTCACCCGGGAGTGTCTTTCGCGAAGTGATGATTCCGTCTTCGAANGTGACCTGCTCACGCCTCAAGTCGACGACCTCGAGTTCGAAATCGTGTCTTTCGCGAAAGTAGGCCTGGATTGAATCCAGTCCGGTCATTTCGCGTATCTGATCGAAGTCGCAATCCTGCTGGGCTGCTTCTGCGATCACCACCCGCCCGTCCGGGCCCACAGCGAGAAAGGCGTATTCGGCCGCGGCCCGCACGATCGATCCGTGTGTGATTACGCTGTCCACGCTGGCCCCCGAGTCTTCTTCACTGGCCGGGTTCCAATGCCGTATGAAGTTCGGTTTGAGGACGACNGTGCCCCCTTCCCGGATCAGGGATCGAATGGGATTCCACTCTGGGCTTCCCACGTTTTCGGGGTCGAGACCCAGCCCGATCAGTGCATCCCGTACCGCCGCGAAGGCTGTATTTCGTTCCTCTGAAGCGCCCTCTGCGATCCGGAAGGCGAGTTCCGGGTAGTTCTCTTGAGGNTGCCACGGGGCNCGAAGGTGCTTGTAGTGATCCGGGCCGCGCCCCAANCCGACACGAATGGGGGCTGCCGCTGTCGCTGAATCCGGGTTCGTCGCATTCATCTNTGGCTGCTCTCCACGCACGTCTCGACGAAAGCGATCATTTTGCGAGCAAGATCCTTTCTTACGAAGTTTTCTTCCACCCAGATCCGCCCCGCGTGGGCTCGTTCGGCGGCCGCTGCCGGGTTCTGCCTGATCTCCTGGATGGCTTCGGCGAGGGCGATGGGGTCTTCGGGGTCAATGGTCAGGGCCACTCCGGATGTATCCGCCATTTGTCGTATTTCACCCCGGGCCGCGACGATGACCGGGCGCTCTTGAGCGAGGAATTCAAAGATCTTCGACGGGATGACGGTTTCAAAGACGGGGAGGTCACGAAGGCAGACCAGCAGGATTTCCGTGGTGGCAATCCAGTCCGGCATCCTCTCGCGAGGCTGGAGCCCCAACTGTCGGACNTTGCGCAATTTCTTGTCTTCGATGGTCGCTTCCAGTTTCTTCTTTTCCGCACCGTCGCCGATCAGGAGGAAGGCGATCTCGGGTTGACCGCGAAGGAGNTCTGCGGTCTCAAGCAGTGTTCCCAACCCATGGGCGAGGCCAAGAGTGCCGATGTATCCCACCGTGAATCGNCCCTCCAGGTTGAAGCGTGCTCTCAANGNATTCGATGGGGGTTGTGGNTTGAATCGGTCNGCATCGATTCCGTTGTAGACGATTTCGATTTTTNCNGCNGGATATCCGAGCCCGGCGATATGTTCGACGAAGGCGCGGGTGTTCACCACGATTCCATCGGCACTGTGATACATCCGNCGTTCCAACCACTGGAGGAAGGTCAGGGCCGGCCCCTCACTGAGCTGATCCAATTCCACGATGGATTTCGGCCAGAGGTCTCGAACCTCCAGCACAAAGGGGCGCCGCTTGATTGTGGAAATGGCTGTTCCAGCGAGCCCGCAGAAGAACTGGGGGCTGGTGGCGATCACCACATCGGGCTTNTGGACCTTGAAGGAAGCGATGATGGACATCAGGGCAAAGAGCAGGAAGTTCAGGATCCTCTTCGCGAATCCAGCATTGGATGTGAGGAGCATCCAGGTCCGGATCACTCGGATGCCGTCTACGTCCTCTTCTTGCAGGAACCTGTTCTTGTAGCCTCCGAACAATTCGCCAGCGGGATGGTTGGGAACCCCGGTGATGACGGTGACGTCATGCCCTTCGGCCACCCACTGACGGCAGTGTTCNTGAGTCCGGCTCGCGGGAGCGTTGACCTCAGGCGGGAAGTAGTGGCTGATGAAGAGTATGCGCACAGTCGGATTCCGGGTCATGAAGTCCCGGGTCCGAAAACCAACCCGGAGAAGGCTGTTTGTCGCGACTCAGGTNCTCAGTTGGGTACAAAATCGTTTAGAAGAGGTGTGATCTGCTGCGCGATGGAGTCAAACGTGGCCTGGGCTTGAGCTTCGTTCCCACGAATGATGGGAACGGTGAATCGCACAAGGGAGCCATCGGTNCTACCGGTGAAGGCTCGGTCGAGAAACATGTAGAGCACTTTCTCGTGGTCTCGAGCAATGGTCCGGCCTCTTGATTGATACCAGAAGTACACCAGNTTCCTCATGTTGCCNTTGGCGATGATCATTCTTTTGGCTTCGCCATCGACTCCTGAATTCAGNGGAACGATATCACTTTGGATGATGTCCCAGCCTGAGCCTGGAATACAGTGCTCGGGAGGGTGGATGATGTTGTCGTCACCTCCGGTGTCACGAGTCTGGCTTGCGTGATAACCGACGTAGACNTTNGCGAGGGATTCNTGTTCTTCGTTCTTGAAGTCGCAAAGCAGGTAGTCNGTCACATCCAGGGCGCTCAGGACCTCNTTGCTCATTTCCTGTACGTCCAGGCAGCTCCACTCCCCGATCGTCATGGGAAAGTGGACGAATTCAGCTCGTTCGGGGAAGACCTCATCCTTGGCAAAGAAGCGGAACGTATAGAAATTCACACCGACGAGAATGAGCGCGATCACGAGTCTAAGCATTGGCCTTGGCTCCTTGCAGCTGACTCACGATCCATCCCAGAAAACTCCCTTCGGCCAGAAGGACCATGAAGGCGACGGAGAAAGTGATCATGCCCTGGAATTCGTGAATGAAACCGGTTGCGGCCTCCTCTCCGAAAGAGTGTGCCAACACTCCAGTCAGAGCCACGCGAAGGCTGTTGACTGCCACCGCGATGGGAATGGTCGAGGCGATCAAGATGACCTGCTGAACCGGCTTTCCCGGTCGNAAGAAGTGAGCAAAGACNACACCCAGCGTNAGGAGGGCCATGAGGGATCGNAGGCCGCTACAGGCNTCTGCGACAAAGAGGTCGCTGTGAGCGAGGTGGATGATATTGCCNTCGAGAAGAACCGGTATGCCCAGTAGATGGAGGCCTTTCACTGCCCACTGNGCTGCGATCAATTGCAGGGGNAANGCAGCGACATTCACCACAGATTGGGGCAGGGGAACCATCAAGAAGAGGAAGCCCATGGGAAAGAGAAGTATCCGGAAGACGTCCCTGCCCAGGAAAAGAAGGACGATGCCCATCAGCGTGATGACGTAGCTCGCTCGCAGTGGAGTCAGGAGGCCGCCGAGTTGGCCAGCGGCCAGCGCCGCCGAACCGACAACCATGAAGGCGAGTCCCCACCAGTTCCCCTCGACGGGGGCTGCTGCGAGGATGTATTTCTTTTCGTAGGCAAAGTAGAGAGCGAGGGGCACGATCAGGAAGCCGTGGCTGTAATCGGGCACCATTCGCCAGTGGCGTACCATGGCTTCAAGGATCGGGAGGTACACGATGGTCACCAGACCCAAGACGACCAGTGCCTGGGTGGTAAGGACCCTCCGCGGGTCGTCAAAGAATCCTGACTGAGGTGCGGCTTNGTCCGTCATGAAGTGCCTGCTATGTCCTTTTGCAGAATGTCCAGAATTCGTCCTGCGGCGTGACCGTCCCAGAGTCGGGGGGTTCGCCCGGCTTTTCCGTCGCCCTGGAGGGCCTTCTCGGCCTCGATCAGGATCGTCTTCGGGTCACTGCCCACGATGGTATTCGTGCCTTCCGATACGGTGATGGGTCGTTCCGTGTTGTCCCTCAAAGTGAGGCAGGTGACGCCCAGTGCGGTGGTCTCTTCCTGGATGCCCCCCGAGTCGGTGAAGACCAGTCGGGCTTCGGCCATCAGCTTGAGGAAGTCCAGATATCCCATGGGCTCGGCCAATTGCAGACGGGGTTGAGTATTCCCGAGCATTTTTTCAATCGAGGCCCTGGTTCTCGGGTGCACGGGAAAGAGGATGGGCAACTTCTCGTGGATTTGTTCGAGAGTGTCGAAGATGCCACGCAGGATCCGGGGGTCATCGACATTGCTGGGGCGGTGAAGCGTCAGGAGTGCGTATTGACCGGCTTCAAGGCCCAGTCTCTCAAGGGTGTCCCGCTTCTTTGCCTCCTGAAGCTTGTCGAAGAGCGTATCGATCATCACATTGCCGACATGGTGAATGCGTTCGGAGGGAATTCCTTCTGCAGCCAGATTTAGATTGGCCTCTTCCTCCGTGGTAAAAAGCCAGGTTGAGATCGAATCTGTAAGAATTCGGTTGATCTCCTCCGGCATCGCGCGGTCGCCCGATCGTAGACCGGCTTCGACATGCGCCACGGGGACCCCGAGCTTGACCGCCGCCAGGCTCGCCGCCAAAGTTGAATTCACGTCGCCCACGACCAGAAGTAGATCCGGTTCTTCCTGGAGCAGGACCTTCTCCATCTTGACCAGGACAGAGGCGGTTTGTTCGGCATGAGAACCCGACCCCACTTCCAGATTGAGGTCTGGCTCGGCAATCCGCAGATCCTTGAAGAAGCTTTCTGACATGGCTTCGTCGTAGTGCTGTCCCGTATGCACCAGAAACGCTTCGACCCCGGCTCGGCTTTCGATTTCTCGAAGCAACGGCGCGATCTTCATGAAATTAGGGCGAGCGCCCGCCACCGCTACGATACGAGCGGGACTTGAAGCCATGTTTCGGTTGGGCGGGGTCATTCTTCGCTTTCTGATGGCGAGCGGCTTTCGGCGTATAGAGACCGTCGGTCGCTTGTCCGGGTTCACTTGAGTAGAGAACTATATCTCAGCCACATCCTATTCCCCAGGGGGGCCTTGGGAATGATTGTAGATCTTTGTCCAGGCGATCAAAATGTCTCGATCCTTTGGAACTGGCTTGTCGGTTGAGTGTTCAGAAAAACTCTTCTCAGGAAGAGGAAAGTTGATCTCCTCATTCAACATGAGTCCAGGATATGGACTAGAGTTCCCAATATTGGTAATTTGTTTCTCATTGGATTGGGCCTGATTGATCGATTCGGTTCAAGATTCAGGGGTCCACTTCCAGCGGAAATGCGCGTATCCAGGGCGACTGAGTGTTTCGATTCCGGCTCTCATGAGTGCGCGACATAGGAATAGTTGAAATATGACCGATCGATTTCGAGTTCTGGTCATCGATGATGATCCGGGTGTGCGGGAATATCTGCAGACTCTCGCCACAAGGCAGGGTTACGAGGTTTTCGTTGCTGCGGACGGAGAGAGTGCCTTGGCGGGGCTGGATCAGACCCGCCCGGACATCGTGACACTCGATGCCATCCTGCCGGGTCTCGATGGCGTCGATGTACTGAAGCGATTGAAGAAGAGCCTTCCCCATGTCCCGGTGATCATGCTCTCGGGCCACGGCCACGCGCGGACCATCGTCCAGGCCATGCAACTGGGGGCGTCGGACTTCTTGAGAAAGCCGTTCGAAGTCGAGGAACTCGACCTCGCTTTCAAGAAGGCCTTGGAGACCCATGCGCTGAAGGAAGAGGTGGTTTCTCTTCGGGGTCAGGTCCGAGCCGAGACCGACAACCTTTTGCTGGGCGGTGATAACCCGAAAATGAGATCGGTTCGGGAAATCATTGAGCAGGTCGCGGACACCGACATCACCGTCCTGATACGCGGGGAGAGTGGGACCGGCAAGGAACTGGTGGCCCGCTCTCTTTTTCAGCAAGGCGACCGGAAAGAACGTCCATTCGTCAAGGTCAACTGCGCTGCTCTGCCTTCTGAATTGCTGGAGAGTGAACTCTTCGGTTTCGAAAAGGGTGCCTTTACAGGAGCCCAGAAGAGGAAGTTGGGAAAATTCGAGTACGCGAACGGTGGCACGATCTTCCTGGATGAGATCAGTGAGATGGCTCCTGGCTTGCAGGCCAAGCTCCTGCAGGTCCTCCAGGATGGAGAGTTTTCACGACTGGGCGGCGAGAGTGATATCCGGGTGGATACACGGATCCTGGCGGCGACCAACCGCGACCTGGATCAGGCAGTGCGCTCCGGTGAATTCCGCGAGGATCTCTACTACCGCTTGAATGTCGTCACCATCCAAGTGCCTCCGCTTCGGGACCGTCTCGACGATATTCCCCTGCTCATCGAGCATTTCAAGAAGAAATATGGCGAGCAGTACAAGAAGGAGCCGCCTGGTCTTTCGGAAGACACCATGGAGAAACTATTCGCCTATCATTGGCCCGGCAACGTGCGTGAGCTTGAGAACACGATCAAACGCGCGGTGGTGCTCGGCAGCGAACAGGCGATTCTCCAGGACGTAGAAGGAAGGGATGCCCCCGTCGAGAACCCGTCTGATACAGGGGATCCGGATCTCGATGATCTTGAAGTCGTTTTGGCGAGTGGTCAGGCGATTGATCTCAAGTCGATTTCGAAGCAAGCGGCTCGAATGGCCGAGAAGAGGGTGATTGAGCGCGTCCTTACACAGACTCGCTGGAATCGGAAGGAAGCGGCCGAGATGCTTCAGATCAGTTACAAGGCTCTTTTGTACAAGATGAAGGAGAATGGACTCAGTGATGCGCGCTAGCCTTAGTCCGGATTTCGTGAGCAGGGAGCGGATGGGTCGAAGAGGAGGGGCAGGGGTTCTTCTCCTGCTTTTTTGTGTTGTTGGCCTTTTTGCTTGCGCTCGTCCGTCGGCTCCACCCCCGGTTGAGGAGAAGGCCGGTAAGAGGGTCCCCTATGTGGTGGGGATTCCCGATGTCCTGCGGATTTCAGTCTGGCGGAATCCGGAGCTGAGTGTGGATGTGCCGGTCCGGAATGATGGCAAGATTTCAGTGCCCCTGATTGATGATGTCCAGGCCGAAGGGCTCACTCCGGCTGAGCTCAAGGAAGTGATCGCGGAGCAACTCTCCGAATATATCTCGACGCCCGATGTGACTGTTATCGTCCTGCAAGCCAACAGTCACATGGTTACCATTGTCGGCGCCGTCGGTCGTTCGGGGACGGTCCCGTTGACGCGCGAGATGCGAGTCCTGGATGCGATTGCGGCCGTGGGCGGTTTTACGCCGTGGGCCAATACCAGTAATGTGCGCATCCTGAGGAAGGAATCGGATGAGATTCATTCCTATCGCTTCAATTACGGAGCCTACGTGGCTGGCAAGGCTCAGTCGTCGAACATGTTGTTGGAGCCCGGCGATACGGTCGTGGTGCCTGACTAGGTGAGGCGCTGATGGTCGCTTTGTCCAGGGTCGTTCTGATCGTTATGGCCTCTTTCCTGGCCTGGCCCTGTTTTGCTGACGATATCCAGTTTTCGCTTGGTCAACGGATGCTGGCCATGACCGACGCCTACCGGCCCCCGAATCAGTCGGATGGTCTCAGCGATGGGATCTACAGGCTGGCTCCAGAGGCTCGAGTATCAGGGGCCAACGAGTATTTCGACTACGAGGCCTGGTACAATCCCATCTACAGTCAGTACATCCGCGCTTCCTCGCGGAGCGGCCTCGATCATTTCGCCGGCGGGATCATGAATATTCGCCTGACCCCCACGGATCGAGTGAATCTGAGCCTTCAGCTCCGTGATATACAGGGCAATCGAACGAATATCGAGATCAATCCGGACGGCTCGACGGAGCTCGTCAATGCGAACCTGGGCAAGACTTTCCAGTTGGGCGCCAATGTGCGCTACGAGCACAGTCTGAGTGCTCGGACCCAGCTCATCGGAAGCCTCAACTACCAGGAGTTTGACTACACCAACGTCGGCAACACGGACAATCGAAGCCTGGGCGCGACCGCTCAAGTGCAGCATTCCCTGAGCCGTCGATTGCTTCTGGGCACCAATGTTTCAGCGAATTATCGGGTTTTCCTCAGTGAGGACGGCGAGGCGTTTCGCTACCAGACCACCTTCAATCCGAATGCGGTGCTGCGCTATCTGATCAATCCGTCATGGCAGATCTCGGCCACGGCCGGTCCGAGCGTGATCTTTACGCGACAACGTGAATTGTCGGGTCTCACCGCGGCTCGCTTCGGTCCGATTCCAGGTGCCCTCTACGGAATCCAGACGTGCGCGCCTTACGACGCATCGGGTGATTATCGTGTCTTCTACGGTCAGGGCGGAGTCGCATGCGCCCCCATCGCAGCGCCGCCTGGATTCACGGATGAGTATCCCAACTACTTCAATCAGGCTGCCTTTGTCCCTCTCGTCCCCAATGCCAATTCGCTGTCAGGCAATTCGGACAATGTGACGTATTTCATGCAGGCGAGTATTCGGAGGGAGACCCCCCAGCTTCTGATTGAACTGGCCTATCAGCGCAGGGAAGATGCCTCCCAAGGCAGTGCTTCGAGTACTTTCCTGGACGTCGTGTTCTTGAACGTCATGCGCGACGTGGGTCCCAGATGGAAATGGCGGTTCAATTCCGGCTGGAATCGGCGTGTTTCGAGCTTTTTCCAGCCGTTCTATTTTGTTCTGGCTGGCTCGAATGCAGACTTTCCAACGGTCGCGGAATCCCAAGCGCTCGGGGTTCAGCAGATCGAGACTTTTTATGAGACTTCCCAGGTCTGGGCGGAAACGCAGGTCTCCTACAAGATCCTGGAGCATGCGGTCCTGGAATTCCGCTTGCGTTATGAGCGTTGGCTCAAATTGGATCTGACCACCGGTCCGCGGCCGACATTCGACAACCTGACAGGACAGGTTGGTTTCAAGTACTATTTCGATCCTATTTTCTTTTAAGACAAATTCGGAAAAAGCAAGGAAAGCAAGAGAGTGAATCTGCAGGACGGACTCCAGATATCAGACCTGATCGGCATATTGCGCCGACGAGGTCGGCTCATGGTCTGGGTTTCAGGCTTGAGCATTCTCGCGATTTTCTGGATTGTGATGGCGTTGCCCAACCAGTATTCGTCCTACGCCACGGTGCTGGTTGAACCACAGGCGATCGATGAAGAGTTGGTTCGGGCGGGCGTCCAGGGCCAGGATCTTCAGCAGAGGCTGGGCATCATGTCGGCCCGGATCCTGAGCCGCCAGCGACTCTCGAGATTGATTGACGAATTGGGCCTCTATCCCGAGGAGTCCAAAGAGTTCACGAGGCAGGAGGTGATCGACATCATGCGACGTCACCTTTCGGTCGAGCCTGTGCTGAGTGAACTCCAGTCGGACAAGCGGAGTACCGACGATGTCGAGTTCAATCGCTTCAAGATTACCTACAGGAATCGGTCTGCGGTGACTGCGGCTCAGGTGGCCCAGAGCCTGGCCAGTGACTTCGTGGATGCGAATATCAATGCGCGAATCGAGGTCTCGCAACAGAGCCTTTCCTTCATGGAGGATTCCATCGAGGAGCTTCGGAATCAGGCGGTGGATGTCGAGTCCAGGATCAAGAATGTAAAAGCCGAGAATGCGGGCCATTTGCCTGAAGATCTGATTACCAATCAGCGCATTTTCGAGCAATTGATTGCCCAGTCACGAGAGACGCAGCGTGCCCTTCTCCTGGCGCGTAGTGATGAAGCTTTCTGGAAGAGTCAGGTCATCACGGCGGAGTCGATGATGGGGACAGGCGATGCCACCAGCCCGGCTTACCGGATGAAACTGATCGAAACGGAACTTCAATCCTTGCGGGCACGAGGCTACACCCAAAAACACCCGGACGTGGTGCACCGAATGGACGAGTTGGCAATTTTGCAGCAGGGAATGCAGGAACGGCAGACCGCAGCTTCGGATGAGAGTACGGAGTCGGCTGAGGCCGACTCGGCCGGCGACTCCTATGCCGAGCAGAATGCAAAATCAGAACTCAGACGTGCGCGCCTTGCGGTGGAAGCTGCAGATCAGGAATTGGAGCGACTCGCTGCATCGCAGGCGGAGGTTCAGGAATCCATTGCCCTGACTCCGCTGGTGGCCGAGCAGTTGAACTCACTCGAACGTGAGTATGAGTCGCTGGTGACTTCTTTTCGCGACTTCAGTGTTCGTCGTCAGCAGGCTTCCGTTCAGGCCAACCTGGAAAGAAAGCAGCTGGGTGAAAATTTCAGGATTCTTGAATCAGCCTTCCCTGCGGCCCGGCCGGGTTCTCCAAACCGGATCCTCATGCTCTTTGTTGGCGTCATCGTAGGGCTGGGTGCGGGTGTGGCCATGGGACTCGTTCTCGAGACGAGCGACAGTTCCATTCATGACGCACGTCGACTGCAGGCGTTTACGAACATGCCGGTCCTGGTTTCGATCCCTTCGATCCGGCTGGACCCGGATCGAAGGCTTCGTCGTCGCCGCTTGCTTCTGGAGTTGGTGATCGCCGGGGTGCTCTCTCTTTTCTTCCTTGCGGGTGGGTTGGTCAGTTACATCTACGTGAATCGGAGTGCGCCGCCGAAGGTGGAGGAAGCATCCAAGGAAGACCCAAGGCGAGAAGCGTCCTCCTTGGTTCCGTATGACTCGGGGAGTCCTATGGCTTGGAGCCTGGGTGCATGACGGACGTATCCATCTACTGTGAACATTTTGGCTTGATCCGGCCGCCCTTCGAATTGTCGCCTGATCCGGCTTTCCTGTTTCTCGGAGAAGCTCACAGGGAAGGGCTGGCGACCCTGGTCTACGGCGTTCAATCCGGCAAGGGTTTCGTGATGTTGACCGGAGAGGTGGGCACGGGGAAGACAACCTTGCTTCACGCTCTCCTGGCTCAGCTTGAGTCCAACATCCACTCGGCTTTCATCTTCAACCCTCGACTTGAGCCGCTGGATTTTTTCCGAGTTCTTTTCGAAGAATTGGAGATCGAGCCCAAGGGTGAGAGCAAGGCCGAGTACCTTTTGCAGTTGAACGATTTCTTGATCCAGAGACTTCGCGACAACGAGAGGACCCTCCTGATCATCGATGAGGCCCAGAACCTCTCTGCCGAGATGCTTGAAGAGGTTCGCCTCCTCTCGAATCTGGAGACTTCCAGTTCGAAGCTGATCCAGATCATGCTGGTGGGGCAACCCGAGTTGAAGGAGATGCTGCGTCGCCCGGATCTCCGGCAACTGAAACAGCGGATTGCCCTGAGTCAGCATCTGCGCCCTTTCAATGAGTCAGAGATGCGGGAATATATCGAGAATCGTCTTCGGAAGGCCGGCTTTACCGGCCGAAGGATCTTCAAGCGGGACGCCTTGAAGAGCATCTTCCACTTCTCTGAGGGAACTCCACGTCTGATCAACAGCCTCTGTGACGGTTCGCTCTTGCTGGGATTCGCGCGTCAGAAGACATTGGTCGATGCACGTATGGTGGAAGAAGTGGCGTCCGACCTGGATATCGTCCCGGTGAGCCCTGAGAAGGTGTCCGAAGGTTCGGAACCGGGAGCCAAGAGCCGATCCCGCAAAAAAGGCATTTTTTCGCTTTTTCGGTAGTTCGGGGATAGCTTGTAGGGTATGGCGAAGCATTTTGAAGCATTGCAACGGGCGGAGGCCGAGCGTAAGCGGAAGGCGGGTGTGGAATCACCTGATTTGCCGCCGAGCGGTGCTGAATGGGATTCGTCATCCGTTGTGCCGGGTGAGGCTCGTAGGAAGGGGATTCGCCGGCTGCTTCCTTCCTTCAGGAAAGAGGCGGTAGACGGGGTTGATGATTCTGCCAACGAACTCAACAAGCGGAGAATCACGATTCTGCAGCCGGAGTCCTTTGCGTCCGAGCAGTTTCGGATGCTTCGAGGTCGCATCGACGCTCTGGCAACCCAGCAAAGGCTCTGCTCTGTTGCGGTGACCAGCGCAAATCCCCGAGAGGGGAAGAGCATGGCTTCAGTCAACCTGGCTGTCGTGACAGGGATGAGTGTTGGGAGAAGAGTGCTCCTGATTGATTGTGACCTGAGGCGCCCGAAGATCCACAAGACTCTCGGGATCGAGGCTGAGTATGGCCTGGCTGAGGTTGTTCAGGGCGACTGCTCGTTCGAAGAGGGTGTCCAGACTGTGGGTTCGCTGGGTATTGATGTGCTTCCGGTTTGTTCGCTGCCGGGTAATCCTTCGGAACTCCTTGCTTCCGCACAAATGAAGGAGACCTTGACGAAGGCCTGCGAAAGCTATGACCATGTCATTCTCGACACTCCCGCGTGTCTAGGCCTTTCCGACACCAAGACGATCAGCGAACTTTCAGATGGAATCCTGGTCGTCGTCCGGGCGGATGTCACGCGTAGGGAAGATGTCGATGCCATCATGGAGATTCTTGACCGGCGAAAGATGATTGGCATGGTGCTGAATGACGTTGAGCCGACAAGTGGGCAAAGAGGGTACTACTAACGAGGATGAGCCTGGCAATGATGCAAAACCGATTCCCACGCCACTCTTCTAGAGGAGACCAACAAGGTGCTTCTGTCTGAGGCAGCAGTTCCTCTGCTTGTGGCGGGTTTTGTTTCTGTCTGCCTTACACCTTTTGCGATGAAGTGGGGCATTTGGCTCGACGTCATTGATCGCCCCAATGAGCGCAAGGTGAGTCGCAGGGCGAAGATCCCGCTGATCGGTGGGGTCTCCATTTTCATCGGTTGTACGCTGGGCCTGCTGTCGGCCTTGGCCATGGGACTTGAGTCGAACGACTTGACCATCAAATCCCTGGGATTTCTTGCAGGAGGGCTTCTGCTCGTTCTTGTCGGATTGTGGGATGACCGTTTCTACCTTTCGGCCTGGCAGAAGCTTCCCTTCCAGATCCTTGCGGCTGCGATTGCGATCGGGTCAGGCTTTGCCATTGACTTCATTACGAATCCGTTCAGTTCTACGACTCTTCCCGTTCCGGTTTGGCTGAGTTGGCCGCTTACCCTTCTCTGGATCCTGCTCGTGACGAACGCCATGAATCTCATCGACGGTCTGGACGGACTTGCATCTGGGATGGGAGCCATTGTGGCGGCCACGCTGGTCATCATCTGTTGGCAGGCTGATCAACTGGTGGGTGTGGTGATTGGCCTGTCCATGCTCGGGGCCCTGGTCGGTTTCCTGCCCTACAACTTCCCTCCAGCGAAGAGTTTCCTGGGTGATTCGGGTGCGTATTTTCTCGGTTTTGCGCTCGCTCTGATTTCCGTGCAGGGGTACAGGAAAGAAGCCGTGCTGACTTTTGTTGTCCCGGCGTTGGCCCTTGCGGTTCCCTTGATCGATGTCGCTTTGTCGATCTTCAGGCGGATTCGGAGGGGAGATCGGATTTTTTCGCCCGATGACATGCATATGCACCATCGTCTGCTCCGTAGGGAGGGGACCCATCGCAGGGCGGTTCTATGGCTCTACTTCCAGACGGCTTGTTTTGGCCTGATTGCGATTTCTTTCTCAAGGATCACCGGTATAGGTCGATACTTGCTTCTGGTCGTAGTGGTTGGGCTGACGATTCGACTTCTTCGGAACCTGGGCCTATTTTCTACCGATTGGAAAACCGTGGGGTCTGATGATTCGGCTTCACCTTGAGGAGAAGAGTTCGCCATGAGTCGCTCGGCACTGATTACAGGAATTACGGGCCAGGATGGATCCTATTTGGCGGAACTCCTGCTTGAGAAAGGGTATGAGGTGCACGGCGTGATCCGACGCTCGAGCACCGAGACTTTCGAGAGGATTCAACACATCCACTCCGACATACACCTGCATCAAGCCGATCTGCTGGATCAGGTCTCTTTGCAATCGGCCGTAGAGGCAGCCGCCCCCGAGGAGATCTACAACCTCGCCGCACAGTCTTTTGTGCCCACTTCATGGGTTCAGCCTTCTCTTACAGGAGAGTTTACGGCACTGGGTGTGACTCGGATGTTGGACGCGATTCGCATCGTGGATCCCTCGATCCGTTTCTATCAAGCTTCCAGTTCGGAAATGTTTGGGCGCGTAAGAGAGACCCCGCAGAGCGAAACCACGGAGTTCTATCCGCGTAGCCCTTATGCGGTGGCCAAACTGTACGGCCACTGGATCGCGGTGAACTATCGGGAAAGCTATGACCTCTTCGCGGTGTCAGGGATCCTCTTCAATCACGAGTCGCCTCGAAGGGGCCGTGAATTCGTGACTCGCAAGATCACCGAGTCCGCCGCCCGGATAAAACTGGGTCTGGATGATCAGCTCAAACTCGGGAACGTGGAAGCCAAGCGTGACTGGGGTTATGCCAAGGAATATGTCGATGTGATGTGGCGAATGCTGCAGTCGGATACACCGTCCGACTATGTGATTGGGACCGGGAAGCAGAATTCTGTACGTGAGTGTTATGAGTTGGCTTTTGCCCATGTGGGGTTGGACCCGACGGATTTCGTGACCTTTGACAAGAGTCTGGAACGACCTGCGGAAGTTGACACGCTTTTGGCGGATCCATCCAAGGCTGAGCGAGAGTTGGGCTGGCGGCCTCAGACTTCTTTTGCGGAGTTGGTCGCGCTGATGGTCGAAGCTGACCTCGAAAACCAGCAGAAGGTCCATGGGATCAGGATCGGCGACCCGGGTACGCGCTGATACGGGAGCGGTTCCTGGGAAGAGGGTCCTCTGTAGAACGATGGACTTGGAGGTGGTTTGATGAATGTGACAGTGCTCGGAAGCGGTTATGTCGGGCTCGTGACCGGCACTTGTTTCTCTGAGTTCGGGGTCCAGGTGACGTGCACGGATCTGATTGCTGAAAAAATCGAAGCTTTGCAGCGCTGTGAGATTCCCATCTACGAGCCGGGTCTGGAAGATCTTGTCCGTCGGAACATGGAGGCGGGAAGACTCTGCTTCACCACCGATACGGATCAGGCGATCCAGAATGCCCTGGTCATCTTCATTGCTGTCGGAACGCCCCCTGGTGAAGATGGTGGAACGGACCTCAGTTACGTGGAGTCCGTGGCCCGTCAGATCGGGCGAAACATGGATGGCTACAAAGTCATTGTGACCAAGAGCACTGTGCCCGTGGGCACTTCTCTCAAGGTCAAGGGGTGGATCGAGGAAGAGTTGGCCGCGCAGGATTTGAGCATCAACTTCAGTGTGATCTCAAACCCCGAGTTTCTCCGTGAAGGCGCCGCCATCGGCGATTTCATGCGGCCCGATCGTGTGGTCATCGGCTCTGAAAACAACGATGATCAGGCTCTCGCCATCATGAAGGATCTCTACAGGCCCCTGTTCTTGAATGAAACGCCCTTTGTCCTGACGGATCTGGCCACTTCAGAGCTGAGTAAATATGCAGGCAACGCTTTTCTGGCTACGAAGATCTCATTCATAAACGAGTTGGCGATCCTGTGTGACTCGGTCGGCGGAGATGTGCAGTCGGTGGCGCGGGCCATCGGGTTGGATCGGAGAATCGGCAAGAAGTTTCTTCATGCCGGACCCGGATACGGCGGTTCGTGTTTTCCCAAAGACACGCTATCGATCGCCCACTTTGCTCGAAGTATCGGTCAGGACTTCTCGATTGTGGAAGCCGTATTGAAGGTGAACCAGCGCCAAAGAGGATATGCGCTCGAGAAGATCGTGGCCGCCTGTGGCGGGAGTCTTCAAGGTGTAACGGTGGCGATGCTCGGTCTTTCCTTCAAGCCGGAGACGGACGATATAAGGGAGTCGGCCGCGATGGAGATCGGTCGGGAATTGCTGGCAGCGGGTGCGGTGGTCCGGGCCTATGATCCAGAAGCCATGGAGTCGGCGGCAGCTGAATTGCCTGATTTGACCATGTGCAAGGATCCCTACGAGACTTGCGAGGGAGCCGACGTGCTGACCATCGTGACCGAGTGGAATGAATTCCGGGCTCTGGATCTGGACAGGCTCGGTAAGACGCTCAATCACAAGAGGATCGTGGATATGCGTAACATCTACAATCCGGACAGTATCCGAGCAATAGGCTTTGAGTACTGGAGTATTGGACGCCCTTGATGCCGGCCAAGAAAAAGAAGGAAAGCCGAAAAAAGGCAAAGCGCCAGGGGCCGTCCGTCCATGCTGTGATTCTCGCAGGTGGGGCAGGGGAGAGGTTCTGGCCCCGATCTCGTAGAGCGACACCGAAACCATTGATGGAGATTGTCGGAGGCAAGACATTGCTTGCCTCGACCGTGGAGCGAGCGCACCGGATTGCCGAGGAAGGCAATGTCTGGCTGGTTTGCGGTCACGAACACGCTCGGGCCATGAAAGTGGCAAGTGGTCTTGCTCCTGGACGAGTTCTGGTTGAGCCGGATCGACGGAATACGGCGATGGCTGTCGCGTGGGCGGCGCAAAGGATTTCCACGCAGGATCCCGAAGCGGTCATGGTTGTGCTTTCAGCCGATCACCACATACCGGATGCAAAAGCCTTCGCGAAATCAATTCAATTGGCGGCTCATGGGGCTGCGCAGGCCGATGTGCTGGTTACTTTGGGCGTTCGTCCCACTCGGCCCGAAACCGGCTACGGGTACATTCATCTCGGTCGGGAAATGGGTGAGGAATTCCCTGGACTTTGTCGCGTGCGACGGTTTGTCGAGAAACCCGATGCGGCTCGCGCCAGGCGCTACGTTTCACTCGGAGACTATTTGTGGAACGCCGGCGTCTTTGTCTGGTCGGTGTCAACGCTTTTGGCGGAAATCAAGANNTGTGCNCCCGATCTGCACAAGGCTCTTGCTCCGCTTCGTAAGCCGGGCGTTGGGCGCTCCCGTGCTCCCGTCGAGGCTGCGTATCGGCGTGCGCCCTCGGTGCCCATCGATATTGCCGTTCTGGAGCGGAGCCAGCGNGTTTGCACCATTCCGGTCGATTTTGCCTGGAGNGATGTGGGNACGTGGGCGTCTCTCGGGCAGGAGTTGGGCTTGGGGAGTCGTCAGAAGTCTGGGCCCGCGGGGTCATCTTCTTTGGATGAATCAGGGAACTGTGTGATCGGAGGCGATGTCCTAGCCCTGGAATCGTCTGGAAACCTGGTCTGGGCGGATAAGCGGATGATTGCCCTTCTGGGTGTGGATGATCTCACCGTGATTGAGACCGATGACGTGATCTTGATCACAAAGGTGGAGCGTAGTTCCGACGTTCGGATGATTGTTGGGGAGTTGAAGCGAAAAGGGCGTGATGAACTAACCTGATTCAGTACGGTTGCGTGCAAGCAGGATCGGTTCTCAAGGTTTGCTCTTCTCCACTTCATGAGGGTCCATTGCATGAGCGAGTCACGATCAAGCGAAGTCCAGAAACAGGAGGCCCTCGAGTCTCTCCGTTCTATTCCGCTTTTTTCCCGGGTGAACCAGGCCGACCTTGAAGAGATTGCTTCTCTTCTCATCGAGCGAAAACTGCCTCGGGGTAGCCGCGTCGTTGAAGAGGGGCTTTCCGGTGACTACATGTACGTCATCCGGGAAGGTCGCGCGAAGGTCACAAAAGCTTCATCCGATGGTCGCGAGAAGATCATGAACCTGCTGGACCAGGGCTCTTTCTTTGGCGATATGGCTCTTCTCAGCGGTGAAGTGCGATCCGCCAGCGTAGAGACCCTGGAGGAGTCCCGCCTTCTTGCTTTGTCGCGACGCGATTTTGTTGGCTTGTTGCGAAGTAGTCCCGACCTGGCTCTCGCGGTGATCGAGGAGCTGACCAACCGTTTGCGTGAGACAAACGAGCAGGCGAGTTCCCTTTCCTTCCAGGGAGTAAAAGAGCGAACGCGCGGACTCTTTGTCAGGCTTTCCGAGATTGATACATCGGAGGCGGGGCGTCGACTGACGCCGGCTCTGACCCATCAACAGATTGCGGATATGATCGGGACCTCTCGTGAGACCGTGACCCGGGCCATCAAGCAACTCAAAGATGATGGCTGGCTTCAGCAATCCGGAAAGCGTTACCTCATTCCCATAGAGGGGTAGGCCAGGTCGCGTTTCCAAGCGTTTGGATGCCATTGGACCTCCGCTTGATGAGGGGGACGTGGGTGACTCCACACGGTGCCTGATCTCCCTCTATCGTCTTGGTGTAGGGAAGACGCGCGATCCGACTCGAGCGAGTGGTTGAGACGGGGTCTATTTCCTTCTCAGGCTGTGACTTTTCCTGAAGACTTCGGCTGAAATGACCGAGGAGAGGCTGAGTTCGGTTTTTCGAAAGTGGTCCCAATGTCCATACGTCGTTTCGCGGTGGAATTTGGCGTCCGAATAAGGCAGGCTACGGGCTTAATATCCACCCAGAAGCTTCTGCTTATCTCTGGAGATGAGGTCATCATGAATTCAAGCTCTTCCCTACGACTTTGGCGCGTCCGGCATACGCTCATCACCCTGTGTGCATTCTCCCTCGTTCTTGGAGCAGTGGGCTGCGGAGATAGTGAGACGCAGGTCGCCGATTTCGTGAAAAACGGGAANTACTACATCGAGCAAGAAGAGTATGAGGAAGCGATCATTGAATTTCGGAACGTGCTCCAGATCGATCCGAATCATGTGGAGGCCCATCGGAATCTCGCGAAAGCCTATTTCTATACCGACCGAGCGCGAGAGGGCTACTGGGAGCTGTCCGAGACAGTTCGTTTGGCCCCCGACGATATCGATTCCAGGATCCAGTACACCGCTCTGACAATGGCCGGAGGACGGTTTGACGAAGTGCTTGAGTCCGCGGATAAAATCATTGAAGTCGAACCCGATAATGCGGCTGCCCATCGTTTCCGTGGCCAAGCCCTGCTCGCGCTGGAGCGTGACCGCGAAGCCGAAGAAGCGATGCAACGAGCGGTTGAAATCGAACCGGGAAATGCCGCCGGTCACCTTGCCCTGGCATCGCTCTACCAGCAATCGGATCAGATGGACAAGGCTGCGGTCCAGGTCCGGGCCAGTCTGGAACAGGATCCGACGCCTCTGGGATACACCATGTTGGCGGCTTTGTTGAATGCGAATGATGGGGATGATTCAGAGATCGAAGAAAGCCTGAAGGGGGCGGTGAAGCTTTCGCTGGTTTTGGATGAAGAAGGCAAGCAGGGCCCGGAAGGCGCAGCGGCCTACAGGAATCTTTCATCCTTCTATTTTGATCGTGATCGACCCGACGAAGCGGTGATCGTGCTTGAGGAAGGCATTGCGAATCTGCAGGAAGGCAAGAGTGACCTCAACGACAATCTCGTTCGATATTATCGTGAGAAAGGTGACCGCGAGCAGGTAGATCGGATGCTTGAACGAGCCACCACTTTCGATTCGGAGGATGCCGGCCCCTGGTTGGTGATGTCGAATACTCGGGCTCAGATGGGCGACTACGATGGAGCCATGGACGCGGTAGAACAAGCACTGGCGGCCGACCCGACGAGCAGTCTGGCTCGACTGCGCCAGGCTGAGTTGCTGATNGATCGATCCGCNTCAGAGGATCAGGAAGAACTCGCCGCAGAAGCACGAATCATCGCTGAGGNAGAACTGAAAGAAAATCCGTCGAGTGCCGAGGCCAACTTTGTTGTGGGTAAGTTGGAGTTGGCGGATGGAAACCTGGACAAAGCAACGGAGTACATCAGGAATGCCGTCGATCTGAAACCGAACTGGTCTCAAGCGCACTTCGTTCTTGGTTCAGTTCTGTTGATGAACAACGAACCCAAACGTGCACGGGCTTCCCTGGCCCGTTCGGTAGAGCTCAAGCCGGATTTCCAGGAGGCCCGCCGCGTCTTGATTCGACTTCACGCTCAACTCGGAGAGCATGAGTACGCCATCGAGAATGGTCGCCGCTATCTGAAGGTCCGGAAAAAGGATTATCCGACGGTCATCCTCGTGGCACAGAGCATGGTGCGTCTCGGGATGGTGGAGCAGGCTGGAGAGCTTCTGGATAGCATTCCCGATGAGAATCGAGGGGTCGAGGCCCACTATGCACGAGGTCGGCTTGCCATGGTGGAGGGAGACGGGCAGGCCGCGAGAGCTGCTTTCATCGAGGCGGATGCAGCGAGTCCGAATGATCCGCGAGTCCTGAGTTCTTTGCTGATGGTGGACGCGGTGGATGGANATGTGTCTGACTCTGCNGAGNGAGTGGCTTCGGCGATTGAAGCATCGCCTGATTCGGCCGAACTGTGGCGGGTCAAGGGGTTGGTGAATCTGCGTCAACGCGAAATCGAACAGGCAGAAGAGGCCTTCCTCAAGAGCCTGGAACTCGATCCGAGCGGAGTCGACAATTACGCTCAGTTGGCTCGTATCTATGCCTCGTCCGGTCGTCTTGATAGGGCGATTGAGCAGTATGAGAGTGCGGCGGATGCGCAGCCGACCAACGGTACAATCCGTCATTTCCTCGGCGTGCTCTATGAGATGACAAGCAAGGACGAGCTCGCCCAGCAGAATTATGAAAAAGCGCTGGAGCTGAATTCAGAACTGGCGGAGACCAAGAACAATCTGGCCTACATGATCTCCACTCAGGAGAACGGCGATCTGGACCGTGCTCTGAGGCTGGCTCAGGAAGCCAAGGCGGCCATGCCTGACAGTCCGAGTGCAGCGGATACGCTGGGCTGGGTGCTCTACAAGCGTGGTGTGTCCTCAGCGGCCATCGGGTACCTGACCGAGGCGGTTTCGATCATGCCTTCCAATGACCCGAATATCGGTGAGATTCGCATGCATCTTTCCATGGCCTACGAGAGTGCGGGGGACCGCGAGAAAGCCATTGAAACCCTGGAGGCGGCTCTGACGGATTTGAATGAGCTCAAGAGCAGCGGAAAGATCTCGCAGGATCCGGCCTGGGCGGGCGGAGTTCGAGAACGGATTGAGACTCTCAAAGCCTCCAGCTGACAGGGCGCATTTCCCCGAAGGGNTAAATCGGNGNGTTTGTGCGAGGGACGTCAAGGACATCGGGCGTTCCGCCGATACGCCTAGCTGACCTGACTGTTCGGCCTGGTNCTGGGTTCCCGCTCTGGGTTCNCATTGNATTGCGGCGATCGGTCGGCGTGGAGGCCTACCATGAGAGCTGCGACGCGATCCCTTTCCATCATTNTCTTTGTTTTCTTCTTCTCGGTGATGGCAGTGCATGGGTCGCCCGAACCGACTGGTGAGGGGCGGAGCACGCGCGAGGCGAATGNCCGTTCGGACTCTTCGCTTGTTGCCTTGGGGCCCTGGGCCGTGGACGCAGCGGGGGAAAGAGGAAGAATCCATACCGTTCTCTCCGGGGACACCTTATGGGATATCTCTGAAGCCTATCTGGGAACGCCTTGGGTCTGGCCTTCGGTGTGGAGAGACAACGAGGATATCGCGAATCCTCATTTGATCGTGCCGGAAGACCGTATCTGGATTACTTCGGGAGAGATGCGACGCATCACGCCCATGGAAGCGGAGAGGATGATTGCAGCGGAACAGGAGTTGGCTGCGGCTCCANAGAGNNCCCCTCTTCAAAAAGAGCCGTTGGAGTATCTCCCCGCTCGAAAGGCCCCGCCGGTTCTTTCCCCCTCACCGAGTATCCGGGTTGTCGAACGAGCGGCCATGGGTTTTCTGAGCCCCGAAATGATTCAGGGCGCGACGAGCATCGTCGACAGTCCGACAGAACGACACTGGCTCGCGCAAGGGGATGAAGTCTATCTGGGAATAGGCGATGGCGAAGTGAGTGCGGGCGAGCAGTTCACGATCTTTCGAGAGATCGAGCCGGTCTACGATGTCGGGAAGAAGAGGAAGCTCGGATACCATGTGGATGTTCTGGGGTGGCTTGAGGTGGTCGATGTCCAGGGTGGTTCAGCCTTGGCGCGCGTCGTGCAGTCCCGATCGGCTCTCCTACGTGGAGATCAGGTGATTCCTCGCCGTCCCATGCCCGCGCAGGTGGATGTGCGGACGAGTCCTGCCGCGTTGGAAGGCGCCATTGTGTTTACACCCGACGATCGGACCCAGATGGGTGACGGGGATCATGTCTATCTCAATCGGGGTTCTTTGCATGGATTCGAGGCCGGGTCAGAGGTTGAGGTCTATGTCCCGGGTTCTCGCCGGTCCGACAGGGTCTCGGGTCGGAAAGTGATGACCCCGGACCATGTGGTTGGACAACTGGTTCTTGTGGAAGTTCAGCCCAAGACCGCCGTGGCCTATGTGACACATACAACCCGATCCCTTGAAGTGGGTGATCTCGTTCGACCGACCTCCGATCCCATCGCTTCCCGCTGATCTGGACCTTCTCGTCCGGGTTCACGATTTCCCTTTGTAGTTTCTGATTCTGGGCCGCATGAGGCGTCTCTCGCATGCGACGGGCGATCGGCGTAGACTCCGATGAGGTCAGGCCATTGCGGCCTGTGATCTTGTTGTGTGAAATCGTAGAGACCCGGAAGCCAACCCATGCTGTTCTCCTGTGAAGTTCATACCGAGAGATGACTGCGTCCGGCACAAGAGCGGGGGAGGGTTCAGCACTCCTTCTCGTGGACGTGCAGAATGATTTCTGTGAAGGCGGCGCACTGCAGGTGTCGGGTGGCGCGGATGTGGCTCGCTCGTTGGCTCGGTACGTGCGCGGGTACGCTTTTGAGTATGACCTCCTGGCGGCCAGTCGAGATTGGCACGTGGATCCAGCAGGCCATTTTTCAGAGGAGCCCGACTTCGTTGATTCCTGGCCCGCTCATTGCGTGGCCGGTACGACAGGGGCCGACTTCCATCCCGAGGTGGAAGAAATCCTCAGTGAGAATCCGCACCAGATGTTCAGCAAGGGAATGTACTCGGCCGCGTATTCGGCTTTCGAAGCCGCGCTTCCGGATGGGCGCGGGATGGCCGAGGTTCTTGTCTCGGGTGGGATCCATTCGATCGATATCGCGGGCTTGTGTACCGACTATTGCGTAGCTGCCACGGCCCTGGATGCCGTCAGAGAGGGCTTTCGGACTCGTGTCCTGATTGATCTTTCGGCGGGCGTTCATCCGGACTCGACGCAGGCGGAGATCGAGAAGATGAAGCTGGCCGGTGTGGAAATCGCCTTTGGGCAGAAACCACGATGAATTCCGTTCGATAGGTTGTTACGATGATGATCCATGCACATCTTCTGTGATTGAATCTGAACCGAGAAACGAAAGGCAGAGTCCGATGTTGAAACTCCATTTTGCTCCGAATTCCCGCGCGGGACGGATTGTGTGGTTGTTGGAAGAACTGGGCCTGGAGTACGACCTGAACGCGATGGCGTTTCATCCGAAGGATCTGAAGTCCGACGAACATCGAAAGCGTCACCCCCTGGGCCGCATCCCGGTGTTGGAGGATGGAGACGTTTCGATTTTCGAGTCAGGTGCCATCGTGGAGTATGTGATGGCCCGGTATGGAGATGGAGGTCTGAAGCCGGCCGTAGATGCGCCTGAGTTTCCGGAATACCTGCAGTGGTTTCACTACTGCGAAGGCATGGTGATGCCCCCGATCAATACCATCATGGTTCACAGCGTCCTGCTTCCGCCCGAACGCCGAGATCAGACGGCGCTCGAGCAGGCACAGCGACTTCTTGGCCGAGCCGTGGCCCCCGTCAATGAGGCGCTCGCCGGTCGTGAGTATCTGGTAGGGGCATTCACGGCCGCGGACATCATGTTGGGGCATTCGATCTTCATGGCCAACCGACTTGGTCAGGTTGCCGATGAGATGGGCAACGTGAAGGAATACATCGGTCATATCGAGGCCCGGCCGGCGTTCCAGAAGGCCATCAACCTGTAGCGGAATCGGCTCCTGGGTGGACCGGTTCAGACCAGGTCCGTCACTGTCCACTCGCGTTCGACACCCTTGATCTCGGTGTCGAACGAGTCGCCCACGCGCCGGCCCATCAGGGATCGACCCACCGGCGATTCGGGTGTGATCACCGAGAGGAAACCGTCTCCGCCCGGACCCTCGAGGTCGGTTCCTGCTCCGACCGGCAGAATGAAGAAGGTTCTTTCTTCCACGGCTCCGCTTTCGAGTTCCTCGACTCTCACGTCCACCATGGCGCCAAGCTCGATGGGTGCGTCGCGGCGGAAGTTTTTCAGACTCCTGGAAGCGAATGCGATCAAACGGTCGACGTCCTGTTTGGTGCGCTCCCGTCTCTGTCCATGAGCGACAGCCATGCGCCCGGATTCTACGGCGGCCTTGGCGTCACCGCGGCTGGTCGCCTCGCTCCGCATGTTTTCGCTCATTTGGCCAGCGTTCATTTCGGCGAGACGGGCCGCTGAGATGCTTTCGGAAAAGTGCGCCTTCAGTTCGGCTACAAAGTGTTTTTTGCGGTCCAGACTGCCGCTGCTCATTCACTTTTCTCCATAGGCTGGCGATCATAACTGTTTTCGAATGGGAGGCGCCACCGTTGAAGGTGTCGTTCTCACGGTGTCAACGGCATCGATGCTCCTGGATTTCCCGCTTCTTGCTCCGTATGTTTCCGTTTTGTACGAAATCCTTCAGGAGGAGTTTTGGATTTTCGATCCGATCAAGCCTCGCGCTCGGGCCAGGCAGAGGCGTCCATCCCTGTCGGACGAACAGGTCCAGGCCTGGGACCTTTCACGACTGCGGGGCCAGTGTCGGCCGATTGTGCGGTAAGGGGTCGAGGAGCGACGATGATGGACGGTAGACCGACACGGTTGGGCAGCGTACAGAGCGTCCTGAGGTTCGCTACGACCGCGACCTTCTTCACTCTGATCACCGCGCTCCTCACGGCGTGCAGTGCCGGCCCGTCTGGCCCGAGCCTGGTCCTGATCGTCCTGGACACGACGCGGCCGGATCGTCTCTCGCTCTACGGCTACCCGCGAGAGACCAGCCCGGCCCTGGATGCACTCGCCCAGGAATCGACGGTCTACGACCAAGCCTATTCGACCAGCGCCTGGACCCCGCCCGCACACGCTTCCTTGATGACCGGTCTGTATCCGCACACGCACCGCGTCACGCAGTCCTCTTGGCATCTCCCACAGGACCAGGTCACGCTGGCGGAGCGGCTTTCGGAGATCGGGTATCAGACGATTGGCATCGTGGGGAACCCCATGGTGGGTCGAGCCTTCGGCTGGGGCCAGGGCTTCGAGCAGTATTACGAGACCTGGCGACCGACGGAGAGCACCGATGAGAAGCACCCCGCCATCGCGCATTTTCAGGACTTTCTCGATGCTCGCGACGAGCAACCGTTCTTCGCGTTCTTCAACTTCAACGAGCCCCATAGCCCATACGCTCCCCCCGGCGAGGCTCGCGCGGGCTGGGTAGAACGGGAGACGCCGCCCGAGGTCAGCAGCCACTGGCTGCGACACTTTTCGGGCGCTCAGCCCGTGTCCAGCGACGAGCTCCAGCAGATGAGCGAACTGTACGACGCGGAGCTTCTCTATACGGACCAACTCGTTGGGCAGGTCACGGAGATCCTCTCACAGCAAGGCCTGCTCGACGACATCGTGCTGGTGGTCACCTCGGACCATGGCGAGAACTTTGGCGAGCATGGGATGGTAGATCACGTCTTCAGTCTGTATGAGACGACTGTTCGGGTGCCACTGTTGGTTCGTTACCCACCCCGTTTTGCGGCCGGAAAGCGTGTCGCGGCGCCCGTTCAGCTCGTCGACATCTACGCCACCCTGAGCACGCTCGCTGGGCTCGACGCGGCGGGATCTCAAGGGATCGACCTCCAGAGCGCGGAAGAGCAAAACGGGAGGCCTGTGCTGCTTCGGTACGCCTATCCCTTGCAGGCGCTGAGTGTAGCCGGCGAAGCAAGCCCCGTCCTCGCGGCCTACGGCCACGGGCTCTGGGCTCTCCGTGAGGGAGACCACAAGCTGATTCTCTCCGACAGCGGGACCACCCAACTCTTCGACCTCGCGGCCGACCCGAACGAGACGACCGATCTCTCCGAGCGAGATCCCAAGCGGCGCGAGCGCTTGCGGGCGCAGATCACGACGCTGCTTATCGAACCCGAGATCGGCGCACAGAAGAGAGCGGCACCACAGCTCGACCTGGACGCGTCCACGCTCGATGAGTTGCGTGCGCTGGGATACGTCCCGTGAGTTCTTCATCCCAAAGGAAGTATTCCGCGTCGCGCGGACAAAGTTTATCCACCGTGCGTTGAGTGATTCGAATCATCAAGAATCTTTCAGAAGCACCACGTCAGGAGGAGTTTTGGATTTTCGAGCCGATCAAGCCTCGCGCTCGGGCCAGGCAGAGGCGCCCATCCCTGTCGGTGGAGATCCATCCGGCCATTTCGAGTTCGACCAGGCGCAAAGAGAGTTCACGGGGCGGAATTTCCAATGTTCGTTGGAGAGAGTCGCGATCCAGGCTTTCTTTGTGCAGCGCTTCGAGAACGTCGATGGATTGGGCGTCTTTCGGTGGTGTTGCGCCCTCGGGTTCGTTCGAAGTCTTGGCTCTGGAGTTCGATGCACCCAAATCACCGAGGCTCTCGAGAATGTCTTCGACACCAAGGATAGGTCGGGCGCCATCACGTAGCAGCGCGTTGGTTCCGTCGGAAGTCGGCGAATGGATTGAGCCCGGGACCACCATGACCTCGCGTCCTTGCTGGAGTGCATGCCGAGCGGTGATCAGGGACCCACTTCGGAGCCTCGCTTCGACCACCACCACGACCTGGACAAGGCCACTGATGATCCGGTTGCGCAGGGGAAAGTGGGGTGCGGCGGGAGGTCGACCCAATGGGAGTTCGCTCAGTACGGTTCCCGATTGGCTGATCTCGTCCGCCAGTTTCCGGTGCTCACGGGGATAGATCCGGTCGGGGCCACATCCGAGAACGGCCCAGGTCACGCCAGACCTCAGTGCGCCCCCATGCGCGGCCGCATCGATGCCACGCGCGAGGCCGGAGACCACGGTGACCCCGGATTTTGCCAGATCCTCGGCCAGTTCCCGCGCCACGGTCAGCCCGTATCGAGTGGCGGCCCGAGCGCCCACGATGGCCACTGCAGGTTTCTCCCAATCGGGCATCTGGCCTCGGAAGAAGAGCAGGGGAGGAGGGTCGGAAATGACTCTTAACGACATGGGGTAGGCGGGGGATGTGACGGGCAGGGCGCGGATGTTTTTTTCGGCGAGGACCTCAATCCATCTTCGCATTTCGGTCTCGGAAGAACGAGGTTTCTGGCGGCTGATCTGAAGGGCCTTTTCCGGATTGCCGGATGCGGCTTCAATGCACTCCATGGCGTGAACCGGTGAAAGACACAGCGCATCCTGCAGGGTCAACCACTTCTTCAAGGCGGCACGAATCTCAGGTTTTTGAGTTCGTGCATCGAATCCCTCCAAGGGGCCGGGAGAATAGAAGTCTTCTTTCTTCTTATTACCGTTCTTTTCNTCTTGCGTTGCCGTCACGACGCTCTCCGCGGGACCGGAGCTTCTCTGTCCATGCTTTGATCAGAGCCCAATACGAATGTACAAGCCAGTTTGATTCACACGACTGTGAATTTTGTTTCTCACTTTTGCGTAGGAGAGCGCGANTTTGTTTTCGGATCTCTTTTTTCGGTCGCTTTTCCCTACTTCATTCGTTTTTTGAAAGTTGATTTCAAAGTTTCGATGAAAGAATAGGTAGTGTGAGACCTATTTCTCGTCATCATCCAGTACGTCATCATTCGGTTGTTCAGCAAAACACAGTGCACGTTTCCTGTGAGTGTTGAATGTCTGAACGATCCTTCTTGAAGCGTTTTTTCATTTTCTACAGCTTCTACAGCGACTCTTTTTTGATCCGATCTGCCGGACGCAACTCGCCAGAGTCCGTGTCCGTGGCTTGAAGAGGTATTCATGAAATCCCCTTTCGTCTTTCTNGTACGNTGCTTCCGTCTTCCTGCGATTCTCGGGCTGGTTCTGGCCAGTGCTTCGACGTCCTTGGCGGAAGTCGGCGAGGAGCCTGCNTTCGGACCAGAGCAGATCTACGAGCGATGTGTGACTTTGCCCGTCAACATCAATCAAAGTGACGTCATGTCGGCCGACGGCACCGTCAAGCCCGATCAGAATGTGGGAAATGACCTGGCCGATATGCTTCTTTCCGGGCGCCACTACTTTGTCTGCCCGCTGACTCCGGNAGACGGNCACGGNGAGGGCGAATACGGGCCTCGATCGGGGCAACGAGAGGACATGTGGCCGGAAGGGCAGGCTTCGATTCCATTTCTGCGCATGAACGGGCTGGGAGCCCAGCGTTGCTGGGAATGTCACAACTCAGCCGGGANCTTCTTCAAGCCGATCCCGCTGGACGACAACAGTTTCAACATGAAGAAAGACAAATTCACGGGGCCTTGGCTCGCCAGCAAGCCCGGTGGGACCGGTGGGGCGAGTTCCTTTTCGAATACGCTCTTCCAGAATCCTGAATGGCCGCTGCCCAATGCGGAGGGCAAGCTCGTGAACATCGTTCGAAGTCCGCCTTCGGTCTTCGGCACCGCCTACCTTCAGAGACTGGCGTTCGAGATGACGTCCGAACTCCTCACCATCGAGAAGGAGACCCTTGAGAGGGCCAAAAACAGCCCCGATCTCGAAGCCAGCGCCGAATTGAAGACCACCAAGGGCAACCCTCCGATTTCTTTTGGCACGCTCCACGTCCGTTGCGATGACGCATCGTGTGAAAACCCGGAAATGTGGGGATACGAGGGNATTCAAGCCGATCTGATCGTGCGTCCCCTTCAGCACAAAGGCGTCGCTTCCACCGTTCGTCATTTTGTGATGAGTGCTCTGGACTTTCATATGAGCGTTCAGCCCGTCGAGTTGGTCGGGCCGAACAACGATTGTGACGACGATGGCTTGTACAATGAAATGGCTCTGGGAGCAGGCAGTCCTGCGACCCTGGACCAGGTTCTCTCGGGAGAGGAACTGCAGAACGCCATTGATCAGTCCATCGGAAACGTAACGGCGCTGACGGCTTGGACGGGGCTTGTCAGACCCCCGCAGTTCCAACCTGTGAGCCCCCACTCCAGTGATGGAAGGGAATTCCTTGAGAAGGCTCTTTGCACCAGTTGCCATCAGGAGTCACTCACCATAGAAAGCCCGATCTTCACCATCCAGAACCCCGATTTTTTCGGCTCTATTCCCGATTCGTGCCCCGATGAATCTTCCATTCCTTCCGTTCCTTCCATGAGAGGCCTTGGGAGCCANACNGTGCTCGATCCTGCATCCCACCCGGTCCTTGTGGAGCATCTGGCTCCCAAAGACACGGGGGACTGCCCTGAGNCCGGGTACCTGTGCATTGATCTCTCCTCCAACAATCTGNAGACANCGACCTTTGCCTCGTTGCCGGGGACCACGCAATTCCCGTCGGTTTTCACAACCTTCCTCCCTCGGCTGCCGGAAAATGGCGGGACCGTCTCGGTGCCGCTTTATAGTGACCTGAAACGACACGTCATGGGAACCAATCTGGAACAGATCGGTGAGCCGCAAGCAGACGATTCAGGCAATCCGATCCCCAACAACGAATGGCTGACCTCCAAGCTCTGGGGTGTGGGCGATACGGGGCCTTGGCTGCATGACGGCCGGGCGCGTACCCTGCATGAGGCGATCATCGGTCATGAAGGGGTTGGCAGTGAAGCCAACGACTCCGTCGCGGCGTACCGGTCCTTGAGTGACAATGAGCAGCAAGCCCTCGTNAGCTTTCTGCGCAGTCTTCGCCTGCCGGCGGATCCGCCCATCGATACCCGCCCGATTTTCATCACACAAGATGACGAGCAGTTCATTACCATGTTGAACCCCATCACCAATATCACGACCCAGAGGCTCAGGCTCGTTGATCAAGTGCTTGCATCGGGTAGGACCAAGCGTTTGATGCGGTTCAATTCGACGGATTCCTCCATCGCGAAGCCGGCGGCGATGAGCCCTGGAGACCCCACCGAGCATGGAGCAACACTGACGGTCTACAATGCCGCCGGAACCGGTGAATACAAAAGTGTGACCTTGCCCAGGGAGAACTGGACTGAGACGGCGTCGGGCTACCGCTATCGCGGTGATGGGTCATCGCCGGTTCAGCAGGTCACTTTGCAGAAGCGTCTCATCGATATCCGGGCGAATGGAGACGCCTGGGACTATACGTTGAATGAGCCTACCCAGGGTGCGATTGCGGTGAACTTGACNCTGGGTCAACTCGAATGGTGTGCTTCGGCCCTGGCGAAACAGCCGTCGGCTGGCACAAGCCCAAATCCCTATGATGAGCCGGGTTCATTCAAGGCGCAGGTCAACTCTCCGGCGCCCGCCAGTTGCCCGATTTCGCCGTCCGGTTTCTAGCCGAGTCGGTTTGATCTTGGAAGACGGTCTGCCTCCGGCGATTCCTCGCCGAGGGTCAGGCCGTTTTCCGTTTCAGTCGGTGACGATGCCGCTTGCGATGGGCTCAGCGTCTTCCAGGGTGCGCCAACCCTTTTCCTCAAGAGATTCCAGGTTCACGCGGTGGATCCTGATGGGGGATCCACCCTCGGTCTGGATCAAGCGCAGGCTGAAAACACCCGCTTCGTGTTGGAAGGAGTCGATCCAGTTTCCACCGAGACCCGGGTCTCGATCCGATAGAATGGCCAGGACCGAGCCGTCTTCTTCGTGGCGAGCGGTGAACTTCGTGATGTAGCCCTGGCCGTCTTCGTAGACGTCCAGGTTCTCCTGCCANCGATTGCAGACCTGGAAGATCCAGTACTCGCACTCGGGCGGAGAAAAGCGGATCACCAGGGCCTCGTCCTTGTCCTTCTGCCAGGCTCCGAATCCGTGAAGACGGTCCAGTACGCCTCCATTGCTGAGGTAGGTGGCTTCCGAGAAGTCGATGGAGTTGGGCCTTTGAGAGAGATTGTTCTGCCACCAGGCCCGCACGAGTTCGGCGTAGCCCAGCACGATCTGGCCCGCTTTCGCGAGTCCGGCGCTCATTTCTTCGGGCTCCAAGGGCCGGGGTTTCGGCCGGTCCAGTCTCTCGATCCGCATGCGGGGAGGGACGGTGTCTTCCCGGTTGGCGTAGAGGGTCCGGATCAAGACGCCCGTGGTGGATTCTTCCAGCGCCACCCAGTTCTTCTCGCGAGGCGTCTGGCTCAAGATGACTTCAAAGCGGCCCTCGTCGTCGAAATCGATCTCGCCACTGTGGAGGAAGGAGGTGGTCTTGAGGTGGGTCGGGTCGAAATCCGCCAGGCCATCGACACCCAACTCGGCCCAGTTTCGGCTGGCGAGATCCGGGGGCTGGGGCGCGGTCCAGGTGGCAATGATGAAGTACGGAAGAGTGCCTCGATGTCCGCTGATGCGATACTCGTGNCGACCGTCGACGAATTCGCACATGAGGTGATCCTGGTCGGGGCTCTGGACATTGATGCTTTGTCGCCAAGGTGCATCACGAAGCCGGGGACGCTCGGGTTCGCAGTTTTCCACCATGCGTTCAAAGCCGTTTCGGACCATTCGCGTGAGGTAGCGGTACCACTCGGCGCGTTCTTGATCGCTGGGCTCGTCGCCGAAGTCGTCAATGACATGCCCCGCGACCTTCAGGGTGTCGCAGAAGTCATCCCAGGCCTGTCCGTCCACCAGCCTTTCGCGCGCTCGATCAGCCATGTTTTGCTCCGAGTCGTTGGCATTTCATTGTGCCGATACGATAGCGAAGGAGGCTTCGAACTCTCGCTGTCGGGTTCCATGCGGAATATGCAAGCGGATCGTCTATGCTCGATCGGGACATGACGCGGTGAGAGCCTGCATGGGCGATCACGAGAAGGNGGCTTTGTGGATCAAAGTGAGAAGGTTCTGATCGAGCGTGATTGCGAACGACTGGTGACGGCTTATTGCCACTTCGTAGATCACGGTGAGGCCGAGCGAATTGCAGAACTCTTCACGGANGACGGCGTCTGGACGTCCCCGGAAGTGACCATGGACGGTCGCGAAGCCATCCGGAAAGCCATGGCGTTCCGTCAAGCCAATGTGGCCCGGATGTCCCGTCACGTGTGCAACAACTTCTTCCTCGACATAGTGGATGCCGATCACGCGGAAGGCACGGTCTACCTCACTCTCTATCGCCACGATGGCGAAGAAGGTCGTTCGGTCTCTCCGCTCGAAGGGCCCGCCATGGTGGGCGAGTACCGGGACCGGTTTGTGCGGACCGAAGAAGGCTGGCGGATCTCCCACCGTGAGATTCAGGTTGATTTCGTCCGCCGCGATGAGTCCTCATGATGAAGGGTCAACGATTGGAAGGGCGTTCGGTGGTGATCTCCGGAGGGGGGAGTGGGATTGGTCGAGCGGCTTCGCTGCGACTGGCCGAGGAGGGCGCTCGGGTGGCCATCCTGGACAAACGCGGCGCTTTGGCCGAAGCGGTTTCGCAGGAGATTCTTGAGTCCGGAGGAAAGGCGCTTGGCGTTGAGTGTGATGTCGCTGACGAAGGCCAGGTTGCGGCGGCGGTGTCCCGCGCTTCGGTGGAACTCGGGGGCGTAGACTGCCTTTTTGCCAACGCCGGCACAGCCGGCGCGGGTTGGATCCATGAAACCACCCTTGAGGATTGGGAGGCTGTACTGCGCGTCAATCTGACCGGGGTCTTCCTGCTGGCGAAGCATTGTCTCCCCCTGATGCTTACGGCCGGGCAGGGCGCCATCGTGACCACGGGGTCCATTGCCTCAGTGGTGGTGGGGGCAGGCGGGTCGGCGGCCAGTTATGCGGCGAGCAAGGGAGGCGTACTCCAGCTGACTCGGCAGATCGCGGTGGACTACGGCGCCAAAGGCATTCGAGCGAATTGCATCTGCCCCGGAGCGGTGAAGACCTCTCTCGGTGAACACAGTCGCGAGGACCATGTCGGAGCGGCGACCCCGAGTGGGGAGCGTCTGCCGCGGCAGCGCCCGCCGGTGGCTCTTCCCCGTGCTGCGGACCCCGCAGAGATCGCCGGTGTGGTGGCTTTTCTTCTTTCGGACGATGCGTCGTTCGTCACCGGTTCGGCCGTCATGGCGGACGGTGGATATACGGCGCTCTAGCGCGTAAGGCCGGGCTCCGTGACGTTCAGGGTTTTTCGAGAAGGGTGCCGGCTTCCCGCATGACCTCGATCTCGGACTCTGAGTAGCCGAGCTCGCTCAAGACTTCGTCGGTGTGCTCTCCGTGGAGAGGTGGCATCCGGCGTGTCGGATCCTGGGGAGTCTTGTCAAAGCGCGCAGCCGGTCTGGCCTGACGGTAGGGGCCTGCCGTGGGGTGTTCGAACTCGAGGATGGACTCATTGTGGATCAGTTGGGGGTCATTGAAGATCTCGTCGAGGCCCAGGACCGGTCCGCAGGGCACGTCCTCGGCGAGCATTCTCTCCAGCAGATCCTCGGTCGTGAACCCGAGTTGGGCTTCCTGGATTTTTTCGCCGAGGGCCTCGGCGTTCTCTTGCTGATACCTCGCTGCCACGGTGTCAAAGCGAGGGTCATCGACCCATTCGGGATGGCCAAGGGCGCGGAAGAGACCGTGGAATTCGGCGTCTGTGGCGACGAAATAGATCAGGTGTCCATCCTGGGTTTCGCTGAGGCGATAGGTTTCGTAGAGGGTTCTTCCGCCGGGCGGATCATCGCCCGTGAAGGTGTGGGCCAGCATCCCGTCGGCCCAGAAGAATGCGAGGGACGCATCGATCATGGGGACCTGGATGTGTTGACCTCCCTGGCCTCTTTCCCGGGCAAAGAGAGCCGCACTGATGGCCTGGGCGGCGGTATACGCACTCGATTTATCGGCCACGATGTTGCGGACCAGATCGCGGATGGGCAATTGGGGGTTGATCTGGACGGCGGCGTGACCCGACAAGCCCTGGATGATCGGGTCGTAGACCCTTCGCTGACTGTAGGGGCCGTCGGGGCCATAGCCCGAGATCGAGCAGTAGATCAGTTCCGGATTGATGGCTCGCAGGCTCGGCTCATCGAGCCCGAGGCGCCCAGCCGCTCCGGGTCGCCAGTTCTGCACAAACACGTCGGCCTGCCGGACGAGTTTCAAGACAACCTCGAGGCCTTCCTCCCGGGTGAGATCCAGGGCGATGGCTCTTTTGTTCCGGTTGCAGTTTGTGTAGAAGGAAGTGAGTCCACCACGGGCGAAAGGCGAGAGGCGCAAGACCTCTCCGGGAATCAGGGATTCGATCTTGATCACCTCGGCTCCCTGGTCGGCCAGCATCATGGTACAGAGTGGGCCGGATACCACGGCTGAAACGTCGACGACCCGGATCCCCTCAAGCGGTCCCGCCATATCCTGATTCCTCCCCGTTTTGAAGGTGCCCGGTTTCGCCCAGCTCGTGGGGCTGTCTTTCCCGCAGTATAGAGCCCCAGAGCCCCTGTTGGGCAGGCTGCATTCGATGGGATTGTTCAGTGAGCTAATCTAGAGGGGCGTCAGATTTCATGGGGAGCGGAGCAGGGCAGACCTCTTTGCTCCCTCAGGGTTCAAGTGGATGGAAAGTCGGGAGCGAGCGGGAAGATGAGTGCCAATTCGTCGGGACAAAGTCGGCTGGTGGTGATCGGAGGCGGCCTTGCAGGCTGCGAAGCAGCGTGGCAAGCGGCTGAGCGCGGCGTGCCGGTCACCTTGTACGACATGAAACCCGAGCGGCTATCTCCGGCGCATGTTTCTGAAGACCTCGCTGAGTTGGTGTGTAGTAATTCGTTTCGAGCGAGTGGAACCCACAATGCCATCGGGCTTCTCAAAGAAGAGATGCGCTGCCTGGGCTCCCTGATCATGCAAGTGGCGGACGAATGTGCGGTGCCCGCCGGTCGAGCCCTGGCTGTGGATCGCAATTCATTTTCAGCCGGTGTGACCCGCCGGGTTTCTGAGCACCCCTTGATCGAGATTCGCCGAGAACTGGTTGAAAGCATTCCTGACGATCCCTTTGTCGTCCTGGCGACGGGACCTTTGACGGCGCCCGAAATGGCGCGCGACCTGCAGTCCATGCTGGGGGAACAGTATCTCTATTTCTACGACGCGATTGCTCCCACCCTGTACGCAGATTCGATTGATCATACGGTGGTCTTCCGCGCTTCTCGNTACGAAGAAGGGGAGGGTGACTATCTCAATGTTCCCCTGAACGAGGATGAATATCAGGGCTTTGTTGCCGAGATCATGGCGGCCGATCAGATCGCGCTTCACCCATTCGAAAAGGACCTCTACTTCGAGGGCTGCCTTCCCATTGANGAGATGGCCCGTCGCGGTCCGCAGACCCTTTCCTTTGGTCCCATGAAGCCGGTGGGTCTGATTGATCCTCGCACAGGGAAACGTCCTTTCGCGGTGGTGCAGCTTCGTCAGGAGGATCGAGAGGGGACGCTCTTCAACCTGGTNGGTTTCCAGACAAAACTCAAGATGGGCGAACAGAAGAGGATCTTCCGTTCCCTTCCGGGNCTNGAGAAGGCGGTTTTCGCCCGCTTCGGTTCGGTTCATCGGAANACGTANGTGAATGCTCCGAAGCGACTGGCACCGTCTCTTGAACTCCATGCGCGTCCCGGNCTCTATCTGGCAGGACAGATGGCCGGTGTGGAGGGCTATGTCGAATCGGCGGCTTTGGGTGGCATTGCCGGTCGAAACGTGGCGTGGGCCATGCTCGGTCAAGATCGTCTCGATGTCCCGCGTGAGACGGCACACGGGGCTCTCATGACTCATTTGAGGGAGGCCCCTCCGGCTCATTTCCAGCCGATGAATGTGAACTTCGGGCTCTTTCCGCCGCTTGAGGGACCGGTTCCGCGTGGGCGCAAGAAGCGATCCAAGCGCGAAAAGAATGAACTCCTGGGGGCTCGCGCCCTTGAGGCCATGGAGGCCTATCGACTGCTCGAAGAGGGGCAGGGCGTATGAAGTGGAAGGAAGCCAGCGAAGACTTTGAGCGCTATCTGCGTGTAGAGCGCGCTTTTTCGGTGCATACGCGCCGAGCCTATCTGTCGGATGTGGCGCAGTTGGCGGACTTTGNCGGGGAGGCCACCGAGCCAGAACAGGTCGATGCGGAGCTGATCCGAAGCTGGCTTTCCGGACTCTATGGNGAGCGAAGCGCTTCAACCCTGGGGCGTCGTCTGGCGGGGGTCAGGGCCTTCTTCCGTTTTCTGCAAAGAGAGGGGCACGTGGCACTGGACCCGACCGGAGGCCTGCCTCTGCCCAAGACACCCAAGAGGGCGCCTCGTCCCCTTTCGGTGGATGATTGTTTTGCTCTGGCGGATGAAAGTCCGGCTCCGCCGGCTGAGGAACTCTCGCCGCGTCAGATTCTCGCGCGATTGCGCGATTCCGCGGTGGTGGAATTGCTCTACGGCACAGGACTTCGCGTGGGCGAGTTGGTGGCTTTGGACGTGCGGGATGTGGATCTTCACCGGGGAGACGCCCGGGTCATGGGCAAGGGCGGAAAGGAAAGAGTCGTGCCGATTCCGCAGCAGGCTCGATCGGCTCTAGAGGCGTGGCTCGAGGTGCGTCGGCATCCGGGCGTGCTCGGGGAACCTCTTTTCATCGCGTTGCGTCGGAACAAGAAGGTCGGGCCTCCGAGCAGACTCGGAGCGCGCGACGTCAGGCGGGTNCTNGAAAAGCGCGGGAAGGAGGGAGGGATACAAGATCATGTACACCCGCACCGCCTCCGCCACAGCTATGCTACCCACCTGCTGGACATGGGGGCAGACCTGCGAGAAATCCAGGAGCTCCTGGGGCACGCGAGTCTATCGACAACCCAGAAGTACACAGCGGTTTCAGTGGAACACTTGCGTCAGGTCTATGATCGCGCGCACCCCCGGGCTCGAGAAGGCTCTCGGGATTCGTCTTCGGAGAGCGGAAGAGACCTCTCCGAGAGACACGGGGCACAGGAAAGCGAAAGGGAGAAAGACGAATGACGGAAGAGGGTCCCCGAGTTCGCGCGACCACCGTAGTGGCGGTTCTGCGCGACGGCGAAGTGGCGATGGCCGCAGACGGTCAGGTGACGGTGGGCGAAATGGTGATGAAACAGGGAGCNGAAAAGGTTCGCCGGATCGCCAAAGGCAAGGCCGTTGTGGGCTTNGCNGGAGGCGTCGCTGATGCGTTGACCTTGCTGGAGCGTCTGGAAGGCAAGTTCGAGACCTATCCTGGGAATGTTCGCCGGGCGTCGGTGGAACTCGCGCGGGATTGGCGCACCGACCGGATGCTTCGTCGGCTCGAGGCCATGCTGCTGGTGGCAGATCCTGAAACCTTGCTGGTGGTGTCCGGCAATGGGGATGTGATCGAGCCGGACGACGGGGTGGCAGCGATTGGCTCGGGCGGGTCCTATGCTCTGGCGGCCGCTCGGGCGTTGTCNCGTCACACGGANCTCTCGGCTCAGGANATTGCCGCCGAGGCCCTGCGTGTGGCCGCTGAAATCTGCATCTATACCAATGACTCCATAAAGATAGAGACTCTGCCGTGAATGAAACCCCGACCTTTACCCCTCGCGAAACTGTTTCCGAACTGGACCGCTACATCGTCGGTCAGCGTGAAGCCAAGAGATCCGTTGCGATTGCTTTGCGCAACCGCTGGCGNCGACAACAGGTTCCGGAAGAGCTACGGGACGAGATTGCACCCAAGAACATCATCATGATCGGCGCGACGGGGGTCGGAAAGACCGAGATCGCCCGGAGGTTGGCCCGATTGGCGCAGGCCCCCTTCATCAAGGTCGAGGCTTCGAAGTTTACAGAGGTCGGCTACGTGGGTCGGGATGTGGAGTCCATCATCCGGGACCTGACTGAACTTTCCATCGGCCTGGTGACGGAAGAGTTGAAGAAGAGCGTGATCGCCAAGGCCGAAGAGCGAGCCGAGGAGAGGGTCCTCGATGCACTCCTGCCCCCTGCGCCCATCGCGGCTTCGCCCAATGAGACCGCGGATGAGGAGAACCCCACTCGAGTCAAGCTCGAGAAATTGCTGAGACTGGGTGAGCTCGATGAACGTGAAATCGAGGTGGAGCTCACCGAAGAAGGCTCCGGCCCTTCCATGTCCATCATGACGCCTCAGGGCATGGAAGAAATGGGGGTTCAGTTCAAGGACCTGATGGGTGGCATGTTCCCCAACCAGACNAAACGCAGGCGGATGAGTGTGGCGGATGCNCGAATCGCCTACACGAATGAAGAAGCCACTCGACTTGTGGACCCGGACGAAGTCAGGGAACTGGCCGTCTCACGGGTAGAGCAGAGCGGCATCGTTTTCGTGGATGAAATCGATAAGGTGGCTGTGGGGAGTGGTGGCAAGCAGGGCCCCGATGTCTCTCGTGAGGGCGTGCAAAGGGATCTACTCCCCATCGTCGAAGGATCGACGGTGCAGACCAAACACGGTCCCGTCGTGACGGATCACATCCTCTTCATTGCGGCGGGGGCTTTCCATCTCTCGAAGCCTTCGGATCTGATTCCGGAGCTGCAGGGACGTTTTCCGATCCGGGTGGAATTGGCCAGCCTGACCCGGGACGATCTGGTCCGAATCCTGACGGAGCCGACCAACTCATTGGTTCGGCAATACTCGGCCCTCATGGCCACCGAGGGCATCGAGTTGATATTCCAGGATGATGGCGTGGAGGCGATCGCGGATTTTGCGGCCAGTATCAACGAACGAAGTGCGGACATCGGAGCCCGTCGACTTCATACGGTGATGGAGCGTCTGCTGGATGATTTGAGCTTCGACGCCCCGGATCTACCGCCGCGCCAGGTGATTATCGATTCGGGCCACGTGAAGGAGAAGCTGGGAGAGCTGGTCGAGGATCAGGANCTGTCCCAGTACATTCTCTGAGAAACCCGCGTTTTTGTGGCATGCTAGAGCCAACCCCCTGGAGAACGCATGAGCGGTGCCACCCAACATATCCTGGTCATCGATGACGAGCCTCTCTATCGAGAGAATATGGGTGCGATCCTTCGCGGTGCCGGCCTGGCCGTTCAGTCGGCCGATTCCATGCAGGTCGCCCGGGAGAAGGCGAGGGTGACCCCACCGTCCCTGGTTCTCCTGGATCTGGATCTGCCCGGTTCGGACGGGCTGGCCAATCTGGCTGAGTGGTTGGGAATGCCGGCACCCCCGCATGTGATCGTNCTTTCCGATGCCACAGCGCAGGGTCAAGTCCTTGAAGCCCTGCGGCGTGGAGCGGCCGACTATCTGGCCAAGCCGCTTCACGAAGAAGAATTCCTGCTGTCCGTTCGTCGNGGGCTCAAGGCCTGGTCGGTTGCGGAGGATCTCCGGAGCCTGGAGTTCCGACTCGAGGAGTTGGCCGTACGCAGCGAATCTCTTGTGCGTGAAGCGCAGGAGGAGGTGGGTCCTGCCGCGGTGGAAGAGTTGATTCGGCAGGGCGTAGTCGAGATGGCTTGTGATGCACTGCNGGCNCGGCGTGCGAGTCTCCTGCTGGTTGATTCCCAGGGCCAGCATCTCGTGGTGATGAACCGGGCCGGCGTGGATGCGGTCCCTCAGGACATTGAGCCGNTTTCCTGCGAGAAGGGGNTTTGTGGTTTCGTCTTTTCCGCTGCCAAGCCCATGCTGGTGACGGATATCAGCACCGAGCCCGAGCTGGGNGTCTGGCTTCAGGAAGATCGCTATGAGAGTCGCAGTTTTGTGGCGGCGCCCATCCTGAAGGCCGAGGCCGTGACCGCGATCCTCTTTGTCAGCGAGCCATCGGGTCGGCCCGAGTTCAGCAGGGCGGATCTGGCTCTTCTGCAGTGGTCGGTTCAACCCCTGGTCGAGCATTTGCGTTCTGCAGCGGAGCGGTCGTCAGGGGTCGAGCGGGCCTCGGAATCCATGGCCTCGGCTCTCACAGCCGAAGTCCTGCCGAAGCCGGATTCGGATGAGGAGTGGGCACTCGAAACCGAGATGGCCCGGGAGATCTGTCAGGCTGTCGCGGATGAAGTGGATCCGGCCCGTGTTCTCGCCGTGGCTCTTGGGCGTGTGGGAGCCTTGCTTCCGGCGGCTCCCGTTTCTCTCTACCTTGTGGATTCAGCCACGGGTCAATTGAATTGCGAGGCCTCGCTGGACGGAGGTGTGTCCGAGGACCGCACCGAGTTGTTGCCTCGGCGGGGGCTGACAGGAGTGGTGGTCCAGACTGGCCAGCTCGTGGCGAGCGAAGATCCTGCTTCGGATCCACGCTTTGATCCGGAAATCGACACTCCACAGTCGGGCTTCTCACAGCCGATGATGTGTCTGCCTTTGCGACTACGCGGGAAGACGGTGGGCCTCTTGCGGGCTTTTCTTCCTGAGGGACAACCTGTCTCGCCTCGGACTGCAGAAGTCCTGGCTGCGGTGCTTTCAGCGGCACTTCGGAGCGTGCTTCTGTACCGTAGTCTGGTCGAGTCCATCGAGGAGGTGGCTGAGGCGCGGCGAGATACGCGAGGTTGAAGCCGCCTTCGGTTACTCAGACATGGGGCAAGCGGACCGTGTGGTCCAGTCGCTGCCCTTCATGTTTTTGAACTTCAGGGAGAGAGGCGAGGTGATGAAGAGCCTTGTCGAAAAAGCAGAAGTCCTGATCGAAGCGTTGCCCTACATCCGGCGCTTCTTCGGGAAGACGATCGTCATCAAGTACGGTGGCCACGCCATGCTCGAGCCTGAGTTGCGTGAATCATTTGCGCGCGACGTGGTTCTGCTCAAGTACGTGGGCCTGAAGCCCGTGGTTGTTCACGGAGGCGGCCCCCAGATTGCGTCACAGCTTGACCGAATCGGCAAGAAAGCCGAGTTCGTGGATGGGCTGCGGGTCACCGATGATGAAACCATGGAAGTCGTAGAGATGGTTCTGGGCGGGACGGTCAATCGGGAGATCGTAGGTCTGGTTCAGCAAGCCGGCGGGCGCGCGGCGGGCCTGACGGGGTGTGATGGGTCCTTGCTGAGGGTGGAGAAAAAGTTCAAAAACGGTCGAGATATCGGCCGTGTGGGGCATGTGGTGGATGTAGATCCTACCGCGCTGCAGGCCGTGTCCGAGGGTGGTTTTGTTCCGGTGATCGCTCCCATCGGTCTGGATGAGGCCGGGCGGACCTATAACGTGAATGCCGACGAGGCAGCGGGTGCGATCGCGGTTGCATTGGCGGCCGAGAAGTTCATCCTGCTTACGGATGTAGAGGGCGTGGCGGATGGTGAGGGCAATCGCATCAGCCAGTTGACGGAAGAGCTGGCTCGTGATCTGATTGCCAAAGGCGTGATTGCCGGAGGCATGATTCCGAAAGTGGACTGTTGCCTCGGGGCACTGGATGGAGGTGTGTCCAGGGCGCACATCATCGATGGACGTGTGCTCCATGCCATTCTGCTCGAAATGTTCACCGATGATGCCGGGGTCGGCACCCTGTTTGTTGCTTGAGAGCACATGATGAATTGGGAAGAGTGAGATGCCGAAAGATTTCTTGACAGTGGCTGACTGGACGGCTGACGAGCTGGGCGAGCTTCTCGCTCGAGCCCAGGTTCTTCGTCGTCTGCACAGGTCGGGAGAGCGGCCCCAGACACTCCAGGGTCGCACGCTGGCCATGTATTTCGAAAAGCCCTCTCTGCGAACCCATGTGACTTTTGAAGCCGGCATGGAACAACTCGGTGGGCATGCCGTGCTCTTGCGTCCAGAACAGGTCGGAATCGGTACCCGGGAAACGCCCCGCGATGTGGCTTTGAATCTATCGCGATGGGTCGATGTCATCATGGCGAGAACCTTCAGCCATTCGCTGATCGAGCAATTGGCCGAAGAGGCTTCGATTCCGGTGATCAATGGATTGACCGATCTTCTACACCCTTGCCAGGCCATGGCCGATCTCCAGACCATTGCGGAGATCAAGGATCCGCGCGAAGCGACCGTGGCCTACGTGGGGGATGGAAACAATGTGGCTCACTCTCTGATGCTGCTCTGCGCCGTCATGGGGATGCGGATCTGCATTGCGGCCCCGGAAGGTCATCAACCTGACGTACGGATCCAAGGGCAGGCGGATACCCTCGCAGCTCGGTCGGGAGCGGAGATCAAGATCACCGAGGACCCAGCGGAAGCGGTGGCCGGAGTTGATTTCATCTATACGGACACATGGACCAGCATGGGCCAGGAAGAGGAAGCGGATTGGCGCCGTCAGGTTTTTGCGCCGTATCAGGTGAATGCGAAGTTGGTTGAATTGGCTCCCAAGGCGTGGCTCATGCATTGCCTGCCCGCGCACCGCGGCGAAGAGATCACCAGTGAGTTGCTCGATGGGGATCGCAGTCTGGTCTTCGAGCAGGCCGAAAATCGTCTGCACGCCCAGAAGGCGATCCTTGAGCACTTGTTGCTGAGTCGATCGTAGGGGCACGACAGGAATCGCCGCGCCTCGTTCCCCCGGGGCCCATTTTCGACTCTCTACCGCTCGCATGGCCCCCAAGAACTGCCTTTCGGCGACCGTGCGTGCTCATCCACTCCTGCGAATTCAGGTTTTTCTCCGATCGACCGATTCAATAAGTCGGTCAGGTCTCTCCTCTCGGGAGGCCCGGGAGGGAATGGATGAACGGGCAGAATCGTGCGGGGGCAGCGGACCGTCGCGTGCTGAGGCTCAATCCGGCTTTTGATCCGGGAAGCATGAGACCCTCCTCTGTGGAGTTCTTCCTTCTTTCGCGGATTGATGGGCGTACGCCCTGGTGCATTTTGCGCGAGATGGGTGGAATGACGGTGGAAGAATCGGATCTCTGTCTCGAGAGTTGGTTGGCCGCGGGCTATGTCCAGGTCAGTCATGTCGATGGCATTGCGGAGGGACCAAATCCTTCCCCATTCGGCGCCTCTTCCTCTTCTCTTCTTGCGATCGATCCAGAACTGGATCTGGATGTGGCGACCCAGAAGCGAGTGAAGGAGATGCTTCTCCTTCTGGGCCAATCCGACCCGTCGCTTCTGGGAGTGAGCGCGGACACCGACGAAAAAAACATCAAGCGCGCGTACTTCAAATTGTCTCGGGAATTCCACCCGGATCGTTTTTTCAGGCGTGAGTTGGGGCCGTATCGCGTTGAGATCGAGAGGCTCTTCAAGGCCATCCAGCGAGCCTATGTCAACCTTTCCAAGTCCCGGTCTGACTTGTCCATTGGAAGAAGCAGCAATCAGAGGAGGGCGCGTTCTTCCGTTTCGAATCAAGATGGTCTGCTCGAAGAGGAATCCGTCCGCAAACGCCCGGCTTCGGATCCAGTCCAGAATGAGCACTACCAGAAAGCAAGAGAGCTCATGAAGGCGGCGGCCGAGTCCATGGAGGAGGGCCGTTTCGAGGAGGCGCGTCAATGCCTGCAGATTGCAGAGAAATTCTGTCCCGAATACCCGTCATTGAGTCAGGCCATGGCTGATGTGTTGATGAANTTGAAGAAGATGAATCATTCGATGGATACAAAGAGTGAGGGAGGCGATTCNCGTCTTTCTGATTCGATGTATCGAGGTTCGGCGCCCCGCCGTAGCGTGCTTTCGTGCAGGGGGGAGACTTGAAGNATGGGTAAAGTCATCGGAATCGATCTGGGAACCACCAACAGTTGTGTGGCCGTTGTCGAGGATGGCCATCCGGTGGTGATCCCCACTGCCGGGGGCTACAAGACAACCCCNTCTGTTTTCGGCATTGCCGAAGANGGAAAGCGGTTGGTGGGCCANCTGGCCAAGCGACAGGCCATCACCAATGCGCGNCGGACGGTCTCGGCCACCAAGCGATTGATTGGTCGCCGTTTTGAAGACAGTGAGACCCAGCGAATGCTTGAGTTTTCTCCCTANGAGATCGTCAAGGGAGCNAATGACGACCCGCGCGTCAGGATCGGTGACAAGACATTCACCTGCGCTGAGGTTGCGGGAGTCATCCTGAGAAGGATGAAGAAGGTTGCGGAAGAGTATCTCGGTGAACCNGTNGAAGAGGCTGTGATCACGGTGCCNGCGTATTTTACGGATGGGCAGCGTCAGTGCACTCGCGATGCGGGCAAGATTGCGGGACTCGAAGTCCTTCGAATCATCAATGAGCCCACTGCGGCAGCCCTGGCTTATGGCATGGCGCGTCAAGGCGAGGAAAAGGTGGCAGTCTACGACCTGGGTGGGGGTACGTTCGATATCTCCATTCTGGAGATGTCGGAAGGAGTGCTGGAAGTCCTGGCGACGGCCGGGAATACCTTTCTCGGTGGAGAGGATCTGGACCGCCGTATCGTGACGTATCTATTGCAGGCATTNGAAGAGAGCACGGGCCTGGATCTGTCGGGGGACGCAATGGCTTTGCAGCGTCTCAAGGATGCTGCGGAGAAGGTCAAATGTGATCTCTCCTTGCTGGAGCGAGCCGAAGTGAATCTGCCCTTCATCGCAAGCGGTGAAACCGGACCCCAACACATGAATCTCGATCTCACACGCGACACGCTGGAAGAGCTGGTGGGCGACATCGTCGAGGAAACCCTCGGCAGTGTGGATGAGTGCCTGGCTCGATCGGGGCTTGAGGTCTCGGACGTGGATCAGGTCGTTCTCGTGGGGGGGCAGACCCGTATGCCCATGGTTCAAGAACANGTGACGCGTCACTTCGGGCGCCTTCCCCACAAGGGAGTGAACCCGGANGAAGTCGTGGCTTTGGGNGCGGCTTTGCAGGCTCATATGCTGGTGGAAGACGAGCAGGAGCTCCTGCTTCTTGACGTGACCCCGCTCTCTTTGGGGATCAGCACATTCGGGGGTCATTTCGCCCGTTTGATTGAACGCAACTCGACTGTCCCCGTCACCAAAGCCCACATATTCACGACCACCCGGGATGACCAGTCGGCTGTGAAGATCCGGGTTCTCCAGGGCGAGAGTGATCTGGCCGAGGACAATGACCTTCTAGGGGAGTTCGTTCTCGCTGGGATACCGCCAGCCGTNAAAGGAGAGCCGGAAATCGAAGTCAGTTTTGATATCGATTCCAACGGCATGGTCAGTGTGTCTGCTCGAGATCTGGCTACGGGGAGTGAACAGTCCATCACCGTAAACTCCACGAGTACCCTGACCACCGAAGAACTGGCCGAGATCGTCGCTGATCAGGAGGCCGGTGAGCTGAAGCTCAAGGATTGAGGGNTCCGCTCCAGAGGGNTTTNCTTCTCCAGTTGGCTGGCTCTGGAAGGNCAGACGGTNTGGNAATCAGTCCTTTTCGGCCAGAAACCGCAGAAGGTAAGGGGTGGAAANCTTCATCAGATCCACCTCGGGGTCGAGTTCCTCTCCGAGAGCGAAGAGGTACGAAAGAGTGCGGGCGTAGAGAAGCAGGTCGTTGGGCAGTTGAAGGCCAGGGGTCTGTTCAAGGAGTCGCTTGGCCTGATCCTTGAGGTCCAGGATGCGGCCTCCACCGACGGCCAGAGGTGAGCCGGCCCCCGAACTCTGACCGATGGCCNGGAACATTTCTTCGACCGCGGTCCGAACAGCCGGTTGGGCTCCTTCGGCAATGATGTCGAGTTCATCCATCCGGTGGATGAATTCGTCGAGGTCCTTTTGCAGAAGGGCGTAGATTCCCTTTCTCAGGCTGGTGCGGAGTTCTTTTGAGAGCCTGCGATGAAGACCAAAATCGACGAAGAGGACGCAGGGTTTTTCGGCTGCCCCGGGTTCGTCGATGACGAAGAGGTTTCCAGAGTGTGGATCGGCATGGAAGAGCCCGTCGACAAAGATCTGTTTCGAGTAGGCACGTGCCAGGATTTCGAGGATCGCTCTGGGCGAGACGCCCAGGCGTGCAAGTCCTGAACGATCGATCACATTGACACAGGGGTGGTAGTAGACGGTCAAGACCCGTTCACTGGAGTGGGTCTCGACGACCCGGGGTACACGAACCTGCGGATCGTCCTTGAGATTACGAGCAATTTCAGCAGCGGCACGCGCCTCGATCCGGAAATCCATTTCCTCCTGGAGGCTCGATTCGAATTCATCAAAGAAGCGGGATACGTCCAGGGTCTTGCTTTTCCTCCCCCTGGATCGAAGCGCCAGGGATGCGAGGAGGCGAAGCCATCTGAGATCGGATCGAATGGAAGACCGGACCCAGGGGTACTGCACTTTCACGATCACATCCGATCCGTCCGGGAGTCGGGCGCGGTGCGCCTGGGCGATGGAGGCGGCTCCAAGAGGGATCGCGTCGATGTTCGGAAAGTGAGACTCCATGGGCCCGCCGAGGTCTGATTCGATGACGTGTCGGATTTCGGGAAACGGCAGGGGAGGCACCTGGTCTCGGAGCCGCGCCAATGAGGTTGCGAGATCCGAGGGGATGACGTCCAGGCGAAGAGAGGCGAATTGGCCTGCCTTGGCAAAGGCCCCTTTGCGTTCGCCCAGAAAACCCGTCCACCTTTCGATCAGTTTCTGGCGGAGGTCCTGCCGGCTTTGGGCTCTTTTTCCTGGAGCGCGCCACAAGCCGGCCACCCGGTTGGCGACAACCAGGACAAGACTGAGCAAAAGACCCCAGACGATCTGCGGGCCAGGGCCCACCCCCCGTATGCGCTCCCCGATTCTTTGACGGGTCAATGGCCGGCCTTCGGATGCGATCGCATGCCCCGGGATTCCCCGCGGGACNNNTNGGCTGTTTTGCGCAGANGGAAGAGCGATTCCNGCACANCGCCATGATTCTTCGGATCTGGGCNGAATTTGGCTCNNGCTGCCGGCCACAAAGTTCTCGGGGACCATNACGTAAGCCTTANNGGANNANNAAACAGGGTCGACTCGGGCACTATTCTCTGACGCGCTCGGTCCGTTAATTTTGTAGCATGCTTTCTGCGTGCCGGCTGATCTGCNGGCTTTGGAGCNNNGAAGATCNAGGTGANCGCGNAAAGGCAAGGTNGGGCGCGTGTGCCCCGGGCTGATTTCGGGCCTGGAAAGAGAACAAGGAAAGCAGAAGTCAGAANCCATGTTTCGATGAAGAGGCCGGCTCANATGAGACCGNGCGNTCNTGGTGGGCGGCTGCAGGATTCGANCTCCNGGGATTCTGATTCAGGCACAGAAAAGCTTTCGTTGCGTTCTTTCATGGTTTGGTTTTGGTTGNTAGAGGANGTTCAGAGTTGAGCTCTGCAATGGGAAGGAAGTGCAGGATGTTCCAAGTTCGCTTCAAGGCTTNTTGGCTGTTGATTTTGCTGGCTTCATGGGGAGTTGCACCCGGAGTCCATTCTCAACAGGATGCCGAAGGCACCTCTCCGGGCTTCAAAGAGGGGGATATCATCACCTTTGAGTCGGTGGATAAGCTCAAGCCCTACCTCCCCAAAGAGTTCTGGAACAACCGGGACTTCTTCTTCTACGAAGGAATGCAGCTTGAGATCGGTCCCACTCAGCGGGACTACTCTGCTTCCGACGCCTACAAGGCGGCGACCGAAAAGTACCGCGGGCAGGCCAAGATTGGACCGGACAACGATCTGATCGGCTACACCGCAGGTCGGCCTTTTCCCCTCGATGAGATTGATTGCGAAAATGATCCCCAGGCAGGCGTCAAGATCATGTGGGATTTTGATTACGTGTGGAGAGGCAGCGGTGTGAATGCTTCTTTCTACTACTCCTATTGGGATCGTGGCGAGGAACTTCCGCTCTATTACGAGGGCACGGGTCGTGAAGTCTTTCTTTCCCATCGACTGGAGCCGGATTACGAAAAGACGACTGGAGATGTCTTTCGAAAGGAAAACCGCAAATTCGCTTTCGGTGTGAACGTCGATGCACCCTTCGACGCTCGAGGCATCATGTTGATGTCCTATCGCTACAAGTCGGCCGATCTGCCACGCACCGAGGCGAAGAATGACGATACCTGGGTCTACCTGCCTACCCTGCGCCGCGTGCGCCGGATCTCCACGGCCCAGCGGACCGACTCGATTTCGGGTACGGACTTTACATTCGACGACCTCCGCAGCTTTGCGGGCATCGTGCCCCAGTACGACTGGGAATGCCTGGGCGAGGCCCAGATCATCAGTCCTTCGAACACGAAGGTGCAGGCCTATCCCTATGACCGGGATCACAACTTCGGTCCCTACGGGCTTTCGTTCGCCGACGATCGCTGGGAGCTTCGCGATGCCTTCATCGTCCGGATGACGCCCAAGAATGACGATCACCCCTATCACCACAAGGATATCTACGTCGACAAGGAAACAATGACGGCGATGTATTCTTTCGCATACGACCGGAAGGAAGAGTTGTGGAAGATCCTGTGGCACAACAAGCGTTGGAGTGAGGATGTCCTGGTGGAGGGAGAGGACTACTTCCCCGGGTGGGAAGGGATCGAGGAGCCGCGAGTGCTTTCGATGATCAGCGACATCATTGCGAATGTACAGACAGGGACCGGAAACCGTATCGAGGTCTGGGATATCGATGGTGTACCGCTTTCCAGCAAGGGCAAGATCCGGCGCTTTATCGATGTCGGGCGCCTGACGAAGGGTCGTTGATTCGAATGAACCGATTGTATCTCCTCTTTTTTGCCTTCTCTTTTTCGACTTGGGTTGGATGCCATGACATCCACCTCGATTACACCGAGAGTCCGGGTGAGATTACGGTTTTTGATGATCTCTACTCGGTGTCTGCCACCGACGACAAGAATGCCGTGGCCGTGGGCTATTACGGGAGCGCCTACTTTACGCGCGACGGGGGAGAGAGTTGGAAGAGGGGTGTGACTGGGACCATGTCTTCCCTCTACAACGTTTCCATGGCTTCGCCTGAAGTGGGTTGGGCCATCGGGCAACGAGGTCTGATTCTTCGAACCGAGGACGGCGGGGAGACCTGGCAGCGTCAGCCCAACCTGAAGGAGGACGAGGGGGCACACCTCTTTTCCGTTGCGGCGATAGACAACGATACTGCACTGGCCATCGGCGAGTGGGGAACCCGGATCCGAACGGAAGACGGCGGAAAGACCTGGGTCGACAACTCGTTCACCGTGGATGAGGCGCATTCCATGTTCCAGTGGCTCTCGCCGGTGGAACAGGAGCGGGTGCGGGCCGGCGAAACCGTCTACGAAGATGTCAGTCTGAACGACATCTATTGCCTCGGGGCGCCCAGCAAGCGGTGCTGGCTGATCGGTGAGTTCGGTTACATCTTCTTTTCGGAAGACGAAGGTCGCACCTGGCTCCCCTCGAGCATCAACGGAACCAGCGAGATCGAGCCGATCCAACTCGGCTACAACGAGATCGAGTTTGATGCGGTCTACGAGCCGGCTTTGCGGGAATTCGCTCAAGGCATCTCAAGCGATGCGCATCTCAACGTGGCGATCGAGGGACTGGCCAGTGCTGAGGAAATCCAGACCCTGGGTCGGGACGGTGATCCCTATGAGTTCTTCGAACTCCTTGAGGCGCGGATGCAAGAGGTGCGTTCTGTTCTCGAAGATGCCGGACTCGAGTCCGAGCGTGTGCGTCTGAGAGGGCAACCGCCTTGGGATTACGAGGAATATCTGGATGACGATCCCGAATTCCTGGAGCGCTATTATGCGAGTCGATTGCACCCGAACCCTGGCGTGAAGGCGCGGATCATCCAGAATCCGATCCTGTTCACCGTTCGATTCCGGGATGAGAACAACGGCATGATCTCCGGCTTGGGAGGCTTGACGCTCTACACGGAAGATGGTGGAAAAACCTGGTCCTATAGCAATATCGATCGGACGCTGGCTGTCTTCTCCATTGCATCCGTGCCTGGAAAAGTGGTTGCGGTGGGAGAGAAGGGCCTCGTCCGGATTTCCGAGGACAACGGAAGGAACTGGCGTTCACCCGAGGATGGCGAGTTCCCGCGGATCTTCACATTCATGCGCGACATTGCTTTTTCTCCGAATGGAGACGTCGGCTATGTGGTGGGGCAGACGGGGCAGATCATGAAAACGGACGATCAAGGCCAGGGATGGCGAGTGGTTCTACCCAATTCCTGATCGGCATTTCGGATGTTCTTCCGCGAGACGTTTCTGCAGGAGAGCGCTCTTTCATATTGAATTCTCCACGGGTTCATTTCCTGGCCTACGGATGACTTGAATCCGACTGGAGGGCCACGCTGCGGGTGGGTGCAAGCGGGCGCAGTCCAGTTGAGGCGGTCGAGTAGGGTGATTCGATGGAAGATTCGATAAGGGTTCTTTTGGTCGATCAGGAGTCGCGGGTAACGCCTCTCGTAGACGGGCCCGAACTGTCTGCTTTTGAGTGGACGGTCTGCAACTCGGTGGATGCTTTGCCGGATTCGCCTGGGCGGCTTCAGTTTGAAGTCGGCGTCAGGGTTCTCGCTGAGGACGAAGTCGATGCCTTTGAGGATTGGCTTGCGGGTCTCCCGCCTGACCTGAAGGAAGCCTGCTGGTTGGTGGTCTTTTCCGGGGAGATGGAGTCGGCCGAGGGGCTCCTGGAGCGGCTGGAGGTAGATGACTGCCTCTTTGAGTTGCCCAAGGCCCCTGTGCTGGCCCGTGTCATTGAACGTCTGAGCGAGAAGCATCGCCTGTATGCAAGGAATCGCGAACTCCAGGAAACCATCCGGATCATGGACCAGTGCCAATCGCTGGCCGGGTCCCTTGAGTTCGATCAACTCTATCCGGAACTCCTTGAGATGCTGCTCGACGTCCTGGGAAGGTCAGAGGGGGTCGCGTTGTTCCCTCGCGAGGGTCCTGCCGAGGGGATGAAGGCGGCTCTGAGAGGCTTCGGTGAAGTGGATTCCGAAGGATGGGTCGCCTCTCTCGTGGCCAGCGAAGAGATCGCTTCTTCCATCGAGTCCGGTGTAAGAGTCCAGCAAGGGGAGGGCCTGCATGAAGCCTTGCGCAATGCCGGTGCCTCTGTGGATTCCGTTCTTGTCGTGGGTTTGGGCCATTCGCCTGAAGAAGCAGGGTTCGTCGCTGTTTTTGGCAGCGACCTTTCTTTTACCGATGCCGAAATCCGGAGGGCGGAAGTCGTCTTTCGCCATGCGCGGTTGGCCCTCCGGAACGCAACCGTCTATCGATCGGCCAAGGAGCACGCATTCATCGATGATCTGACGGGCGTATACAATGTCCGCTACTTCATGGATATCTGCGAAAAAGAACTTCGTCGCTCTTCACGTTATTCCGTTCCGCTCTCTTTGCTTTTCCTGGATCTGGATCAGTTCAAGCGCATCAACGAGGAACTCGGTCATGTCCAGGGCTCGCGCGTCCTGAAGCGTCTTTGCGAGTTCCTCAAACAGCATATCCGCCAAGTGGACACATTGGCCCGCTATGGCGGCGACGAGTTTGCCATCCTGCTTGTAGGGACCGGTCATGTGGAGGCTCTGGCGATTGCCGAGCGCATCCGAGTCGCGGTGAAGTCGGATCGGTCCCAGCTTGTCAGGGAAGCCTCCCTGGACCTGACCTTGAGTATCGGGGTGGCGACTTGCCCCGATCATGGTCTGGAACGGGACGCTTTCATTGAAGCGGCGGATCGGGCGATGTTTCAAGCGAAGGCCTCGGGTCGCAACTGCGTTTTCTCGGTGAACGATCTTTCCTGAGCCCCTGTGTATGTGATTTGGAAGCGATGGCGGCGGCTTGCGGACCCGATTGACACGGTCTTTTCTTACTGCTACCCAAGCTACCGATTTTGCTAGTATTTTTTGATCAACACGCGTAGCGATTCGACGGGGCGTCGGACTCTGCGCGCATCGCCAGGGCAGAAACAGGCATGACGTCGGAGCGCACGAAACTGGACGCAATGGGGACCCTTCGTCGCTCGCATGGGTGTGGGCAGATCGATCGCTCGTGTGTGGGCGAAGAGGTCGTGGTGGCCGGTTGGGCCCATCGTCGCCGTGATCATGGCGGAGTCATCTTCGTAGACCTGCGCGATCAGGGTGGATTGGTGCAGGTGGTCTTCCGACCCGAAACATCGACGGAAGCCCATGAGCGTGCGGGCGATATCCGAAGCGAGTGGGTGATCCTCGCACGAGGTGTCGTTGAGGCCCGTTCGGCCGAAACCGTCAACGCCAAGATGGCGACAGGCGAGGTCGAGGTGAACGTCCATGAGCTTCGGGTCCTGAACTCGGCTTCTCCCCCGCCGTTTCCGATTGAAGAGGAAGCCGGTGCGGATGAGTCTGTTCGCCTGAAGCACCGGATTCACGATCTGAGACGTCCGCCTCTCCAACGGGCTCTCGCGGTACGCGACGCCCTCTCTCGTGCGATGAGACAGTCCCTTTCCAGCCAGGGTTTCATGGATATCGAGACTCCGATGTTGGCTCGAGCCACTCCGGAAGGGGCGCGTGATTTTCTCGTTCCCAGCCGCATGCATCCGGGTTCCTTCTATGCCCTGCCTCAATCACCTCAGATCATGAAACAGCTTCTGATGGTTTCCGGTTTTGAGCGCTATTACCAGATCGCGCGTTGCTTTCGCGATGAGGACCAGCGGGCCGACCGCCAACTCGAGTTCACCCAGGTGGATCTCGAAATGTCCTTTGTCGGCGTTGAGGAAGTGCTGGCTGTCCTGGAAAAAACGACCCGAGACGGTTGCCTGGGTGCGGCTGGAGTCGAATTGCCGGAGCCCTTTCCGCGGATGTCCTACTCCGAGGCGATGGATCGATTTGGCTGTGATCGTCCAGACACCCGGATCCTGCTTGAGTTGGTGGACATGACGGACCTGTTCTCGACCAGCGGCTTCAAGGCATTCAAGGGAGTAGTCGACAAGGGGGGGATCGTGAAGTGCCTCCCCGTACACGATGCGGATGGAATTTCCCGTAGCGAGATCGATCGTCTTGAATCCTTTGTTCGCAAGGAGTTGGGAGCGCGCGGTCTGGGCTGGATCCGGATTGCCGAGGACGGGGAGTGGCGATCTCCTATCGTGAAGTTCCTGACCGAGGAAGAACGCGCCGCGATTGCCGAGCGAAGCGAAGCTCGACCGGGGAGCCTGCTCTTCTTCCAGGCCGATGTGGCCGACAAGGCCAATGCCATCTTGTCCCGGCTTCGGATCGATCTGGGCGAAAAGCTCGGCCGAGTCGACGGGCGTGACTGGGATGTGCTTTTTGTTGTGGATTTCCCTCTCTTTGAGCGGGACGACAAGGGGCAGCTGACCTATGTCCATCAGCCTTTTGTGGCTCCTCTTGAGGAGGACATACCCCTACTGGAGACGAATCCGGAAGCCGTTCGCGGAACCCACTACGATGTGGTGATGAATGGGACGGAACTGGGCTCGGGCAGTCTTCGAAACCATCGAGCTGACATCCAGAGGGACATCCTACGCGCCCTGGGGTATTCAGAAGAGCAGATGCAGCAGAGCTTTGGATTCATGCTGGATGCTCTGGAACTCGGAGCGCCGCCGCACGGCGGTTTTGCTTTCGGGTTTGACCGGATGGTCATGGTTCTCGCAGGGGCCGACAGTCTGCGGGATGTCGTGGCCTTTCCGAAGACCCAGCGAGGCCAGGATCTGCTCCTCGAGGCACCGTCCCCGGTGGCCACCGATCAGCTCGATGAGTTGTCGATCCGGGTTCGACTACCCAAGCCGGAGTAGCTCTCCCGGCCGACCTCGGGGAAAACGGCAGACCCGCGGGAACGAGATTCGGGCGCAGGCGAAAAAGTTCGATCCTCGCACGGGCTCGATTGGCGAGACGCGCCGGAATTCCGTACAAACACTGCCCGAACCGCCGAATTCCATCATCCAGGATCGGCTGTTCTGGAGGTCGGACTACCGCCGTGGAGCCCGAGCCCAAGGACGGATCCAGCAGCAGGATCTCAACTCTGAGAGGAACCAGGAATGCGAAAGAAGATTGCCCTGATTGGTGGAGGAAATATCGGAGGGGTTCTCGCGGAGCAGTCGGCGTACCGCGAACTCGGCGATGTCGTCCTTTTTGATGTGGTGGAGGGTTTGCCTCAAGGCAAGGCCCTGGATATGGCTGAAGGAGCGCCCCTGGTCGGAAGCGATGCCCGGATTTCGGGCGCCAACGATTATGAGGGAATTGCGGGCGCGGACGTCGTGATCATTACGGCTGGGCTGGCCCGCAAGCCAGGGATGTCCCGCGATGATCTCCTCAAGACGAACCTTTCCATCATGAAGCAGGTGGCCGAGGGAGTTCGGGATCATGCGCCCGATGCCTTCGTGATCGTGATTTCGAATCCGCTCGATGCCATGGTCTACACATTCAAGGAAGTTTCCGGTTTTCCCAAGAACCGTGTTGTGGGCATGGCCGGAATCCTGGACTCCACCCGGTTCCGTTCCTTTGTGGCCTGGGAGCTCGGGGTGTCCGTCAAGGATGTCACTGCCATGGTCCTGGGTGGTCATGGAGACACCATGGTTCCCCTGGTTCGGTATTGCACGGTGGCGGGTATTCCCATCGAGCAGCTGATCCCGAAGGATCGGATCGAAGCGATTGTCGAGCGAACCAAGGGAGCAGGCGGTGAAGTCGTGGCTCTGCTCAAGACCGGGTCGGCGTTTGTTTCGCCGGCTTTGTCTGCCATCGAAATGGCGGAGGCTCACCTCCGTGACAAGAAGCGGGTTTTTGCATGCGCTTGCCTTTGTGAGGGCGAGTACGGGATCGACGGTCTCTACGTCGGTGTTCCCTGCGTGATCGGAGCCGAGGGTGTGGAGCGGGTGATCGAGGTCGAAATGAACGAGGCTGAGCGCAGTCTTTTCGATGCCTCCGTGGATCACGTCAAGGAACTGGTTGCCCAGATCGAGATCTAGCCCCGATTGATTGATAGAAGTTTGGAGGTTTCATGAACGTTCACGAATATCAGGCGAAGGCCTTGTTGCACGAATTCGGAGTCCCGGTCCCTGAGGGCCGACTGGCGACGACGCCCGAGGAAGCCGAGAAGGCTGCGCGCGCTCTGGGTACACCCGTGGTGGTGGTCAAGGCCCAGATCCATGCCGGCGGCCGAGGCAAGGCGGGCGGCGTGAAGGTGGTCAAATCACCGGCTGAGGCCAAGCAGGCGGCCAGCGAGATCCTGGGGATGACCATGCACACGCCGCAGACTCCGCCCGAGGGCAAGCTGGTCCGGAAGGTGTATATCGAGGCGGGCTCCGCGATTGCCGATGAACTCTATCTGGCGGTTCTCTTTGATCGCGCGGTCGAAAAGTTCGCTTTGGTGGCTTCCACCGAAGGCGGTATGGAAATCGAGGAAGTCGCGGAGAGGACGCCTGAAAAGATCCTGACTGTGCATGTCGATCCGAATGTCGGCCTGCAGGACCATCAAGCCCGATCGCTGGGTTTTGATCTGGGTCTGCCGGGCGATCAGGTCGCACGTTTTGTTTCCTTTGTACGGGGTCTCTTCAATCTCTTCGTGGAGCGCGACTGCAGTCAGGTGGAGATCAACCCCCTGGTGGTGACCGAGGGCGGTGAAATCATCGCTTTGGATGGCAAGATCAATTTCGACGACAATGCCCTCTATCGGCACGCGGATGTGGCTGCTTTGCGAGATCCCGAAGAAGAGGATGCTCGGGAACGAGCGGCCAATGAAATCGACCTGGCCTATGTGGGTCTGGATGGAAATATCGGTTGCATGGTCAATGGAGCGGGGCTGGCCATGGCGACCCTGGACATGATTCACCACTGCGGTGGATCGCCGGCGAACTTTCTCGATGCGGGAGGAGGGGCCGACAAGGAGAAGGTCAAGGAGGCCTTCAAACTCATTCTCAGGGATCCGAATGTGAAAGCCATTCTGGTGAATATCTTTGGCGGCATTGTCCGCTGCGACCTGATTGCCGAAGGTGTGGTCGCCGCTGCGCAGGACCTGGGCATCGGAGTGCCTCTGGTGGTCCGCTTGCAGGGCACCATGTCCAGCGAAGGGCGTGCGATCCTCGCCGACTCGGGGCTCAATATCACACCGGCCGAGACGTTGGCCGAAGCGGGTGAACTGGCGGTTTCGGCTGTCGCGGAAGGGAGTAAGTGAACCATGGCGATTCTCTGTGACCGGAATACGAAGTTGATCATCCAGGGGATGGGCCGGATGGGTCAATTCCATGCCAATCTTTCTCGCGAGTACGGGACCCAGGTGGTTGGAGGTGTGGCACCGGGCAAGGGAGGCCAGGAACTGGAAGGGTTCCCGGTCTTCAATACCGTGGCCGAGGCCGTCGAGGCGACGGGGGCCGATGCTTCCGTGATTTTTGTTCCGCCTCCGGGTGCGGCGGACGCCATCCTTGAGGCGGCTGACGCGGGCCTGCGTCTGGCTGTTTGCATCACCGAGGGCATTCCGGTCCTCGACATGGCTCGTGCCAAGAACGCGCTGGCGGGCTCGGACATGCGATTGGTCGGTCCGAATTGCCCGGGCCTCGTGACGCCGGAGCAGTGTCGAATCGGCATCATGCCGGCTTCGATTACACGACCGGGGCCGGTGGGCGTGATCTCTCGCTCGGGTACGCTGACCTATGAGGCCGTGGATCAACTCTCCCGCCTTGGCGTGGGGCAGTCCACCTGTGTCGGGATCGGCGGAGACCCCGTGATCGGGACGAATTTCATCGACGCGCTTTCCCTCTTCGAGGCCGATCCCGAGACGCGCGCTGTGGTCATGATTGGTGAGATTGGGGGTTCGGCCGAAGAAGAAGCGGCCGAGTTCGTCAAGTCGAACATGACCAAGCCCGTTGCAGCCTTCATTGCGGGGCAGAACGCGCCTCCGGGCAAACGCATGGGTCACGCTGGCGCGATCATCGCCGGTGGCAAGGGCAAGGCCAGTGACAAGATGGCGGCCCTGGAAGCCAATGGTGTGGCGGTTTCGCCTTCACCGGCAGCCATCGGGGAGACGATGCTCGAGGCCGCCCCTGAACTCAGGGGCTAGCTCCGGTCTACTCCACCGTCCATGTATCGCCAGAGTTCAACAGGGAATGAAGGTCGCCTTGACCCTTCTTTTCGATGGCCCCGTCGATCTGTTGAACCATGAGTTCCTCGTAGCAGGGCTTATCGACTTCTCGGATGACTCCGACAGGAAGCGGGAAGTCCGGCCGGCTCAGCGTCGCCAGTGAGGAAGCATAGGAGGGCGTGTCCAGGTTTTCGTCATGGATCACGACTCCCTTTTCCTTCGGGTCGTCGCCCTCTTCAAGGTCGATGATGCTGGGGCGGCCATGGTACATGAGGATCCCCTTGCGATTTTCGGGCGTCCCGAAGACGAGGGGTTCTCCGTGCTCCAGCACGATGGTGTTCTGGGCTCGGGTCTTGCGGTCTTCGACGTCCTCCCAGATTCCATCGTTGAAGACGGGGCAATTCTGCAGAATCTCCACGAAGGCGGTGCCTTTGTGGTCGTAGGCCCGTTTCAGGACCTGCTGCATGTGCTTGGCATCCACGTCGATGGTCCGAGCCACGAAGGTCGCCCCACACCCGAGAGCAAATGAGATCGGGTCGACCGGGTGGTCGATGGATCCTTCGGGTGAAGATTTGGATTTCATCCCGAGAACAGAGGTGGGGGAGTACTGTCCCTTGGTCAGTCCATAGACCTGGTTGTTGAAAAGCAGGATCTGCATGTCCAGGTTGCGACGGACCAGATGGAGGAGGTGGTTTCCTCCAATGGAGAGACCGTCTCCATCTCCAGTGACGACCCATACGGAAAGGTCCGGGTTCGCTGTTTTGACGCCGGTGGCGAAAGCCGGAGCGCGTCCATGGATCGTGTGGAAACCGTACGTATTCATGTAATACGGAAAGCGGCTTGAGCAACCGATGCCTGAAATGAAGACGAGATCCTCGCGAGGGATGCCCAATTCGGGCATGAGCTTCTGGACGTTGGCCAGAATGGAGTAGTCGCCGCAGCCAGGGCACCAGCGCACTTCCTGATCGGCAACGAAATCCTTTCGACCGAGTTTGGGTTGGACTTCAGCGGCCATCAGCTTTCCTTTGCAAGAGTCGCTTCGATGCGATCTCGTATTTCCTGGACTTTGAAGGGTTGACCCGCGATTTTTGAAAAAGACTCCACGTCAACAAGGAACTCGCTGCGTAGAAGCATGGCCAATTGACCTTCGTTGAGTTCGGGGCAAAGAACTCGATCGAACTGCCTCAGGACTTCACCCAGATTGGAAGGGAATGGATTCAAGTGTCGCAGGTGCGCCTGGGATACACCGAGGCCGTCTTCCTGGGCCTCTTCCACGGCGGCCGTAATGGCCCCTCGTGTTCCTCCCCAGCCGATCACCAGCAGTTTTCCACTGTTCGGCCCATCAATCTCAAGGGGCGGGATTTCGTCGGCAATTGCGGCGATTTTCTGTGATCGGAGGTCCACCATCTGCTGATGGTTTTCCGGGGTGTAGACGACATTTCCCGTGATGTTTTCCTTGGTCAAGCCACCGACCCGGTGTTCGAGACCCGGTGTTCCAGGGATCGCCCAGGGTCGCGCCAGGGTCTGCGGGTCCCGCCGGTAGGGTTCGAATTGCTCATCGTCCGAGAAGTCGTCCTGGGTTGCAAAGTGGACGTCGGTTCTCTCGAGTGATGCGACATCAGGAATCTTCCAGGGCTCAGCACTGTTCGCGAGGTAGCCATCCGAGAGGACGACGACGGGCGTCATGTATTTGGTGGCGATCTTGAACGCTTCAAGCACGGTCTGAAAGCAGTCGCCGGGAGTGGACGCGGCCAGAACGGGGACCGCACTCTGGGAATGCCTTCCAAAAAGCACGGTGAGGAGGTCTCCCTGTTCGGTCTTGGTGGGGGATCCCGTGGCGGGACCCGCGCGCTGCACATTGATGGCGACCAGCGGCAGTTCGACCATGACAGCCAGCCCCAGGGCTTCCTGCTTCAGGATGAATCCGGGGCCGCTTGAGACCGTGACGCCGAGTTGTCCGGCAAAGGCGGCCCCGATTGTGGCGCTGGCCGCTGCGATCTCATCTTCAGCCTGGAATGTCTTGACTCCAAACTCGTGGTGGCGTGAGACTTCGTGAAGGACATCACTGGCTGGGGTAATGGGGTAGGCGCCGAGAAAGACCGGCATTGAAAGCTGCTGTCCTGCCGCAAGGATCCCCCAGGCCAGTGCCGTATTGCCGGTGATGTTTCGATAGGTGCCGGACTCGATTTTTGCGGAGGGGATCGAGTAGTGGACGGGAAAGAGTTCTGTTGTTTCGCCGAAGGCAAAGCCCGCCTTGAGGGTCCTCAAGTTGGCTTCAAGCACATCCCCTTTGAACTTTTGACCAAGCCANCGCTGGGTGGCTTCGGTGGGGCGGCTGTAGAGCCAGCAAAGCAGCCCGAGTGCGAAGAAGTTCTTGCAGCGGTCCACCTCACGTTGTGTGAGGGAGAGACCCTGAAGCGCATCACGATTGAGGCGGGTGAGCGGGATTTCCACCAACGTGTATCGCTCGCTGAGCTCGCTGCGCGGATCGTCCGCATAGCCCGCCTTCTTGAGGGCCGATTTTCCGAAAGCATCACTGTTGATGACCACCATGCCCTGGGAGCGCACGTCTTCTACGTTGGCACGCAACGCGGCAGGATTGAAGGCGATGAGCAGGTCGACGGTGTCAGCCGGAGTGTGGATGTCATGCGATGAAAAGTGGATCTGGAAGCCTGACACGCCAGCCATGGTGCCAGCCGGGGCACGGATCTCGGCCGGGAAGTCCGGGAAAGTGGACAAGTCATTTCCCGCCAAGGCCGTTTCGTCGGTGAACTTGGTTCCTGTGAGCTGCATTCCGTCGCCCGAATCGCCGGCGAAACGGATCGCAATATCATCGACCTCGGTGGTCGGCTTGGGATTGGTGCTCAACTTAGAGACCCCCCTTTGGCTGCAGGGGAAAGTTCGACTTGCTTGTCATTATTCAGTCTCCGTCGGGGCCCGGGCTCCGATGGGAATACGCTCACGGGTTCAGCTCAACTGGTCGCCGGGGGGGCATTGTGCGTAGAAAACTTGCTCTCGAANATTCTTCTTTTTTCGGAAGGCTCTTCGAGTAAATCCAAGCCAATTGTATCCTTAGATCGCGAACGCGAAAGCCCCGCAGGCAGTCCCGTCGGTTATTTCTTGAGCNAATGGACGCGGTCTGGGGCAACCGCTTGGATCTCCCTTCGGAGGGGGAAAGAACCTCAAGCGAAGCACTCGTAGGTCCGATGAAGAACCCATGGCGGAGCACTACGACAAAAGCCCGATTTCTTCGATTTCGGACAGGGGCGACCCGGTCCCGATTTCGGGGTGGGGCTCGGTGAAGACGGAATTGAGTCGTTTTGCCATGGGGCGGGGCTCAAACCCGGACCCTGAGGATCCGCCGGCGGTGGCGGCTCAAACCGGGCGACAGGTCCTGGCCAGTATCGAGTTGCAGCCAGGGCCGGATGCGCAGACGCATTCCGGCCGGCGCGAGTCTCTTTTCGTGCGGTGGGTTGCGAGTTTTTAGGACACAGAGGATACCCGCGGGGCATTTTGGCCGGTGGAGCGGATTCGGAGGGGAATCGGCATGGATCAGATGATGAGATTGAGTACAAAGCGGTTCAATAGGGCCTCAAGGGGGCTTCTGGTGCTCCTGCTGGCGACCTTGGGCCTTGGTTGCACCCATACGGGACCTCAACCCTACGTACCCGACGAGAAGCGACTTGCCGCTTCCGTGCGCGATGTGGGAATTGATCTTCTCTACCAGGGACGAACCGCCATGGCGATTCGGAAGCTCAATGAGGCGGCGACCCGGAACCCGAAGGATCCGATCACCTACCTGTCTTTGGGAGAGGCCTACCGCCGGAAGGGCATGTTGCAGGAAGCCAAGTCGAATCTGATGCTTTCGCTCGAGCTCAATGAAGACTCCCAGGATTACAACCACCAGGAGACCCGGCTGAACCTCTCTGTTCTCTATATCCAATTGGGAGAGTACGAGCAGGCCGCTGTGGAGTGCCAGCAACTGCTGGAGGATCCGACGTTTTCGACCCCCTGGAGAGCTCTGACCAACCTGGGCTGGGCCCATTACAAACTCGGACGATTGGGGCTGGCGAGAGGGAGTTTCGAAGAGGCGCTCGAATTCCATCCTCGTTACGCACCGGCTCACCTGAATCTGGGGATGCTGGATCAGACCGAGCAGCGTTGGTTGGCCGCCATTCGCCACTATGAACTCGCGGCGGAGTCCAACCGGATGCCTTCGGAAGCCATCGCCGAGGCCAATTTCCATATGGCCGAGATCTATGTCTCCATGGGCCAACGGGAAAAGGCGATCTCCTATTTTGATATCGCCCTGAAGCGTTCTCCCTACGGAGAATGGGGAGAGCAGTCGCAGTCGTATCTCGAACTACTCAGGTAGACTCTGGCTGACCGAACCGCCGGTTTCATCCCGCCCGAGAGGGGGGGCGGGAACCAGGAGCAGCCATTTTGAGTGAAGTTCGACAGCCAGGAGATTCGCAGCCGGACCTCGATTTCAGAGGGGAAGGCGATGTTTCGGCGGATCGACCCGGTTTGGATGAAGCCCNNGGATCCATTGGCGCCTATCTGAGAGGTCAGCGCGAGTTGCGTGGCATCTCGATGGAGGAACTGGCGAGTCTGACCCGGATCCCCATGCGTTCTCTTGAGCGGCTGGAAGCCGGTCGATTTGACGATCAGCCCGATGGCTTCGTNCGGGGTTTCGTTCGGACTGTAGGGATCGGGCTCGGGTTGGATCCTGATGTCACGGTGGCTCGGATGTTGCCCGANCCGGCCTCGGACGGGCGCCCCGGGTTCCGGTTGACCCCTCGAGCTTCGCGCGCGTTCATCGGCTTCGCCTTGGTGCTGGCCCTGGTGCTGGCGGTTCTCAGCCTTCGCGAATGGTCCCTGCGCAGGGCCTTGCCGACACCCATCGAAAGGGCTGAAGTGGTGCGGCGCCAGGATCCGGTTCGTGACTTGGCGGAAGCGGCCCTGGCTGCGGGCCAGGAAGCCAGCCCGGTTCGGTNGACTCCCGATCAAATCGANCGGAATTGAAGTCTTTTCGGCCGGAAGTNTCNCAAGGGCCTAGACTGCATTCATGGCCAGTNTGGAGGGGGAAGCGATCGTTCTGAGAGCCGTCGAGTACGGCGAGGCGGACGTGATTGCGCACCTCTTGACCCCGGATAGAGGCCGGCAGACGGTCATTGCCAAGCATGCGCGGAAGAGTCGTCGTCGTTTTCCGGGTTCCTTGGATCTCTTCAATCACCTCTTCGTTCGCATCTCGAAAAAGCGACGAAGCAGTCTGGGCTTTCTGGAGCAGGCGGTTCTGCGGGCCCCTTTTCTTCCGCTTCGGCAGTGCGTGGGCCGCTACGCATTGGCCAGCTATCTGGTGGAGCTGCTTGACCGGATGGCGCCGGAAGAGGGTGCGGGCCCTGAAATGGCCCAGATCTTCGAATTTGCCCTGTCGGCCCTGCAGTCGATCGGGGAGGTCGAGCCGGACGATCGCCTGAGAAGTTTCATGGAACTCAGAGCCTTCTCGGCCCTCGGGCTTCAGCCGGAGTTGGAGCGCTGTGTTCGGTGCGGGGAGACGCCTGGAGGCACTCGGCTCGGTTTCAGTGTGCCCGATGGTGGGATTCTTTGTGCCGCCCACAGTCTCGAGGCCGGTTCTGGTGTGCTTCCCGTACATCTCGGTACNTTGCGTGTGCTCAGGCAGGCTCTCGTCTACGATCTTGAGCGTTTGCCGCGATTGGGCCTCAGCGGCCAGGCTTTGGCCGAGGCGCGGCAGATCCTCTTCCGATTCCAGAGATTCCATGTTGGGTTCGAGTTGAAAAGCGAACCTTTTCTCGAGGCGAGCCTGAACGGGGGTCGCTTGACACCAGCAACAGCTTAAGAGGATACTCCCGCCTTGTTCCGATCCACGAGGCCGTATCGTCCTCTCAATCCCCAATTCAATGAAGGCCTGGACACGATGCCGCTGTCCAAGGCCGAGTGAGTAGGAAAGCCCGATATGTCTGATCAACCCAGCAACGATTCCCAGAGCCTTCAAGGGGAGGAGGATCGCCATTCCCTCTCCATGGACACACTGGTCTCTTTTTGTGCCAGCCGAGGGTTCATTTTTCCCTCCAGCGAGGTGTANGGGGGCATCAACGGCTTCTGGGACTACGGTCCGCTTGGCGTTGAACTCAAGAACAACCTGAAGGCGGCCTGGTGGCAGCGGATGGTGCGAGAGCGCACGGACGTGGTGGGGATCGACAGTGCCATCATCAGCCATGCTCGCGTCTGGGAAGCCTCCGGTCACGTGGAGCATTTCAGNGATCCGATGGTGGACTGNCGNNNNTGNAAAAAGCGNTNTCGNGCGGANCAGNTTCCNGANGANNCCTGNTCTGCGAGTCCAAGAAGAAGGNTGCNGNNNGANCCTGNGANTTCACGGAAGCGCGNGATTTCAANCTCATGCTGCAGACCGANGTCGGGGCTTCNGCGGANGGNCGCNCGGTNGCGTTTCTCCGGCCNGAAACCTGCCAGCCGATCTTTACGGACTTCAAGCGGGTCAGGGAGTCTTCGCGTCAGAAGATCCCCTTTGGAATCGCTCAAACCGGCAAAGCCTTTCGAAACGAGATCACGCCCCGTAATTTCACGTTTCGTTCGCGTGAGTTCGAACAAGCTGAGATGGAGTTCTTCTGCCATCCCACGGATCGCGAGAGTTGGTTCCAGGCGTGGCGCGAGGAGAGGGTCCGGTTTCATCGGGATATCGGTTTCGACGATTCCAACATCCGTATGCGCCCGCATGCTTCTGATGAATTGGCCCACTACGCCAATGCGGCGGAAGACGTCGAGTTCCGCTTTCCGTTCGGCTGGCAGGAGATCGAGGGGGTTCACGATCGAGGGGATTGGGATCTGTCGAGGCACAGCGAGTTCTCGGGCAAGGATCTGATTGTCACCGATGAGGAGACCAAGGAGCGGTTTACCCCCATGGTGATCGAAACCTCCATGGGTGTGGATCGGACATGCCTGGCTCTGCTCGTGAACGGATATACGGAGGAAGCTCTTGAAGGCGGCGAGACCCGAACCGTACTGCGGATCGCCCCGGCTCTGGCTCCTGTGAAGGTCGCGGTGCTGCCTCTTTCGAAGAAACTCTCCGAGCCCGCTCGAGCTCTCCATTCCGAGCTTTCGCGCTACGTCAATGCTTTCTACGACGAGGCCGGGAATATCGGCCGGCGTTATCGTCGTCAGGATGAAATCGGCACGCCGTATTGCGTGACGTTCGATTTCGATTCACTCGAGGACGGACAGGTGACGGTCCGAAACCGCGATGACATGAGTCAAGATCGCGTTTCTGCAGAAGGCCTGGGGGCCTGGATTCGGGATCGCGTGGGAGTGGCTCTATGAGCCCGGCTCGGAAAGCGAGCAAGAAAAAGGGTGGCAAAGCGGCCGCCCCTCGCAGTCAGAAGAAGCGCTCCGCTTCACGCAAGGCGGCTTCGGCGGGAGAAACCGATCGACGGGTCTTTTCTTTCGGTGACGGAAGAGCGGACGGCAATAGCACCTTGCGGGAACTGCTCGGTGGGAAGGGCGCGAACCTCGCGGAGATGACCAATCTGGGCATTCCCGTTCCTCCCGGTTTCACGATTTCCACCCTGGTCTGCGGGGAATACCGCAAGAAGAAGGGGAAGCTGCCCGCGGCCGTCCGGGCGGACGTCTTGACCGCTCTGGCCAATGTCGAACAGATACGCGGTCGGAAATTCGGAGACCCGGAGAAGCCCTTGCTGGTTTCGGTCCGTTCGGGCGCGCCGGTTTCCATGCCGGGCATGATGGATACGATCCTGAACCTGGGCCTCAATGGGGTGACGGTGGAGGGGTTGGCTCGAGAAGCCGGCGAGCGCTTTGCGTTCGATAGCTATCGCCGGTTCATCCAGATGTACGCCGATGTGGTTCTCGATGTTCCGTTGGATCGGTTCGAGTACCGCCTGGAGCACGCCAAGCTTTCACGAGGAGTGACTCTCGATACGGAACTCGAAGGAGCCGATTGGAGAGGGATCGTCCAAGAGTACCTGCAATTGATCGAGCAGGAGACCGGTGCTCCTTTTCCCCAGTCGGCCGAAGAGCAGCTTTGGGGCGCGATTGAGGCTGTTTTTGATTCGTGGGACAACGCTCGGGCCATCGCCTATCGAAAGCTGCATGGGATCGAGAACTCCCTGGGTACGGCGGTGAACGTCCAATCGATGGTTTTCGGAAATATGGGAGAGGGTTGTGCGACCGGCGTGGCCTTTACCCGAAATCCCTCGACGGGAGAAAATGATTTCTACGGCGAATACCTGGAGAATGCCCAGGGCGAAGATGTCGTGGCCGGCGTAAGGACACCGCAGCCCATCAACGATGCCAGTCGAACTGCGGAAACCGCAGAGCTGCCGGTTCTTTCGGACACGATGCCTGATGTCTACAAGGAGTTGGAGAAGATCTACCGACGCCTGGAGAAGCACTATCGCGACATGCAGGACATCGAGTTCACGGTGGAGCAGGGCAGGCTCTGGCTGCTCCAGACCCGCAATGGAAAGCGCACCACCCAGGCGGCCGTCCAGATTGCGGTGGATATGGCCAAGGAAGGCTTGATCACGCGCAAGGATGCCGTCATGCGAGTGGATGCATCGGCGTTGGATCAGTTGCTCCATCCGGCACTGGACCGGAGCGCGCCCTTGGAGGTGCTGGCCACAGGTCTGCCCGCCTCACCCGGCGCGGCGGTCGGTCGCGTGGTTTTTTCAGCCGAAGAGGCTGAAGCTCGCGCCAAGGCAGGCGAGCATGTGGTGCTGGTTCGGGCGGAGACCTCGCCTGAAGACATCCTGGGAATGCACGCCGCCCAGGGTGTGCTGACCGCTCGGGGCGGGATGACATCCCATGCGGCCGTCGTGGCTCGGGGTATGGGGAAGTGTTGCGTGGCCGGTTGCGGCGTTCTGGCCATCGACTACGCGGCCGGAGAGATGCGTGTGGGCGACAAGGTCGTTCGAGCGGGGGATTGGCTTACGGTGGACGGGTCGACGGGCGATGTCATCCTGGGCGAACTCCCCACCGTGGTGCCCGAGCTGGGTGAATCCTTTGAAGAACTGATGAAGTGGTCGGATCGGATTCGGCGCCTCAAGGTTCGAACCAATGCGGATACCCCCGAAGATGCGGAAATGGCGCGTCGGTTTGGTGCCGAGGGGATCGGGCTCTGCCGAACAGAGCATATGTTTTTTGATCCGGAGCGGATTCTGGCCGTTCGCGAAATGATCCTGGCCCACGATTCCGCATCCAGGCAGACCGCTCTTGCGAAGCTGCTGCCCATGCAAAGGCAGGATTTCAAGGGCCTTTTCCGGGCAATGGACGGGCTCCCTGTCACGGTGCGTCTCCTGGATCCGCCCCTCCACGAATTCCTGCCCCATCAGGATGATGAAATTCTTGTTGTGGCTGAGGCGCTTGGCCTTTCGGTGGCGGAATTGAGGGCCAAGTTGGAGTCGCTGCACGAGTTCAACCCCATGTTGGGCCATCGAGGTTGTCGACTTGGCGTGACCTTCCCTGAGATCTACCGGATGCAGGTTCAAGCCATCGTCGAAGCCGCGTGTGAGATCAGTGCGGAGGGAGTGAAGGTGAGGCCCGAGATCATGGTCCCGCTGGTCACCCATGCGGGTGAACTCTCCTTGCTGCGGGAGGAAATCAAGCAGGTTATTTCCCAGGTTCGGAGCTGTTATCCGGATTCACGTGTGCGCCCCAGTGTCGGCACCATGATCGAGGTGCCGCGTGCCGCTCTGACCGCAGACGTGATCGCAGAGCATGCTGATTTCTTTTCATTCGGGACCAACGACCTGACCCAGATGGGATACGCACTCTCCCGAGATGATGCGGGGAGTTTCCTGCCAAGCTATGTGGAACAGGGTGTTCTGGAGGATGATCCCTTCGTCTCCATTGATGAAGACGGGATCGGCCAGCTTGTCCGGATGGGAACGGAGCGGGGTAGGACGACGCGGCCTCGGCTGAAGGTGGGCGTGTGTGGTGAGCATGCGGGCGACCCCCAGAGCATCCGATTCTTTGCGGCCGTTGGAATCGACTACGTTTCTTGTTCTCCCTATCGCGTGCCCGTGGCCCGTCTGGCGGCCGCGCAAGCGGTTGCGATGGAAGGGGCGGGTTGATGGGCCGGAAGACGAGGGCGTCGGGTCGGGGCCGTGCTGGAAGCGCGCTGATGATCCTATCCTTGCTTCTGGGTTGTGCTTCCTGGTCCGCTGGAAATTGGGGGAAGCAGGCTCAGTACGAGGGCTTCAATCCGAATTCAGTGAATCGGGGTGGGGCGGCCGACTTTACGATTCTGGTGCCTCTCTCCAAGATCTTCTACGACCGCGTGACGGCGCGTCGTTTCAACAGCCTGGCCACCTACGAAGATCCAGCTCTTCGGGAATTCTTTCGCTCCCAGGAGTCTTTTTCCGACTATTACGCGGCCATGGCCGAATCCCTGGTTCGAGCCAATTTTGAATACAATCGGCCCACCGCAGTTCGCTTGGAAGCGATGACCCGAACGGGTCCCAATCGCGTGGACATTCGCGTTTACTTCCGGGGAGAGAACGCCAAGCCACTGCGCTTCTGGTCCACTCATCTGGTCCGGACCGATCGGTGGGAATTTGCGGCCGGTCGTTGGTGGGTTGTTCCCGGAAAAATCTAGGTATGCAGTTCTCTTCATACCCTTAGAATGTTAAGAATTGCTTTTCCGATAACGGGAAAGTTCCTTCCTTCATTCGGGTCTGAAAAGCAACCAATAATCCCGAATTTTTACGGATTTTTCTTTACTTTAGACCTCTTGTGCCCTCACTATGGCTCTCAGGTCTTCTGGCATGCAACTTGCTTTGTTACCAGACCAAGATCACCGAATACTCTTGAAAAGTTAGCCAGATAGCGAAGAAGGAGAGGGAATAGAACGAGACGCGCAGGGAGCTTCATCTGAGAACCGGTGTTCAGGGACACGGGATCTCACAGGGAGATGAAGCGTCGTTTGGTCTGTGTGCCTGAGTTCTATTTCTCGAAAGCGGCCCCGGAAACCCATTGGGGATCCAGGGGCCGCGATCGCGATTCCTCGCTGAAGGCGAAAAAGCGAGGTTATTGATGTCAGCTTCCCCCAAGACGTGGGCTTCGGATCGCGAACTGGTTGACCAGATCCTGTCCGGAAGTCAGAGCGATTTCAACCAGCTCTACGACGCGTACTTCAACCGGGTTTACCGCTTCGCCCTCAAACGCCTTCGCGATAAAGCAGAGGCAGAAGACGTGGCACAGGAGGTCTTCATGACCTTGCTGACTGCTTTGCCTTCGTATCAGGGTCAGTCTTCCTTGTTGGTCTGGATCTTCGGGATCACACGCAACAAGGTGAATCGCCGGTTCCGCCGACCGCGCCTTCTGCTTGAGCCTCTTGAAGAGGGAGGTGCGCTGGACGTGGAAGGTCACGAAGTCGGTGCCGAGCAGTCCATTGAGGCCCGCCGCGTCTTGCATCGTTGCCAGGACGTGATCGATCACGAATTCACCGAGACTCAGCGGGAAATCTTCCACTTGAAGCATCGGTGCCAGCAGCCCATCCGACTGATTGCGAAGCAACTCGGCAAATCCGAAGACGCCATCAAGGCCAATTTGTATCGGATGCGTCGTGTCATCAGCCACGGAACACCGGGTCTGAAGACCGTTCTCGAGCACTGATTGGATCCGAAGGCTCCGTGATTGTGTAGGGACTTGACCTCGATTTGCGTCGGTTCGGTTGGAATCCGCCGGGACAACATTTTTTTGTGACATGTTTCCGGTTCCATGGCCACATGCTGTGAGAGGACTCTGGTGGTCCTCGCTGCGCCCGGGGCTCGTTGAGTCTATTCTTCGGGTCAGCAGAAGTGTTCTAGGCTCACTGCGAGTCTGGTTTTCCAAGCGTTCCGGGGGGGATGCGCGTCGTGACAGTCAAGAGTTCGGGCGATCTATCGAGCGTGAAGGCCAATCGGGCAAAGCCGATCAAAGAGCGAAGCCGCGATGGGGACTACTCCGAACCGCAGCCAGAGCGAGGGGCCAGTCCGGCTTCCTGGACTCGGCTCGAGATGGATGCCGCCGTAGAGGCGATTGACCCGGCGGAGCTCCAGGAATTTCTAGAAACCGACTGGACGCACATCCAGGCAGACCCCGAGTTCAAGGAACGGCTCCGGACTGAACTCTGGCGCATGGTCGGTGCCCTCCCCAAGAAGAAGTAAGAATAGGGGGCCCGCTTGGCCATGATGGGGCAGCCTGATAGGGTTCGCTCATGCGGAACCCCATCCGGCTCAAGAACCTGAGTGTACGCCTTGCTCCTCTCTACGTGGCGGGCGCCCTTTTGTGGTGGCTGGCTTCTCCGACTCCCGGTCCATTCTGGTTGGGCATCTTGCTGATCGTGGTCGGACTCTCGGTCCGGGCCTGGGGTGTCGGCTATCTGGTCAAGACGGAACGTCTGGCCATCCATGGCCCCTATGCGTATGTCCGGAATCCGCTCTACCTCGGAACCCTCTGGGTGGGGTGCGGGTTTTCCTTGATGCTGGGTGGCTGGGTCGGCCTGCTGGGTTTGGTGGCTTTCGGCTCATGGTTCGGCTTCGTCTATTTTCCGCGCAAGGAGCGCACCGAATCCGAGCGGCTGGGTTTGCGTTACGGCGATATCTACCGGCACTATCATGAGAACGTCCCCGCACTGTGGCCCCGTTTTCCGGCCTGGAGACCGGAGGCGGAGATTCTGGACCAACTGGCGGAAGATCGGACATGGCAGCTTCAGCGGTACGATGCGAACAATGAATTGGGTACTTTGCTGGCCTGCGTGGTAGGCATGGTCTTCGTGGCCGTTCGTCTTTTCTTGGCGTAGTTGGGATGGATGCGGTGATTGAGGGAGAAGGTTCTCAGGTGGCAGGACCGGCCTCCTTGCCAGACGGGCTGGAGCGCAAAACGCTTTCTGCTGGATTGGAGAAGACCCTTCAGCGCGGTGGGCTGGGGAATCCAGATGTGGTGCTGGTCCGGACTTCCGAGGGTTTTGTCGTTGTGAAGGATTTTGCTCCGCGTCCTTTCTGGGTGAGGGAAACCCTCGGACGCTGGCTGACACGACACGAGCAGAAGGTCTACCGGGCGCTGGCTGGGATCGATCTGGTTCCCCGGTTGCTCGGGGCCATCGATGGCTACGCGTTTGTCATGGAATACCGACCCGGACGGCTTCTTTCTCGCTCACTCAAACAGGAGTTGCCCGCTGACTTCCTGACTGAACTCGAGCGCGGCGTCGCTGAGATGCACCACCGGGGCGTCGTCCATCTGGATCTGAGCCACCGGAGCAATGTCCTTCTGGGAGAAGACGGGCGTCCGGTCTTGTTGGATTTTGCTTCCGCGATCCGCTTCGGGTCGGGGAGTGCACTCGGGCGTGCTCTTACGCGTGGACTCGCCCGGGTGGACCTTCGCGCTTTGCGAAAATGGCGGACAAAGCTCGGGTCCGGATCGTCGGCCTAGGACGGGCCATCCTCTGGTGCGATGGATTCGTCTTCGATGGGAATGACTTCAGCCAGGTCGCGTGGAGCCAATCGGCCGATGTAGTGTCGGAAGGTTTCCAGGGTCAGCCGAGCATCCGCCAGTGCGCGGTGCTGGACGGTATCTCCGTGGAGAAGGCCGGCTTCCGTGGCGGCTTGTCGTAGCGAGAGGGACTTGACCCTCTCTCCGATCACCAGGGACCACGAGTAGAACAAGGTAGCGAGGTCAATGACATGGTAGTCGAAGGGGTAGGGCATCTTGCAGTTCTTGAAGGCCCGCTCCAGAAAGATCACATCCATGCGCACGTTCTGGCCGGCTGGAACGACGATCCTGTCGTCGGGTAGCATGTCCGAGATCTCGGTCAGGACCTGCCGTACCGGCGGAGCCTCACTCCAGAGCTTCTCGTCGTATCCGAAGATCTGAGCCGCTTCGGCGGAGATGCGCTCGGGTCGCGCCCGCACTCGCCACTGGGCCTCGGCGAACTCCACGAGACGGTAGTCGGTGAGGATGATGCCGACTTCTGTGAGATCATGGATTTCGACATCCAACCCGCCGAACTCACAATCCAGAAAGGCGAAGCAGATTTCGGGCGGCATATCGGTCGAGTCATCCCTGTTGTTTGCACCGTTGCCGTCTTCAAGAGCAGTGCGCCCTGAATTCGTGCGGCGATTCGGCGTACATGGTGCTCCCAACGGGACTCGAACCCGTGTTTCAGCCTTGAGAGGGCCGCGTCCTAGGCCTCTAGACGATGGGAGCACTCGAGAGCGCCGAACTTTGCCAACTGGGCGTCTCGATGTCAACCGATGAGGGCGCCCCGGGGAATAGAGCGCTCACTGCTGGCGGCCGCAAAAGTCCGTTCCTGGGCACAGGGAGGTCCCCGCCGGATCAGTCCTGAGGGCGTTTTCGGCTCCATTCACAGGGAATTTTTCTTCTGAGACTCAAGATCTGAGGCTGAAACTGCCGATACGAGATCGAGAGCTGAAAAACCGGGTTTGTGTTCTGGATCACTCAGACGTCCGGTGGCAGCGGTGGCCCAGGTGGAGTCGACGCAGTGGGCGACGAAAGAGGAATGGAGGACACCCAGATGAAAAGCAGTTCGCATGACCCGTCCCAGATGGGGTTTACCCTGGTCGAACTCATGATCGTCGTGGCCCTGATCGGTGTCTTGGCGAGTCTGGCGGTTCCCTCTTTTCGCAAATACCAGATGACCGCCAAGCGGGCGGAAGCCTTTGGCAACCTGACCACGCTTGCCCAGACCCAGAAAACGTATTTTGCCGAGTTCGGAACCTTTATCGGCTCTGCACCGGAACCGAGTTCGACGACTTCACAAAACCCCACGAGTGCCAAGCGAAGTGTGGCTCCGGTCTCGGCGGCCTTCGCGACACTGGGTTGGACACCGGAAGGGGATGTCTTCTTTGACTACGACTCCCGGGTGCCGGGTTTCGGGAATTGCAGTTGCTCGGCTTGCTTTACCGCGACCGCATACGGCGACCTGGATGCGTCCGGCTCGTTGAGTGAGATCACCTATTTCCATCCGGGGAGTGACGGTGGCTTCTGTACGGTGGGCGTAAGCGACAACAGCCCGCCCCGGAATGCCGACGATGACGATATCTGGGACTCGCCCGTCCATCACCCGCTTTCGGATTCATTCTGAAAGAGAGCGGATCTGCTCGGAAAATGTTCCTGGAGGGGGACCATGTACGGAAACGAAAACAAGACCAAGGCCAAGCCTCGTCTGAGAAGACGATTGGACTCCTGGGCCTCTGCGACCCTTCTGGGGTTGGGATTCCTGGCGGTGGTTCTGGTCACGGGTTTTGTCCACCAGCGGATTCCAGTTGCGCCTGAATCCGAACAAAGTGGGCGATTGGTGCCCCGGCCCGAGGTGGCCCAGGTCCTGTCGTTGGGTTTCGAGTCCGTAGTCTCGGACTACTACTGGTTGAAGGCTGTACAGATCGCTGGAGGCGCGCGAACGCCGGGTCCCGAGCAAGGTGATTATCTCGCTCGTTTGGTCGACCTGGTGACCTATCTCAACCCTCACGTGGGGCATGCCTATCGTTTTGCTGCGGTCTGGCTGATCCAAACCGAGGAAGAGGTTCGCGAAGCCAATCGCCTTCTGCGCCGTGGGATCGAAAGCCAGCCCGAGGAATGGCGGAACTGGTTCTATCTCGGATTCAATCATTTCTACTACCTCGATGAAACCGAGGAGGCGGCTCGCAATCTGGCTGTGGCCAGCGAATTGCCCGGTGCGCCGGCCTATCTCTCAAGGTTGGTGGTTCGTTTGCGCGCCGAGTCAGGCGGTCTGGATGTCGCTCAGGCCCTCCTGAGTGAGATGGTTCGCGACACCCAGACCGAGGAAGCGCTTTCCGGGTACCTCGAAGCGCTGGGTGAGATCGAAGTCGAGCGCCATGCTCGGGATCTGGATTCCGCTCGAGAAGCCTTCGTGGAGACCTACGGTCGTGACATCGAGTCGATGGATGAACTCGCTGCTTTTTTCGATCCGATCCTGAACCGACTTCCCCGGGCCCAGCCCAGTCGAGTGGGTATCGAGTTGGGGGGTGAGTCGAACTGGGTGATCGACCCTGAGAGCAATCAGATCGTTTCGGACTACTACGGCCGGAGATACAGAGTGAATTTTGCTTCGGATCGCGCTCATCGGATCGAAGAATGGAATCGGTCTGCAGGAACAGTGTCGGAATCTTCCTCCGAGGAGGGTGCGTCATGAAACGGGGAGGCCAGGAGGGGGCAATGAGAGAGTTGGCAAACGAACGAATCAAGGTGGAAGGACTGGTCAAGGACTTTCGTCCTGGACTTGGGTTGCGATCGCGCCGAGTCCTGAATGAGGTGTCTTTTTCGGTTCGAGAAGGGGAGATCTATGGCTTTGTTGGACCCAACGGAGCCGGGAAGACGACGACGCTCAAGATCCTGATGGGTTTGATCCGTCCGACCGCGGGACAGGCGACGATTCTCGGCCATCCTGTTTCTGAGAGCCGCTTTCGACAAGAAGTGGGATTCCTTCCGGAGAACCCGTATTTCTATTCCTTTCTCACTGCCCGTGAGATTCTTGACTTCTATGCCCGGTTGTCCGGGATCAGTGCGGCCGACCGCAAGCCGAAGATTGCCGCACTCCTGCGCGATGTCGGTCTTGAGCACGCAGCGGATGCCCGGCTGAAGACTTTTTCCAAGGGGATGTTGCAGCGTGTAGGGATCGCTCAGGCGCTGATTCATGACCCGAGTGTCGTCTTTCTTGACGAACCCATGAGTGGACTTGACCCGATCGGACGCAAGGAGATCCGGGATATCATCCTGAAGCTTCGCGCGGATGGACGGACGGTGTTCATGAATACCCACATCCTGACGGACGTGGAGATGATCTGTGATCGCGTGGCCATCATCGTGAAAGGTCATATCCGTTACGAGGGCCCCATCGCGGATCTTCTTCGCGGTGACGATATGGACAGCGATGTCGTTCTGACCCGCCTTCCTTCGGATCTCGGCATCCGTCTTCAGGAGCGTTATGGAAGTCGGGTCAAGGGGATGGGCGAGCGGATCGAAGTCCGGGTGCCGGACAAAGATGTGAACTCGCTGCTCACTGCGTCCCTGGGCGCGGGGGCCGAGGTGGTTTCGGTGACTCGGAATCGACATTCGCTCGAGCATGCATTCCTGAGCGCGGTTCGCGAAGGCACTGCATCGTATCCGAACGAGCAGAAGGAAATGGAGAAGAACCCGTGATTGGATCTGTACTCAGAATCTGGCCCATCGCCACCAATACCTTGCGTGAAGCGATTCGAAACAAGCTTCTCTACGCGCTGCTCTTCTTTGGCGTTCTCGTGATCGGCGCTTCGGTCCTGATTGCGAGCCTGTCCTATGTCGAGGGTGAGAGGATCATCCAGGATATCGGTCTGGCGGCCATGCAACTCTTCAGCGTCGGGATCGCCATCTTCGTGGGGATCGGCCTCATTCATGGCGAGGTGGAGCGACGTACGGTCTACACCATCCTCTCCAAGTCGATCACACGCAGTGAATTCCTGCTGGGAAAATATCTGGGTCTACTTTTGACCGTCTGGCTCCAGTTGGTCCTGATGGCGGTCGCCTTTGCCGGGGTTTCTGCGGCGGCCGGAGCCTCGCTTTCCGTGACTCATGTCGTGGCGGTTCTTGGAATCGCCATGGAGTTGGCCGTGGTGGTCGCAGTCGCGACCCTGTTCTCTACCTTCACGACCCCCATGCTGGCGGCGTTTTTTGCCCTGGGCGTGTACTGCATCGGGCATCTGACCCGGGATTTGAATGCACTGGGTGGGCAGGCGGATGATCCGGTGGTGAGAGGTCTTGCTCAGGGTATCTATCGGGTCCTGCCGGATCTCGATAGCTTCAACTTTTCCTTGTACGCGGTTCATGGTTGGGCTCTGGCGCCGAACGATGTTCTTTGGCCTATGTTGTACGCGGTTGGATACGTGTTGGCCCTTCTCTTCATGGCCACCTACATATTCCGCGTACGAGATCTGAAATAGACTTCGGATCCAGACTGATGTCAAAGAGCACGGAGTAGACATGGTGGAGGGGGTGGGTTCCGGTTTCTTCTTTACGGCCGTGATCGCCTTCGGTCTGGTGGTGGGTTCCTTTCTCAACGTGGTGATCTACCGCCTTCCTCGCGGCGAGTCGGTGGTTTATCCGGGCTCTCATTGCCCGGCCTGTGGTTCTGCGGTCAAGCCCTGGGACAACCTTCCCGTGCTCTCGTATGTTTTTCTACGCGGTCGCTGTCGTTCGTGTCAGTCCCCGATTTCACTGCGTTACCCGGCGGTGGAACTCCTCAACGGTCTCCTGTTCGGGGCTGTGGGCTGGTTGTTCGGACCGACATGGCTGGGAGCCGTGATGCTGGTCTTCGTGGCGGGCTTGTTGGTGGCGGCCATGGTGGACTTCGATCATCAGATCATTCCCGATTCCATCTCCATTGGCGGTTGCGTGTTCGGCCTGCTCTTTGTTCCGCTCGCGACTCTGTCGCTTGGGGTTCCCTATCCCGCGGCGCTGCTTTCCAGCGGCCTGGGTGCTCTGCTGGGAGGCGGTGTGCTCTGGTTGGTGGCGTTCCTTCACGCCCGGATTTCTGTGGCGTTGGGACGGGAGTATTCGCATTGGCCCGGGGAGGGCGAGTCCTTGCCCCGGCCTACGGAAGCCGACTACTGGCTCTGGTTTCCGGGCCTGGGGTTGGGGGACGTCAAACTCCTTGCGATGATCGGCGCCTTCCTGGGGCCGTGGGGCGCGCTGGATACCGTGGTGGCGGGTTCGTTGATTGGCCTTGTCGCGGGCGGTCTCTGGGGGATCATCCAACGAAATCTGAACGCGCCCTTCGGATTCGGCCCCGCTCTGGCTTGCGGGGCGTTGCTGACTCTTTTCTTCCCCCTCCACCTCTACTGGTTGGGGGTGGGCATCCCGTAATCGGAGTCCGGGGTAACCGGGCGGACTTCATTTCGGGGTGGGTCGAAAAGTGGTTCCCCAGCATGGATTCGAACCATGATTCGCGGATTCAGAGTCCGCTGTCCTACCGTTAGACGACCGGGGAACACGAAACCGGCATTCGGGGAATCAAAGACCTTTTCCCGCATTCCGGTCGGCGCCGACCCAAGCATAGTGCGGGTCTGCAAAATCTCAATCCGTTTACGTGGACTCGCTGCGTTCTCGCACGATGGCGATGCCTTGCTCGATTCGTCGGACACTGGTCTCTCGGCCGAGGACCTCGAGGGTTTCAAAGATCCCGGGCGAGTTGGGTCCCCCGGTGACGGCGACGCGGACCGGTTGAGCCAGTTTCCCGAGCTTGATGCCGCCCTGGGCTTCGGCGACTTCATCGAAGACCGTCGCGAGGGCAGTCTCATTCCACTCAGGCAGGGCCTGCATGGCCGTCAGCAGCGATTCAAGCAAAGGGAGGGCCACCGGCCTCAGATGCTTCTTGACGGCCTTCTCGTCGTACTCCAGTTCGTCCTGCAACTGCCAGCGCGCCAGCTCCGCCATTTCCACGAGAGTCGAACTCCGCTCTCGAAGCAGGTCGAGTAGCCTGCGAAGCGAAGGGCTGTCCTCCACGGGTCCGCCGGCCACTCTTTCGAGGTGGGGGCGCACGCGTTCGAAGAGGTCGTCGCTGGTCAGGCTCTTGATGTAATGCTGATTGAGCCAATCCAGTTTGGCGATATCGGCTTGCGCCGGGCTGCGGCCCACGCCCTCCAGGCTGAAGACGCGACCGATGTCCTCCAGGGTGAAGATCTCGTTGTCCCCCTGGCTCCATCCCAGCCGCACAATCCAGTTGTCCAGGGCCTCGTGGAGGTAGCCCTCCTCGCGAAACTGCTGAACGGAGACGTTATTCCGTCGTTTCGAGAGCTTTTTGCCGGCTCCGTCGACGATCAAGGGCACATGGGCCATGACGGGGCGGGGCGCACCCAGCGCATCGTAGAGCGCCATCTGCAAGACCGAATTGGCTTGATGGTCGGCGCCGCGAATGACATGCGTGATCTGCATGTCGATGTCGTCGACCACGACAGCGAGGTTGTAGAGGGGGGTGCCGTCGCTGCGTTGGATGATGGCATCGCCGAGTTGACTGGCATCCTGGCCGCTGGAGCCAAAGACACTGTCCTCCCAGCCGATGAGTCCTTCCAGGGGCAGCTTCAAGCGCACGGTGTGCTCGCCGCAATCGGGTCCGAGTTCGAGGTCCCGACACCGTCCGTCGTAGGTGCCCGGGCCTCCGGCTGCGACGTCGCGCTTCTTCCGTTCTTCGACCGACTCTCTGGAGCATTGGCACCGGTAGGCGTGTCCGGTGTCCAGGAGGGTCTGAGTGGCCTCGATATGTCGCGCTCGGCGTTCACTCTGACGGACGATCTCGCCGTCCCAGTCCAGGCCCAGCCACTCCATGCCTTCGATGACGGCCAACTCGTACTCTTCCTGAGAGCGGTCCAGGTCGGTGTCCTCGATGCGGAGGAGGAACTCTCCGCCTTGGCTGCGCGCGTAGGCCCAGTTGAAAAGGGCCGTACGGGCACTTCCGAGGTGAAGGAACCCCGTGGGGCTGGGTGCGAAGCGAGTGCGAACTGAATCCATGGACGGCGCATACTAACGCAGCGAGCGTGGCGTGGCTTCTGGCCCTTTGCTATTCCCTGGCGCTTCTGCGGCGGGGAATAAAAACGCCGAAGTGCTTGGATTAGAAACGGAATTTGGGGAATACCCCCTCGGAAGAATGACATGAAGATCTGGGTGGATCGGCTCAGTGCCGAGCCGGAAGAGATCACAGAATCGCCGGGTCGGGACTGGTGGCAGGCTCACTTTGAGTCCACCGACTCGCCAGACGCTGAGTTCGAACTGGTGGAGTCCCCGGTTTTTCACGTGGCCTCGTGCTCTCGGGGCCAGAAAGTGGACCTCAAGGGGAATTTCGAGGTTGAACTGGACGCACAATGCGGACGCTGTCTCAGGCGCTATCGTCAGGCGCTGCAAGATTCGTTTCGGTTGCTTCTGGAGCCGGTCGTTGAAAATTCTCCGCTCGATCCGGAGGGTCGGGCGGCTTTGGAGAGAACCGGTGTCTGCTTGGGGGAAGAACTCGAGACAGGCTGGTATCGTGGAAACGAATTGGAGTTGGACGACTTTCTGGCGGAGTTGATCGCCTTATCGTGGCCCCTCCAGGCAGTTTGCAAGGATGATTGTCCGGGTCTTTGTCCCCAATGTGGGGTGGATCGCAGCAAGACGGACTGCGCATGCAGAGATCCGAAGCCCGAGTCACCTTTCGCAGTGTTGGAAGTACTGCGAGACAAAAATACAGGGAGTGTGTGAGATGGCGGTACCCAAGAGAAAGACCTCCAAGGCAAAGAAGAACAAGAGGCGTTCCCATGATGGGCTGACGAGTTCCCCGAGGAGCACGTGTCCCCAGTGCGGTGCGCCCAAGAGGCCGCATCGCGTTTGTGCTGCGTGTGGTTCATACAAGGGACGCACCATCATCGAGACAGACGAGGACTGAGTCACTCGTGCTTGCCTTGCTTTTCCCCGGACAGGGATCCCAGGAAGTCGGTATGGGTCGCGATGCTTTCGAGGCGTCTCCGGCGGCGAGATCCGTGTATGAAACAGCCGATGAGGCGCTTGGGTTCCCGGTTTCTCGTTTGTGCTTCGAAGGACCGGAAGAGGAACTGGAGCGGACCGAAATCCAGCAGCCGGCTCTTTTGACGACGAGCGTGGCTTTGCTGCGAGCTCTTCAGGAGCACGCCGACTTGAAGCCCGACTTCGTCGCAGGTCATAGCCTCGGTGAATACACCGCATTGGTGGCCTCGGGCGCTTTGAGCCTTGAGGACGCTGTACGCACGGTTCATCGCCGAGGTGGCTACATGCAGGAAGCCGTGCCGCAGGGTGTAGGCGGGATGGCGGCCATCATCGGCATGACTCCGGAAGAAGTGGCCGATGTCTGTACGGAAGTCTCCCTGGAGAGAGGGACTGTTGTGTCCCCCGCGAATTTCAACTCTCCGAGTCAGACGGTGATTGCGGGAGAGGCGGCGTCTGTCGAGGACGCGGGGAAACGAGCGGCCGAGCGGGGCGCCAAACGAGTGATCCCTTTGAAGGTGTCTGCGCCCTTCCACTGTTCCTTGATGATGCCGGCCGCGGATCGGATTCACGCGGACCTGGCCGCCATCGAGTTTTCCGAGGCTTTGCCTCCGGTGGTCACCAATGTCGAAGCCAAGCCCAATACGGAGGCGGGTCGTATGCTCGGTTTGCTTCAGGAACAGGTCACTGCGCCCGTGCGGTTTACGGAGATGGTGCAGTGGTTGGTGGCGGCGGGCGTGACGCATTTTCTTGAAGTGGGTTCAGGACGGGTTCTGAGCGGACTGGTTTCGCGGATTCAAAGGCGGAGTCAGAGAGCCCAGTTTTCGGGCATGCAGGACCTTGAGGGTGTTCAGGAGTTTTTGCAGACGGTCTGAGATTTCCCCTTTGGGGCGTCGGGGCAGTTGCGGATTCCGCGCGAAAGCCCCACGTTTCCGTTTGCGGAAATCCCGGCGTTCCTTCTTTGGAGGTTCCATTCCATATGTCTCTACAAATACGCATGACCGACTTGATTGTCGAGCAACTCGGTGTGTCCCGAGAGGAAGTGGTGGCGAGTGCTTCCTTCGTGGATGACCTGGGTGCCGATTCCCTCGACATCGTCGAGTTGGTGATGTCCATGGAAGAAGCCTTCAACATCGAGATTCCGGACGACGATGCCGAGAAGATCCAGACCATCGGGGATGCGGTGGCCTACGTGGAAGAGCACGTGGAGTAGCAGGTGCCCACGCAGAGCCCTGATTCAAGTGGTCGGGTTGTCGTAACGGGACTCGGATGTGTGACGCCGTTGGGAGATGACCTGACGCGGACCCTGGAAGCGGCTTTCGAGGGTCGCTCCGGCGCTGGCCCGATTACCCATTTCGACGCTTCCGAGCAAGCCTGTCAGATTGCGGCCGAATGCACTCCGGTGCTGGAGCCCGACATCCTGCCCAAGAAGGAACGGCGTCGAACGGACCGAAGTGTCTTGCTGGCTTTGAAAGCGGCCGAGGAAGCGGTGGCGGACGCGGGTCTCGTCCTGGAGTCCGCAGAGGCTGAACGGTCGGGTGTGGCCATCGGCTCGGGGATCGGGGGGCTTGGGACCATCCTGGCCAATGAGACGATTCTCCGGGAATCCGGGGCCCGGCGCGTATCGCCTTTTACCATCCCGATGGGCATCGCCAATATGCCCTCCGGCCTGGTCTCTTTGTACTTTGGTCTTCGGGGCCCCAACCTCTGTCATGTGAGTGCCTGTGCGACAGGTGCGCATGCCATCGGGGAAGCGTCCGAACTGATCCGACAGGGACGAGCGGATGTCATGATCGTCGGTGGAACCGAGGCTCCGATTCTCGGGGTGGCGGTGGCCGGTTTTGCTTCCATGCGGGCTTTGTCCCTGCTCAATGAGGAACCCGAAAAGGCGAGTCGGCCCTTTGATGCGGATCGCGGTGGCTTTCTGATTGGAGAGGGGGCCGGGATTCTGGTCCTTGAATCCTGGGAGCATGCCGTGGAGAGAGGGGCCACGATCCGAGGGGAGGTTCTCGGATACGGGGCCAACTCGGACGCCCATCACATGGTGGCTCCTGACCCGGACGGGGAGGGTGCGTCTCGTTGCATGGCGACCGCTCTGGCCCAGGCGAAGCTGGCCCCGGCCGATGTGGGCTATGTGAACGCCCATTCGACGGGGACGCCTGCCGGTGATCCGGCGGAGGCGCGGGCTCTTCGACGGGTCTTTGGAAATCACATTGATCAATTGCCCGTATCGGCCACCAAGTCCATGACGGGGCACCTGCTGGGCGCCGCGGGCGCGGTGGAAGCGATTCTCACCCTGGCTTCGCTGGAGCGAGGACTTCTGCTGCCCACCATCAATCTGGACCGCGTCGACCCGGAGTGCGAGTTGGACCACGTCCGGGGTGAGGCCCGTTCTGCGGATGTTTCGGTGGCTCTTTCGAACTCATTCGGGTTTGGAGGGACCAACGCGAGCCTGATCCTGGGTCGCTCTCCTTCCCTTTGAGGGAAAGAAGAACGCCTCAGATCACGGAAGCTACGGCCACGGAGGCCTTCCGTCGCTATGGTCCCATAAAGTGAGCGGCCACGAGAAGATCGGGTCGCCATGTCAGAAACGGATTGGGGCGGGATCCACTCCCGCTCCATGTGCTCAGAATCGAGTCGGGGAATGAAAATGGCTGAATCAACCACGCCCTCCGTCGATGCAATCGACGCTGAAATTGGAAGCCTTCTGCGAGAGGAGACCCGCCGTCAGGCCCTTTCCATCGAGTTGATCGCATCCGAGAATTTTGTGTCCGAGGCGGTCCTGGAGGCGGTGGGAAGCGCCCTTACGAACAAGTATGCCGAAGGCTATCCGGGCCGGCGTTACTACGGCGGCTGCGAGGTGGTCGACAAGGTTGAGGATCTGGCCCGGGATCGAGCCCGTGCGCTTTTTGGAGCCGATCACGCCAACGTCCAGCCGCATTCGGGTTCCCAGGCCAATGCCGCGATCTATCACGCCCTGCTGGATCCGGGTGACACGCTGCTGGCCATGAATCTCGATCACGGGGGGCACCTGACCCACGGCAGCCCCGTCAATTTTTCCGGCAAGACCTACAACGTGATTCCGTACGGTGTGAATCGGGAAACCGAGCAGATTGATCTCGATGTGCTCCGGGAACTCGCTCTTGAGCACCGGCCGAAGATGATTCAATGTGGGGCGACCGCCTATTCGCGTCAGATTGATTTTGCGGCTTTCCGGGCGATCGCCGATGAAGTGGGAGCTCTGGTCTTTGCCGACATTGCCCACATTGCGGGACTCGTGGCCGCGGGAGTTCACCCCTCGCCCCAGGGACATGCGCATGTCTATGCGACCACCACGCACAAGACCTTGCGTGGGCCGCGCGGTGGTTTGATCCTCTGTGAATCCGATCTGGCCAAGAAGATCGACAGCGCGATCTTTCCCGGTCTTCAAGGCGGACCCTTGATGCACGTGATCGCCGGCAAGGCGGTTGCGTTCAAGGAAGCCCTGTCACCGGAATTCAAGACCTATAGCGAGCAGGTCGTGAAGAACGCCAAGGCCATGGCCGAGGCGATTGAGCGCCAGGGACACAGGATTGTCTCCGGAGGGACGGACAATCACCTCTTCCTGCTTTCGTTGGTGGATTCGGAGACCACGGGCAAGGCCGCGCAGATCGCGCTGGACGAGGCCGGTATCACCGCCAACAAGAACATGGTTCCTTTTGATCCGCGTAAACCGATGGTGACATCGGGACTCAGGGTGGGGACGCCCGCCGTCACCACTCGTGGGATGAAGGAGGCGGAGATGGAGCTTGTCGCGGGGTTCATCCACCGGGTTCTCGAGAATCCCGATGACACGGATGAAATCCATCGGGTCAAGTCAGACGTGGAGACTCTCTGCCGGAAGTTTCCGCTCTACCCCACTCGCTGGAGCGAGCAGGCCTAGCTCGTGCGTTGTCCCTCTTGTGGCGATGAAACCACCCGCGTGATCGACACCCGCGTCAGTCGCGAGGGCGATGAGATCCGCCGTCGCCGCACCTGCGAGGAGTGCGGTCGACGGTTTACGACGCGAGAGCGCTACGAACTACAGCTCCCCAAGGTCATCAAGGGCGATCAGCGCCGCGAAGAGTTTGACCGATCAAAGCTTCTGGCCGGAATCACCCTCGCCTGTGTGAAGCGGCCGGTGTCCGTGGACTCCACCGAGAGGCTGGTGAATCGTCTGGAGGTGTGGCTTCAGGAAACCGGTCAACGTGAAGTGACTTCGCGAGAAATCGGTGATCGGGTCATGCAGGAACTGCGCGAACTGGACCGGATTGCAGCGATTCGCTTTGCGTCGGTCTATGAGTCCTTCGACAGTGCGGCCGACTATGCGACCTTCATGGCGAGCTTCGACGTGCCGCCCAAGGGAGAAGTGTAGTGGGTCGCGGGTTGGATCCGGAGTCATGCATGCGGCTTGCTCTTCAAAGTGCGCGCCGCATGATGGGACGAACCTTTCCCAATCCCAGCGTGGGCGCTGTCATCTGGAAGGGGAGTCGCGTGCTTGGGAGAGGTGCAACCCGTCCGCCGGGTGGCCCCCATGCCGAGAAGGTGGCGATTGCCCGGGCGAGAAAGAAACATGGTGATTCCGTGCTTCGAGGGGCCTCCATGGCCGTCACCCTGGAGCCATGCGGTTTTACAGGTCGTACCGGACCTTGCACCAAGGATGTCATCGAGGCTGGGATTGCCAGGGTCTACGTGGGCGTTCGGGATCCGCATGAAAAGGTTTCGGGGGCGGGCATCCGGAAATTGCGCCGGGCCGGCATCGAGGTGGTGGTGGGCATTCTGGAGGCGGCCTGCGAGGAGCATCATCGGGGATTCTTTTCGCTTTGTGAGCGAGGGCGACCCTTCGTGACCCTCAAGTTGGCCTCTTCCCTGGACGGTCGCATTGCCACGCGCACGGGGGAGTCCAGATGGATCACATCCAAAGAGGCCCGGGCGTTCGTGCATCGGATCCGGGCTCGAAGCGACGGGGTCATGGTGGGGTCGGAGACAGCGCTTGCGGATGATCCGGCTCTGAGCGCTCGGCGGGGAAATCGGGTTTTGGCCCGTCCGGTTCGGGTTCTGGTGGACTCCAGGCTCCGGGTTCCTGCGGACGCCAAGCTCTATTCGGCTTCGGAGGACACGCAGACCCTGGTGCTCACCCGCTCCGCAGCCCGAGGACGTGCCGCGCGAGAAGCCACGGGAGCCCGATTGATGGATCTGCCCGGTCCTGTGGGCGGCCTTGACCTCAAGGCCGGTCTTGCGGCTCTGGGCCGTTTTGGACTGACCACCCTCCTGGTTGAGGGGGGAGGGGGGCTGGCGGCCGCTCTTTTGCGCGCTGATCTCGTGGACGAGATACACTGGATGCTGGCACCCCGATTGATCGGGGGCGATGGTCGGTCGGCTCTAGGCAGTTTGGGCGTGGAAGCCCTCAAATCATCGCCGGGGCTGGAGTGGATACGCGAAGGAAGATTGGGAGCGGATCTGCACCTTCAGGCCAGGCGGATTCGAAGAATGGAGAAGGGGATTTCGTGAATGTCTATGCTCCGGTTCTAGATGCGGGTGATCGGAAATTTGCCGTGGTCGTCTCGCGCTACAACCAACTCATCAGTGTGGCCCTCCTGGAGGCCTGTGAGGCGACCCTCAATACGCATGGCGCCGCTTCCGGACAGATCGATGTGGCTTGGGTGCCAGGTGCTTTTGAAATCCCCCAGGCGGCTCGCCAGTTGGCGGAGACCGGGCGATATGCGGCCGTCATTACGCTGGGTTCGGTGATCCGAGGGGGAACGCCCCACTTCGAATATGTCTGCCAGGGTGCGGCCGATGGGGTGCGAGAAATCATTCGGGATACCGGTGTGCCCGTTGCGTTCGGGGTGTTGACCACGGATGATCTGGAACAGGCTCTGGCTCGGAGCGGAGGGGAACATGGGAACAAGGGCGAAGAGGCGGCCTTGGCCGCTTTGGAGATGGCCGGTCTCGGCCCCTTGCTGGCCGAGTCTCCCAAAGGATCAGGAAGTTGAGTGAGTCGCTCCCTGGCTCCTCCCGTCGGCGAGGTCGCGAGGTGGCTTTGCAAGTCCTCTATGCGTTGGATCTCTCGTCGAGCAAAATGGGTCTGGAAGCCGACGAGATCGAGCCCGAGGCTTTGTCTGAAAACGAGCCCGAGGCTCTGTCTGCCAACGGCCCCGAACCCGACGTCGAGGCGGCTTTCTCTGCCGTGGAATCCAGTTTTGAGTTGCCCACGGGGGCCCGCAGCTTTGCGCGTCAGCTTGTGATCGAAGTTCGCAAGCAGTTGGCCTCTCTTGATTCGCCGATTCAGTCTCATTCGAACAATTGGCGAATCGAGCGAATGGCCATTGTGGATCGGAATATCCTGCGACTGGGAGCCTACGAACTCCTGAATACCGACACGCCGCTCCCCATCGTGCTCAATGAGGCCGTGGATCTGGCCCGCCGTTTCGGAAGCGATCCCTCACCGGCCTTCGTGAATGGTATTCTGGATGCGTTGGCCGCGAGTGTTCGGGAGACCTAGACATGACACGCGATATCCAGTTGGCGTTGACGCGAAGCCCGGTGGAAGCCGTGGAGGCCGATATCGTGGTGGCGGGGGTCTTCTGTGACGACCGCCCCTTGCGAGGGGCTGCGGGACGACTCGATTGGCGTCTTTGTGGTCAGCTCTCCGATCTGATGGCGTCCGGGACTCTGGATCAGGCACCGGGCAGTGCGGTCTTGTTGCCTGGCTCGGGACCCATCAAAGCGACGCGTGTTCTCCTGCTGGGATTGGGACAAAGACGAGAGTTTTCCCTGGAGCGGGCGCAAGAGGCGATGCGAAGCGCCATCGATCGTTGCCTGTCTCTGAGGCAAGACGTGATTGCTCTTTCGCCGCTTGGGATTGCCCCGGATGATTTTGCGCGACACGCGGAGGTCGTGGTAGAGGGGTTGACTCGAGCCGTACGGGAATTCGGAGCGGCCGAAGACGCCTCGGGGGCGCGCGAATTGTGGCTGAAGATCTGCTTGAGTGAAAAACAGTTCCACGAGGCCGAAGAGAACCTGCCGGCCCTGATCGCCGCTCACTCCGACCCCAGGATCCACCTCAAAGGCCAGGCGAGACCGGCTGCACGGCCTGTGATCCCTTCGGTGGGCGAAGTGGCCGAGGCCGAAGAATTCCACCCCGACCCAAGCTGAGGCTCTTCTTCGCTCGGATTTGCCGTCGTCTTGCGTGTTCATGAGCCTCTGGGAGGCTTTGGCGCGGGGTTTTGGGATAGGGCGTCCCCGACCCGTTGCATAATCGGTCGGGGCTCAAGAAAATAGGGTGTAACCCGATGCATTGATCAGGGTCTACGTGCTTGAGCGGAAAGTGGAACGAAGAAGGGGAGAGCCTGCGGATGATCATCGCCTGCCCGAGTTGTGAGGCGCGCTATCGCATTGA
>NZGT01000095.1 GCA_002691025.1 Spirochaeta sp. | reverse complement strand
GGAGGGCCATCCAAAGGAGCATCGTTCGGAGCCAGGATCGAGACATCGTGTGTGTGGTCTCCTTCGTGTCGGATGAGGTCGGGGATGGGTCCATCAAGGAGCCTGAATGTACGTGGCTTGAGCATGGCTTTCCACCGATCTTCTCCGCTTCTTGGGCCAGAGGGCGCGAAAAGTGGCCGGGAAAGAAGAGGGGGCCCTTCCCGGAGCCATCCTCCCGCCTTTTCCCGGTGGCGGGGCCCAGAAACCGGCCTTCCTGCATGAAGATCACGGTCGCTTGCGTTTTCAGCCAGCTAGGCGAACGTAGACCGACCCTTTGAGTCGTGTGTGACCCACTCGTGGGGTCCATTGAAGTCGAAGGGAAAAGGGTCCGGTTTTTCAGGGCTGAGTGAGGCTCTGGTTCTTTAGAGACGATTATTCGCGGATAGCCGGGAGGAAGTCCTCGCGCTCTCCGCATTTTCAGCAAGCAAGGAGTAGGCGTGAGAGTCGAAACAGTCATGCTCGGTCCCGACACCGAGCAGTACGCGGGAGAAGGAGTCAAGAAGGCCAGTCTCGAGGATATCGGCGCGGCCGCGCGCCGTCTTGAAGAACTGGGTTTTGATGGCCTGACGGCACCGGAGGCCGGACACGATCCCTATCTTCCTCTGGCGATCGCCGCCGAACACACCGACGAGATCACGCTGGCCACGAACGTGGCCATTGCTTTCCCGCGCAGTCCCATGGTGACCGCGCAGTTGGCTTGGGATCTTCAACACTACTCCGGCGGTCGTTTCCGGGTGGGCCTGGGGACGCAGGTCAAGCCTCACGTGGAGCGTCGTTACGCGACGCCGTGGACGACGGGAGGGCCCGGCCCGCGTATGCGGGAATATCTTCTGTGCATGCGGGCCATGTTCGACAGTTTCCAGACCGGGGCCAAACCCGATTTTCGCGGCGAGCACTATCAGTTCACGCTTTGTCCGCCTTTCTTCAACCCGGGGCCCAATGAGCATGCTTCCGTCCCCATCGAGATTGCGGCCGTGAACCCGTACATGGGGCGCTTGGCGGGTGAGCTCTGTGATGGTTTGAGACTGCACCCGATTGCGACCTTCCGATTTACCGAGGAAGTGCTGGTGCCTGCGATTGCAGAGGGAGCGGCCAAGGCGGGGCGTTCGGCGGACGCGGTGAATCTCGTGGGCGCTCCTTTTATTGCGCTCGCTCGGGACGAGGCGGGTCTTGAGGCGGCCAAGCTGGATCTCAAGCAGCACATCGCCTTCTATGCCTCTACGCCGACCTATCACTCGGTTCTTGAGTTCCATGGCTGGATGGACGTGGCGCAGGAGCTTCATCGGCTCTCCCGGGAAGGCAAGTGGAAGGAAATGCCGCATGCCATCAGCGATGAAATGCTGGATGAATGGGCTGTGATCGCGACGGAGGACACGTTCGTGGATCGCATGAAGGAGAGGGCAGAAGGTCTCTTCTCCACTGTTCTCTTGGATTTGCCCGGTTCGTTCTGGCATGATGACGACTGGCTGCGCGAAGTCATTGCTCGGCTCAAATAGACAACAGTTTTACAAGCAAGGAGATCACCCCATGAGTGTGCAAGAAGAATTCACCTATGAGCTCAGAGAAGGCGTTGGGATCATCACCCTGAATCGCCCCAAGCAGATGAATGCCATTACGTGGGATCTGAGTGGAGCCGTGGCGGCTCTGCTCCGTGAGTTGAGGACGAACGATGAGGTTCGCGTCGTGCTTTTGACCGGAGCCGGGGGTAATTTCTGCTCGGGCGGCGACGCGGCTTTCCTGGCGGGCAACGACGATGCGAGACCCATTCCTGGGCTGAGTGATCAACCTCTTGAGCGCTATCAGCGAAAGACGCCAGCCGGCAATTTTGCGGAGATGACCCGTTGGATCGTGGATGTCGACAAGCCGGTCATTGCCGCGGTGGAAGGCGTCTGCATGGGGGCCGGTCTCGCCTACGCGCTGGCCTGCGACCGGCGTTTCGGTTCCAAGAGCGTGCGCATGAGCGCAGCCATGGTCCGCCTGGGTTTCGGACCCGATTGCGGGATCACCTGGTTCCTGCCCCGGGTCGCTCGCCTGCCCACGGCTCTCAGGATGGTCACCACAGGCGACATCCTGAAGGCTGAAGAGTGCCATCGGGAAGGCTTGATCGATGAGTTGGTGGAAGAGGGTGAGGCTTTTGATGCGGCTTTCGCCTATGCGAAGAAGCTGGCCGAAGGTCCGAGCGTGGCTGTGGATCTGGCCCGCCACTTCATCTACAAGTCGCTCACCAGTACGGCGGAAGAGATGTACGACTACGAAGGTGTGGCAGCGGTCATGTCGGCTTTGACCGAAGATGCGCGTGAGGGCACCCAGTCCTTCCTTGAAAAGCGTCGGCCGAAATACAAGGGACGCTGATCACAGCAAGCCCCAACCGTACGAGTCAAATCATCTTGCAAGGAGATCACACATGACGGACGCCAAGAGGGCTGAATCCCTGGATATCATGGACCGGGGGTCGATCCTCCATCCCAATACGCCGCTGTCCGTGCATCAGCAACAGGGCGGGATGGTCATCGAAGGCGGGGAGGGTGTGACCGTGCGCGATAGCCACGGGAAGACCTATCTCGACGCCATGGCGGGACTCTGGTGTGTGAATATCGGGTACGGCAATGCGGAATTGGGCCAGGCCGCCTCGGATGAGATGGCCAAGCTGGGCTTCTATCACACCTTCGCGGGGGCTTCGAATCCGCCTCAGATCGAGTTGGCAGATCGTCTCCTTCATCTCCTGCGTGAGGAGGGGGGTGTGAAGTCAGCGAGCCGTGTCTTTTTCGGACTCTCGGGTTCCGACGCCAATGACACCCACATCAAACTCATTCGGTACTACAACAATCTCCGCGGTCGACCCAACAAGAAGAAGATCATCTCGCGTCAGTTGGCGTATCACGGCATGACCCTGGGTGCGACCAGTCTCACCGGAATTCCGGTCTTCCACAATGCGTTCGATCTTCCGCTGGACGGTTTCATCTTTGTTTCGACACCGCATCACTACCGCTGTGCGCACGAAGATGAAAGCGAAGAAGAATTCGCTCAGCGCCTGGCGGACGAACTGGAGGAGACAATCCAACGCGAGGGCCCGGACACGGTGGCGGCTTTCATCGCCGAGCCCGTGATGGGGGCAGGGGGCGTCATGCCTCCGCCTCGTGGTTACTTTGATCTGATTCAACCCATCCTTCGCCATCACGACATCCTTTTTCTTGCCGATGAAGTGATCTGCGGTTTCGGGCGGCTGGGAAGCTGGTTTGGCAGCAATCACTATGACCTGCAGCCGGACATGATCTCCATGGCGAAGGGGCTGACCAGCGGTTATTTCCCGCTCTCGGCGGCCGTGATCTCCGAGGAGATCTGGTCGGTGATGGAAGCCGCGACGCCCGATGTCGGCATCTTTGCCCATGGCTTCACCTATACCGGTCACCCGGTGGGTGCGGCGGTCGCCATGGCAAACCTCGACATCATTGAAAGAAACGATCTTGTGGGCAACGCCTCTCGGGTGGGTCCGTACTTCCATGAGCGAATGCGATCGGCGCTGGGCGACCATCCCCACATCGGAGAGATCCGGGGAGAAGGTCTGATCATGGCCGTGGAACTCGTGCAGGACCGGGGCTCCAAACAGGGATTCGATCTTTCGCTGGGAGTGCCGAAGCGGGTTGTGGCGCAAGCGGCCGAAGAGGGCTTGATTGCCCGAGCCATGCCCACTGGACACGCCATCGGCTTCTCGCCTCCGCTTTGCATCACAGAGAGCGAAGTGGACCGTGTGGTGGAACTCTTCAGCAAGTCCTTGGATATCGCTCTGAGCTCTCTTTGATCGAGGAGGGAGCGAAGGCCCGGCTTTTTTGAGTGCGTTGCAGAAGGAGAAAACATCTTGAGTGACGCGGCGGTGGGCTGGAAGAAATGCAGTGGCTGCAAGGAGGCGATCTCCTATTCCTCCGTCTACTACGTGTGCAATGTTTCCACCTGCAATCGGAAGCGCACCGCCTTGCAGTTCTGCAGCGTCAGTTGCTGGGAGGTGCACCTACCGGTGGCGCGGCATCGGGAAGCCTGGGCCGAGGAGCGCAGAGCGCCTACGCAACAGGAAGCGGCCCGGATGGAGGCCACCGAGGCGAAGCCGGGTGGGGTCAAGGAGAAGTCAGCGGAGCGCAAACCGCGTCGCATCATGCCGCCGAGTCCGCCGAGTCCGGCGAGAGCGGGAGGCGGATCCAGGCTACCAGCGGATGGCCCCAAGGAAGTCCTGATCGTAGCGAGTCGACTCAAGGAGTACGTGAAGGCCGTGTCGGGGTATAACACCAGCGATGGGGTTCTGGGCCCGCTGTCCGAGATCGTGCGCATTGAGGTGGCCAAGGCCATCGAGAAGGCTCGGGCCGAGGGCCGCAAGACCGTGCTTGACCGGGATGTATCTTCCTGAGGCCTTGGCTCAGCGCTTGAGCACCACCGCGGTGCCGTTGCCGCCCAGTCCGATGCTCTGGGCCATGCCGATCTTGGCATCGGGCACCTGACGCGGACCGGATTCACCCCGCAATTGCCAGCCGACTTCACAGATCTGGAAGAGGCCCTGGGCGGTGGTGGCTTCCCCGAAACACAGGAAGCCTCCGCTTGGATTGATGGGCATGCGTCCGGTGGGAAGAGTCTCTCCGGCATGGAGCAGGCTTTCGGATTCGCCGGGTTCGCACATGCCCCATTCTTCGGGAAAGGCCAGTTCGTAGTAGACGGTGTTGTCCTGGAGTTCGACGAGGTCGAGATCCTTGGGGCCGATGCCCGCGCCTTCCAGAGCTCCCGCCACAGAGAGGCGGGCCTCGCTGTGATGGGCGCCTCGCGTGCCGGGCACGCAGGCCAGACCCCGCGGCAGCCCGTCGTCAAAACGGGCCGTGGCCACCGCCGTGGAGGCGACGAAAATCGGATGACGGGTCTTGCGTCGGGCAAACTCTTCAGAGCAAAGAACCACCGCCGCGGCTCCATCACTGACCGGGCAGATTTCGTAGAGGCGCAGGGGATCGTTGACCATATTGGAGTTCAGCACGTCTTCCAGACTGAATTTCTGTCGGAAACGCGCATTCTCGTTGTGTGTGCCCACCTCGTGAGCCTTGACGCAGACGGCGGCGAGATCTTCTTCGGTGGTGCCGTATTCCGCCATCCGCTGGCGGGTCAGCAGGGCCCAGAAGCCCGGTCCGGGCAGGCCCACGCAGCGTTGCCGAAGGAATTCGGGATCGGTGTGGTCATCCAGGCCGGAGGTCTGGATGAACCCCTTGGGCATCTTTTCGCCCCCCACCACAAGCACCACGTCGTGGATCCCACTCTTGATCATGGTGTATCCGACGCTGAAGGCGTTGGCGCCCGCCGCACATCCCGCAGACATGTTGTAGACGGGAATGCCTGTGGATCCCATATCCTCCACGATGTCGTTGCCGTTGAGCCCCCATCCCTTCCCGCCGGAGAAGCGCGAGCTGGCCGCCGCCACGGCCTGGACTTCGGTCCAGCGAAGGTCGGCGTCCGCCAGTGCGCCCTTTACGGCGACTCGGCAGATGTCATTCAGCGGCTTTTCCGGGAATTTTCCCCACGGATGCATTCCGAGTCCGAGAACGGCCACTTCGCCCATGCATTTCTCCTTGTCAGGTCCGCCCCCATGTCGGGGTTGATCCGCTTCTGGTTTTCTACGCAGTCTCGACGGGCTTGAACTGCCAGGAGATCACGTCTCGTCCTTCGCCGTCCTGGCCGAGCGGGGCGAGGATCAGCTCCACTTCGCACCCGACCTCCACATCCTCCGGCGAGTCGGTTTGGAGTCGGCCCACGACACGCAACGGATGATCGTGCAGATCGATGAAACCCACCGCGTAGGGGGTGTAGGGATCGGGTGTGACCACCGGTGCGGGCGGTTGGTAGCCTTGTGTGGTGACGCTCCAAAGCCGTCCTCGAGGCCCGAATTCAGCGTCCTGTATCTCGGGTTCTGGGCACTCTGGATTGCGGCAGTACTCAGATCGAGGAAAGTATGCGGTTCCGCAGCACAGACAGCGTGAGCCGAGCAGGCGCGGGCCCGCCGACGTCTCGGCGAAAAGGCCTTCCGTAGATAGGATCGTTTCGGGTTCGCTCATGCTTCCCTTTTGGCTCCGAGCCTAGGCTTTGGTTTCTTGCGCGACCCGGATCAACTCCGGCAGGATTTCCAGGGCGTCTCCCACGAGACCGTAGCGTGCGTGCTGGAAGATGGCGGCCTCCTCATCCCGGTTGACTGCCACCAGGGTCTTGGCTGCCGAGCAGCCTGCCATGTGCTGGCTTGCCCCCGAAATACCCACGGCGAGGTAGAGGTTCGGGCGGGTGATCCGGCCGGTGAGGCCGACCTGATGGGAGGAATCCACCCAGCCTTCGTCGACCAGGGGTCGCGAGGCCCCCGCCAATCCGCCCATGGCGTCGGCGAGTTGCTGGATCAACGCGTAGTTGTCGGAGTCGCCGAGACCTCGACCGCCGGACACGATGATCTCGGCGTCGTCGAGACGCGGGCCGTCGAATTTCGCTTCTTCCAGGACTTCGATTCTTTCATCGACGTCGGCGAGGTCACAGGTGAGTGTTTCCGGCGTGATCGGATCCCCTTCGCCGGGCTCGGGCACGGCCGCATTGGCGATGAAGGCGAGCACCGGACCGGGGCCGACCTCATAGATGACGCGCGTATCGCCTCCGTACGCCGAGGCCTTGATCTGGAGGTTCTCGCCCTGGGTTTCGACGGAGATCCCGTTCATGACCACCGCCTTGTCGAGGCGGCCCGCGACCCGGGGTGCCACGATTCGGGCGTCGAGAGTCTGGTGAAGGATCAAGGCGCGGGGTGTGTTCTCCTCACAGTAACTGGAAATCGCCTTCACGGCGGCGTCCGCCTGGGCCGGAGAGAGCTTGGGGTCCTCGATCTGCTTGAGGGCCGCCACGCCATAGCGGCCTGCGGCCGCAGGGGCTCCCTCGGGCAGGTCGCCGAGAACAAGCCAATGCAGAGGCACTCCGAGATCGCTCGCGAGGCCTCGGCCAATGTGGAGAACTTCTTCGGCTCCCGCCGGAAGGCCCTCACGGCCGAGATCGAAAGTACAGACGGTGACTGCGTTTTCAGACATTGTATTTCTTCTTTCCTGTTTCTTGCTCGAGATCGGTTGTGTTCCGGTTCTCTTTCTTAGAGGATGCTGTCGGCCTTGAGTCGTTCGATCAAGTCATGGGCCATCTGGGTNGCGTCGCCTTGCAGGAACTCGCAGTTGCCCTGGATCTCCGGTACGAATTGCCGTGTCAGCAGCACCCGAGGTGCGAGATCTTCGTCGCTCAGGCCCAGATCGGCAGGCGTGACCACCGTGGGTTTGACCCGTCGGGCCTTGACCTTGGCGGCGGCGGACGGGTATCGCGGATCGCCCAACTCATTGCTGATGGTGACAACGGCCGGGCAGGCGGCGGCCACGGTCTGGTCTCCGTCCGAGGTGACTCGAATGACCCGGACCCGTCCGTCCTCGAGTTCAACCGATCGGGCTACGCTGAGGATCGGCATTTCCAGGTGCTCACCGATGAGGGCGGGGACAACGCCCTGATCGTCGTCCGAGGCCTGTCGCCCGCAGAGCACGAGATCCGCTCCGCCCATGGCCTTGATCTGAGTAGCCAGGAGGCGTCCGAACCCGTGTGGGTCCAGGGTTTCGGGATCGACCTGGATGGAAACCAGCTCTTCGGCTCCGAGAGCGGCGGCGTGTTTGAGCATTTTCTCCGGGTCCGAGCCGGCGGAGATGACAGCCAACGTNAAGTCCGCGCCGGCGTCCCGCAAGCGCAGGGCCGCTTCGATGGCCTGCTCGTCGTACCCGTTCATAAGCCGGGGAATGGCGGTCTGGGTGAGGCTTTTGCCGTCTTCGCCGATTTCAAGCCTTCCGGCCACCGCGTAGTTGTTCACGGCATCGGGGTCCATTACTTCCTTGACGCACACCACGATTCGCATGGTTGTTGGGCTCCTTTGACTTCGCCGTGGCCAAGCCGGTACAGCGGGGCGGGAGTTTCTTTCTTCCGCCCGGTTTTGCGGTCATTCGTCGAGCAGGAAAAGGCTCTCAGATTCGCACCAGACCGTTTCGTGCGGGTAGTTGCTGGGTTTTTGGGTGAGTTCTTCCATCAGATACCACCGCCAGGCCGGGGTTCCGTGGTCTCGGAACTCTCCCGTCAGGCTTCCCGTGAATTCCTGACGAGNCGCATAGCGACCGCCCGGGGTCATGCCCCCGCCATCACATTCGGCTCGCTTGCCCACCAGTGTCGGGTCAAAGCCCGGGCGGACCTCCATTACGGGCATGGTCTGGGTTCTCCCGTTCTTCCTTGTCTAGGTCTATCCGGGGATCAGTCCGGAAGTCCCACCAGGTCATCAAAGACCTCCAGGGCCTCTTCGACNACGTCGGACACGATCTGTCGGGCAGGTTTCATTTCGTTGACAAAGCCCACGCCCTGTCCGGAGGCTTCGTACATGAGATCGGGGCGTCGGGCGTCGTTGGCCCCCTGTGTGTAGTCCGCGCTGAGGATCATCTGGTAGGGAGAGGGCAGGGGACGAGGCGCATCGGGCTTCTTCCACTCATCGCACCAGGGGTTCTTGAGGACGCGCATGGTGAAGCCCGAGACCGAATCCGACCANACGGTGTCCGCCGCTGTGGCCTCCACGAGCCTTTCCTTGATGATCATNTCCACGTCGGATTCGCGTGAGGCCAGCCAGAGAGTGCCGGTCCAGACCCCGGAGGCGCCCAGGCAGAGGGCCGCGGCCAGNTGGCGGCCGGTGGTGATGCCTCCAGCGGCGATGATGGGCGTNTCTCCCGCGATGGCGGCGACTTCGGCCACGATGGAGAGAGTTCCCATGTCGCCGGTGTGACCCGCGGCATCGAAGCCCTGGGCAATGACGGCGTCCACGCCCGCTTCGATCTGGCGCTTGGCCTGGCGAGTGCGGCCGACCAGACCCCAGACCAGGCAGCCTCTTTCATGGGCGGCGTCCAGCAAGAAGGCCGGGCTTCCGAGTCCCGAGGCGATGACGGGCACCCGCTCGTCGAGCAGGACCTCGAGCTGGGCGCGACCGTGNGCGATGCTCAGGCCGCCCCATTGATGCAATTCCACTTCCTGCTTGGGCATGGGACAGTCGTACTTATCCATCACCTCCTGCTTGAAGTCGAAATGGCCCTGCGGGATCTTGGCCTTGATCTCATCCAGACTGGTTTCCGGGGGCGCCGAGGCGGGCAGGACCAGGTCGATNCCAAAGGGCTTTCCGTCTATCCGGTCCCGGATCCACTTGATATCCGAGGCGATCTCCTCCGGGGTATGCATGGCTTCCCCCAGGACGGCAAAGCCGCCGGAATTGATCACCGCAACTGCAACATCCTTGCAATGGGTGAAGGCGACGATGGGGAACTCGATGCCCAGTTGGTCGCATAGTTTGGTGTGGAGGGGGTCCTTGGCCATTCGGGAAACTCCTGCATAAAGGGATAGATGGGGCGGAGCGCTTTCTGGGCGCTCGTTTGCTTCATCGTGGCGACCACAGTGCCAGATCATGTAGGCTACTGCAACGTGTTCTAGTCTAGCCGCCACGGGCCCGATCGGGAAGTTCTTTTGTGAACCACGCTGATTGCTGTCGGTCCCCGGATTTTCAGGGGATCGATCGGTTTTTGGGCGAGGTTTCGGCCGATTCCGGTCGAGCGGTCGGCTAGGCGCCTAAACCCAATAGAATCCATACTCACAAGTCTGGGAGGAGCAGCTTTTCGATGTCCCGCTATCTCGTTGCCTGCGACGCCGGTGGAACCATGACCGACGTCATCGTCGTAGATGAAGAGGGCCGAAGTGTGATCGGCAAGGCCCCCACTTCTCCGCAAGATGAAAGTATCGGTTACATGGAGTCATTCTGGGAAGCCCTTGAATACATGGGAATCCCCCAGGAGGAAGGCCGTGCGTTCGGCGAGCAGATCGAGACCGCGATCTACACCGGCACCTCGATGCTCAACACCGTGATCAACATGAACGGCTACAAGACGGGCATTCTGGCCACGCGAGGCTTTGAGGACATCATCTCCCAGGGTCGCGGCAAGCAGACCTTCATCGGCGATCAGTGGTCNGAGATCACCCACATGCAGTATCGCAAGCACCGCATCCCGCTGGTGCCGTCGCAGTTGTCCCGGGGTGTGACCGAGCGCATCGACATGTTCGGAACCCCGGTCATCCCGATGTACGAAGACGAAGTGCGCGAAGGCGCTCGCAGCCTGATCGCCGACGAGGAAGTCGAGGCCATCGCGATCATCTTCCTGCAGAGCTTCGTGAACCCCATGCACGAGAACCGCGCGGAAGAGATCTGCCGCGAGGTCATGAAGGAAGTCGGCCGCGAGGTCGTGCTCGAAGTCTCGAACAAGGTGGCGCCCACGACCCGGGAAATCTCCCGTGCGAACGCCACAGTGGTTCAGGCCTATGCCTCGGACCCGGCACGCAAGCAGCTCTACCGCATCGAGGAAGAGCTTCAGAAGGTGGGTTACCCGCACAGCCTGAAGACCGTGCTGGGTTACGGGGGCATCACGAACATCCGCTACCCGCGCCTGTTCGAAGCCGCGATGAGTGGTCCCGTGGGCGGTCTGATGGGGGCCAAGTATCTCGCCAGCGTCATCGGCGAAGAGAATATCGTCTGCTCCGACGTGGGTGGTACGTCCTTTGATGCGGGCACGATCACCGCAGGCGTGCTCCCCATCGACCGGGAGCCGGGCTTCCAGGACATGTACGTGAACGTCCCGATGCTGGGTATCACGTCGATTGGGGCAGGGACGGGCACCTACATCCGCGTCGACCCCGCCACCAACCGCATCAAACTCGGTCCCGACAGCGCGGGCGGTACGCCCGGTCCGACGTTCATGGAGGCGGGCAACACGACGCCCACCATCAACGACGTCAACCTGCTGCTCGGCATCCTCTCCGAGACGAACTACCTGGGTGGCAAGGTCCAGATCAACAAGGACGTCAGCTACAAGCTCTTCAAGGAGAAGATCGCTGACCCGCTGGGCCTCGATGTGTACGAAGCGGCCGAGACCTGTCTCGATCTCCTGAATGTGATGATGACCGAGCACCTCGCCAACGCGCTGATGGTCGGTCACGACATTCGCGAGTACATCCTGCTGGGGTACGGCGGGGGTGGCCCGCTCCACCTGCTCGGTTATGCGAGTGATCTGCCCTGGAAGGGCATCTGCACCGTGCCCCATGCCGGCGGTTTCTCTGCCTGGGGCGGGGCCTGCATGGACTACTCCCATCGTCGCCACAAGAGTGTCGGCGCGGTCATCACGCCCGACCTCGATGACGAGACGAAGCTCCAATATCTCGCCCCGGTCACCGATACCTGGAACGCGCTTGAGAAAGAGCTCATCGAAGAGCTCAAGGGCGAGGGCTTCGAGGAGGACTCGATCTCGATCAGCCGGGTCGTGTACATGAAGTACTATGGCCAGCTCGATGATGTCGAAGTGGTCGCCCCGGTCAGCGATCTTGCCTCCCTGGGCAACTGGGAAGCGATGGTCAAGGACTTTGAAGAGCTCTTCACCAAGATGTTCACCCTGGCGGCTCGACCCGATGTCGGCGCGTATCACATCAACGAAGTGTGCGTGATCGCCAAGGTGGATACGGTGAAGCCGGTGCTTCGTTCCTATCCGCTGGCGGACCCCGCCCCGGCCGCCGAATGCAAGAAGGGCATCCGCCCCGTCTTCATTCGCGGCAAGTGGCAGGACGCCGACATCTGGGAGATGGAGAAGCTGGTGCCTGGCAATGAGATCGAGGGTCTTGCGGTGATCGAGGCCAGCAATACCACGCTCTTCGTTCCGCCTGAATGGCACGTGAAGATCGACGAACACGACATCTATTGGATCACCAGGAAGGACGACTGACCATGGCCACTGCAGCAGACACGACGCCGAACACTCCGCTTCGAGACCGGATGCATGCGAACGATGAGGCCTTCAAGGATACGGGCCACTTGTTTGGGCTGGACACGCTCAAGTGCAAGGAAGACGACCCCGGCACCTATGAGGCCGTCTGGCATATCCTTTCCAACCTGTGCAACACCGCATGGGCGACGGGCTGCAAGGTCTCGTCTTCGCCGATTGCCGCCGAGGGGGGGGACGCCTTGTGGGGTCTCCACACGGCCACAGGCGAGGCGGTGTGCATCAGTCGAGGCATTTCAGCCCACGCGGGCCTGTTGTCCGACATGATCAAGCACTTCATCGAACTGGGCTACGAAGAGTACCCCGGCTTCAAGCAGGGCGACATCTTCGAGAACAACGATCCGCACTACGGCGGCATCCACTCGCCCGACTTCGATATGTGCATGCCGATCTTCTACAAGGACAAGTTGATCGCCTGGGCTTCGTGTGTTTCGCATGTCTCGGACGCGGGGTCGGTCACGCCCGGTTCCATCGGCTTCCTCAATCCCGACTGCTATTCGGACGGGATCCCGATCTCCATGGAGCGCGTCGGTGAGCAAGACGCCTTCTACCCCTGGTACGAGATGCGCATCCGCTCACGCACGCGGACGCCCGATTTCGTGATGGGAGATGCGCGCGGTCGCCTGGCGGGTTGCCTTACGATCCGTGAGCGCCTGCATGAGGTGATGGACAAATACGACCTCGACTTCGTGCTTGATGCGATGAACGAGTACGTGGAAGACAGCCGCCGGTACGCGGTGGGTCGCGTGAAGAACCAGTGCGTGCCCGGCCGCATTCGCAAGAGCCAGTTCAAGGACCTTGCGATGAAGGGCAAGCGCGTGCTGCTGGCCAAGCAGGACATCGACTGCATGTTCAACCTGCCGATGGATCTCACCATCAACGCCGATGCCAGCGTCGATCTCTCCCTGGCCGGGGCTTCAGGCACCGTGCCTTTTGGCGAGAACATCAGTCCGACGGCGCTGAAGAGCGGTCTCATGATGGGCTACTCGCACATCATCGGTTTCGACATGTTCAATAGTGGTCCTACGTCAGCCTGGAACGTCGAGATGCCGCCGGATGGCAGTTGGGCGAACCCCTATCCCGTCGACTACCAAGCGGCGTCGGGTGTGGCCTGGGCGCCGGCGGTGACCTGGCTCTCAAACGTCTACGAAGTGTTCGGGCGTCTCTTCCAGATGCGAGGTTTCGTCGAAGAGATGACGGCCGGTTCGGGAACCATCATGACCGCCGAGTTCTCGGGCATCAATCAGACCGGGATGTACCTCACGGGATTGACCCTGGAGCAAGCGAGCCAGGGTTCGCCTTCTCGCGGCTACTCGGATGGCCAGAACAGTGCGTGGTGTATCTATACGCCGGAAGGCGACTTCGGCAACGCGGAGGTGGGTGAACTCTACTACCCGATCCTCTTCCTTGGTCGAAACGTCGCCCCTGACTCGGGTGGTTTCGGCAAGTTCCGCGGCGGGCTGGGCCATACGGCCGTCTGGATGGTCTACAACACCCCGGGCCTGGAGTATCAGTGCGGCGACGCCGGCATGCGCAGCAAGACCGTCGGCAATCACGGCATGTACGGCGCCTACCCCGTGGTGCCGGATCGTCCGGGTTTTGGTCACAAGACCAATCTCAAGCAGTTGATCGATGAGCAAAAACCGCTGATCCACGAGCGCGGGGGGCCGGACAACCCGGCCGTCACCTCGAAGATCGAGGCCGAACTCGCCGAGGACAGTGCGGTGGCGCCCTTTGTGACGCCCGAAGCACTCATCGATTACGACGTGATCGTACACCCGATTTCGGGCGCCCAGGCCATGGGCGATCCGATTGACCGAGATCCGGAATCGGTGGCGAACGATCTCAACGAAGGCTGGACGACGCACCGGGTCGCTGGGGACATCCACGGCGTGGTGACCACCAAGCCGAATGGGCACCTTGTCCCGGATGTCGACGCCACGGCCAAGAAGCGCGCACAGATGAGAGAAGACCGAAAGCAGCGAGCCATCCCGTTCAAGGAATGGTGGGCGGAAGAGCGCAAGAAGGTCGAGGCCCAGGAGAACATGGACGACGCGGTGCTGAGGATGTGGGAAAGCTCCATGCGGCTCTCGCCTGAGTACGGCGACACCATCCGCGAGTTCTGGAAGCTCCCGGCAGACTTCACCTTCAAGGCGGACGAGGTCTAGCTCGCGACGAACCCTGCGCCGAGACCGTTTGGCGCGATCAAGGAGGAACAACGATGGCAAGCTTCGACAAAGCCGACATCGAAAAACTGATCGACGGCGTGCTGCCCTGGCCCGCAACCCAGGACATGCTCAAGAGCAGCAAGGATGAAGATCGCTTCGATAAATACGTCGAGATCATGCAGGCACGGGTCGCTTTTGACGATCCCATCCTGCTGCCGCTGACGCCGGGTCTCTTCATCGTGAACGACGGGGGAGAGCGGGTCACCAAGTGCACCTGCGGCTACAGCTTCGGGGACTATCGAGTGAACTGGAAGCTCTCGGCCTTGATCCATGTACGGGATGATGAAGCCTCCATGAGCGAGATCTATCAAGGTCGCGAAATGCCCGATCCCAGCTGGATCCAGGTTCGTGAATACATCTGCCCGAACTGTGGCGCTCAACACGAGGTGGAAGCGGTTCCTCGAGGCTGCCCGCCGGATTTCGAATTCCTGCCCGACCTCGACACCTTCTACTCGGAATGGCTCGGCCGACCCCTGCCGGACACGGTGGAGTTCAAGGACAAGACGCTCGACAAGATCGCGGAATGGTCCGAGTAGGGCTCGGGTGATTTCGACATGAGTGGCCCCCTTGAAGACATCGTTGTCGTCGACCTGACACAAGAGGCCTGGGCCTCCGGGGCGGCCGGCTTGTTGGGGGACTTCGGGGCGAGGGTGATCCGGATCCATGACGTCTCGGGCTCCCCGCGTGATCCGGCTCGAGATGGATTGAGGGCGGACGAGCCTTTTGATTCCGAGGCCGAGCTGATCCATCGGAACAAGGAGAGCGTGGCCCTGGATCTGGCGCAGGCTGAGGCCCTGGATCTTTTGAAGACCTTGATCGGGTGTGCCGATGTACTGGTGACCGATTGGGGGACCTCCGGTTTGTCGGCTTCGGGGCTGGACCCGGAAGTCCTGCGGTTGCGCTGGCCGCGATTGATCGTGGCCGTGGGTTCGGGAATGGGGCCCTTGGGGCCGGAATCGGACCTCCCGGCCCTGGATGAATTGGCCGCAGCCCGATCGGGGGTGATGGCCTCGCTGCCGGAACCCGATCAGCCGCCCGTCAATGCCGGGGCCGGTCAGATGTATACATGGGTGATGCTGGCGCTGGGTGTCGTGACGGCTCTTCACGCTCGGCACGAAACGGGCGAGGGGCAGCGCGTGGATGCGTCCCTCCTCGGTGGGCATATGTATGCCTCGACGCTGACGCTGGATGCCTTCATGGCCATGCGGGACGACCGGTTGGGGGAACCGCGCAGTCGCTTCGAGGCGGCCAATCCCATGAGCGGGATCTCCTATCCCAGTGAGGATGGGCGGTGGGTGACCTTGACCATGCCGGACACCGAGCGCTGGTGGCCTGCTTTTTCGGAAATCGTCGGCCTGGATGTGGACGATGAACGCTTTGATACCCATGACAAGCGTTGTGGAGAGGGTCGTCTCACCATGATGGAAGTCCTGGAAGGCATCTTTGTCACGCGTCAGGCCGCTCACTGGCGAGACGCCTTCAATGAGAAGCAGCTCTCGGCTGATATCATCGAGCGCTACGACTATCCGGCCGAGGACGAAAATGCAGCCCGCAATCGATACGTCATCGAAGTGGATCATCCCGAGCACGGTCGTTTCCGGAGTCTCGGATTTCCCATCCATATGAGCGAAAGCCCCGCGACGCACCGGAGTGTGGCGCCGAAGGCAGGCGCTCACACCGAGTTGATCCTGGGTGAACTGCTCGGGCTTACCGGCGAAGAGATCCAGTCCCTGTGCGATTCCGGTGTGGTGGAGATGTCTAGCCATGTCTAGAGTGGATCTTCGTGGCGGATGGAAGAGACGAAAGGAAGCCCATGTCCAAGCCGCTTGAGGGAATCCGGGTCCTGGATGCCACGGTCTGGTTTCAAGGCCCGGTCTGCGCCCAGTTCCTCGCCGACATGGGAGCGGAGGTCATTCATCTGGAGAGGCCCGTGACCGGCGACCAGGCCAGGGGCGTCAAAAGCATCGCGGCCGTTCCGGTGGCAGACTGGAACCAGTATTTCCTGGCCGTCAATCGCAACAAGAAGAGCGTCGCCATCGACCTCAAGAAGGACGAGGGGCGCGACCTGGTTCACCGCCTGGTGGAGAAGTCAGATGTCTTTCTCTGGAATCAGGGGATCGAGAGTCTTTCGGGCCTCGGGCTCGACTATGACACCTTGAAAGCACTGAACCCCGGACTCATTCACGCCACCAACAGCGGGTATGGGATTCAGGGAAGCGTCAGCAAGCCTTCTTTTGATATGACGGTGCAGGCCCTGACCGGCATCATGGCCCGCCTGGGTGAGCCGGGGCAGCCGCCGATCTATCTGGGGTTGGGTGCAGGCGATGCCTATGGGGGGCTCATGGGAGCGCTGGGGATTCTCCTGGCCCTGTACCATCGGGACAAGACGGGGCAGGGGCAATCCATTGACGCCTCTCTTTACGGGGCTCAGCTTTTTCTCGCAGCGCCCACCCTTCAGCCCTATCTCGCCACGGGCAACGAAATGTACGCGAACCAGCAATCCCGCACGCAGACCCGCAACCCCCTGTGGAACCGGTATCGCGCCAGCGACGGTTGGTTCTTTCTTTGCGCCGAGAACTCGGATGCTTCCTGGCAGAAGGTCTGTGCGTGTGTGCCGGAGGCAGGGTTGGCCGAAGAAGTGCGTTTTTCCTCCCCGGGTGATCGGCGTGAGCATGCCGGCGAATTGATCGGCCTGCTGGATGGCATTTTTGCCGGGCGGTCGGCTTCGGATTGGGTGGACGCATTCCAGGGGCAGGAACTTCCCGCGGAGCGGATTCGCCCGTATCGCGAGATTGCCGAGGACCCGCAGGCGTGGTTGAACGGGTACTTTTCCAAAGTCCATTGCGATGAGGTCGGGGAGGAGGTTGCGATTCGCGGCCTGCCCATTGGCTTTGAAAATACGCCTGGCTCTGTGGATACGCTGGGGCCCGAATTGGGGCAGGACACGGAACTCCTGCTCTTTGATACGCTGGGAATCGATTGGGATCGGATCGGGGAGTTGAAGGAACTCGGCGTGATCCCCTGAAAGCCACGGCGTTTTCCCAAACCGTTCTTTTGTTCCTGTTCTTTTGACCAAGTGAGGAAATTATGGCCACCGGTATGGAGAATGGGCCGCTTGAGGGCATTCGGGTCCTCGACATGGCGACCATGTTGGCCGGCCCTTATGCGGCCACGCTGCTCGGCGACATGGGGGCCGATGTCATCAAACTCGAGTCCTTTTTTGGAGACGACAGTCGCCACATGGGACCCGGTCGGGAAGGCCAGCGCACGGCCTTCATGAGCCTCAACCGCAATAAACGCGGCTTGGTACTCGACCTGACCCAGGGTGACAGCGCGCAAGCAGTCCTTCAGCGTCTCGTGGCAGAAACCGACATCCTGATCACGAACATCAGGGGGTCGGCGCTCAAGAAGCTGGGTCTCGAGTACGAGACACTCAAGCGGTACAAGCCCGACCTGATCTGGGCCAGTGTGACGGCATTCGGGCCCGATGGACCCTACGCGGGCCGCCCGGGCATCGACTTTCTCGCCCAGGGGTACGCGGGCCTGCTCGCCAACAACGGGGAACCCGACGGCGAGCCGGTTCGGCTTACCGTTCCCCTGATCGACGTCATGACCTCGGAGCTTGTGTGCTCGGGGGCTTTGGCCGCGCTGATTGCTCGAGGACGGAGCGGGGAAGGGCAGCGCATCGAAGTCTCGCTTCTCGATGCCCTGACCCATGCCATGTGCAATCCCATCGGGGCTTTTCTCAATGCCGATTTTGATACGCCGCGGACCGGGAACCGGAGCCTGTATTTTGCGCCCTCGGGTCTGTACCGGTGTCGCGACGGGCAGGTGGTGATCACGTGTCCCTCACAGAAGTTCTTTGTGAAGTTGTGTGAGGCACTGGAGCGATCCTGGGTGGAGGATGAGCGCTTCGCCACCATCGATGCGCGCAAGCAGAACGAGGATGAACTCGATCGCTTGCTTGAAGAGCGTTGCATGGACTTTGATCGGGAAGAACTGGTCTCCCGCCTGGTGGCCGGTGACCTGCTGACCGCGCCTATCAACAACATTGCCCAGGTGGCCAAGGACCCGCAGATCCTCCACAACCAGATGATTGTCTCGACACCGCACGAACTTCTCGGCGAAGTCGACGTGACGGGAGTCCCCATCAAATTCCACGGCACGCCGGGTCGTGTCCGGCTCCCTCCGCCCATGCTGGGACAGCATACGGCCGAGGTCTTGAGCGAAGTCGGGTATACGAAGGCTGAGGTCGAGGCCATGGCCACAGACGGTCTTGTGGGTCTGGGTCAAGACGTGAAGAAGGCTTGATGGAGCAGACTCAAGGCGAGGGTGGGTCGTCGGAATCAGAGCCGAGGATTTCCCGGGGCTATTCGAACTATGTGCTGGCACTGCTCTTCGTCGTCTATGTCTTCAACTTCATCGATCGCCAGGTTCTTTCGATCCTGCTGCAGCCGATCAAAGAGGATCTGGGTGTTTCCGACACCTTCATGGGCTTCCTGACTGGCTTTGCCTTCGTGGTCTTTTACACGTTTGCTGGCATTCCGATTGCCCGGATTGCGGACCGGACATCCCGCCGTGCCGTGATCGCCCTGGGTTTGGCGACCTGGAGCATCATGACGGCGCTTTCCGGAACGGCCCGGACGGGCTGGCAGTTGGCGGCCGCCCGAGTGGGCGTAGGCGTGGGAGAGGCGGCGGGGACTCCGCCCGCTCATTCGCTTCTGTCTGACTACTTTGAACCTTCGCGTCGCGCCACCGCGCTGTCCGTCTATGCGATGGGGGTCTATCTGGGCGTGGCGGCCGCTTTCATGGGCGGCAGTTGGTTGGCCACCCATTTTGGTTGGCGTTCCGTCTTCCTGGTGGTCGGGCTGGCCGGGGTTCCGCTGGCGCTGCTGGTGCGCTTGACCGTGCGTGAGTTGCCGCGGGGATATTCCGAGCCGGGTCCCGTGGCCCAGGTCGAGCCCGCTCCCTTTCTGGATACTCTCTCCCAGTTGGCCCGCAATCGTTCTTTCAAATGGGCGGTGGGGGCCACCGCCCTTCAGTCCTTGTCGGGCTACGGAATCCTGACCTGGGGACCCACCTTCCTGATTCGGATCCACGGGATGGAAATGCTCAACGTGGGCATGGTGCTGGGCGCGGCCATTGGCATTCTCGGAGCGGGCGGGGCCTACGTGGGGGGGCGCTGGGCCGATTCCATGGCTCGTCGTGACGAGCGTTGGTACATGCGTCTGCCGGCCATCCAGACGGCCGCGCTGCTGCCCTTCGGGTATGGCTTCATCCTGCTCTCCAGCCAATTTGGAGCCCTGATCTCTTTCATTCCCTTCTACTTTCTGGGGGCCATGTATGTCGGGCCCATGCACTCGGTCATTCAGGGCCTCGTGGTCCCGAATCAGCGGGCGATGGCGTCGGCCATCAATCTCTTTATCGTCAATATGATCGGACTGGGGCTCGGTCCCCTCTTGATCGGTATTTTCAATGACATGTGGGCGGCTGAGTACGGTCAATCTGCGATTCGGTATTCGATGCTTCTGGCCGTGACCGTGGGTTGGTTCTCGAGTGGCGCGTTCTGGATGGCGAGTCGCCATCTTCCAGAGGATCTCCAGGCAGCCCGGGATGCGGCTCGCGGCGAGATTCAATAGGGATCAATCATGGCCTCGGAAGGGCTCCAGTTCGAAAGCAAGCCTGTTCGAAAAGCAACGTTGCCCTTCTTCTATACTGCGCCTCTGGCCCTGGTCCTCATGGGCGGGCTGCTCTCGGTGTGGGGAATCCGGGCTCTGNCCACACCCTGGTCGAACTACACGTTGGCCCTGACCCACGTCTTCACCCTGGGCTTTCTCACCATGTCGTGNGTCGGGCTGGTCTACTTGTTGCTCGGCGTCCTGGGCAGCCGTCCCACGGTGCCCGTGTGGATCAGTCATNCGGTCTATTGGTTGCTGTTGGCCGGGGCGGCGGGTTTGATCTGGGGGACAGCCNAGGCGAGGGTCGAGCCCGTGTCTTTCGCCATCTCAAGCGTGGGCGGAATGGGGGTTCTCTTCCTCTGGCATGCGAGCCGCGCNCTTCGTCGAGCCGAAGTCCAGGGCCCGACCCGCCGAGGACTGGCGCTGGCGCTCTGGGGTTTTTTCGGGTTGGCGTTTCTGGGGATCTGGATTGCGCATGGNCACGCCGGCATGCGTTTTCCCGGGCCTCGGGGCCTGTGGACCCAGGCNCATGCCCTGGTGGGCTTGCTTGCGTGGGTGGGCGCTTTGCTGATCGCTTTTTCCAGTGAGATCTGGCCCCGGCTCCAAGGCGGTCGCCCGCTCTCCTCGCTGGCCCTNGNTTGGCTGACGCGGTTGATTGCCCTGGGGCTCGNAAGCCTGCTGGTTCTGCTCTTCGTNGCCTACTTCTTCCTGCCCTTNGAGNCGGCGGCCTCCTGGGAGCCCTGGTTGATCCTCTTCTTCAGCCCCATGGNTCTGGCCGTCTGGGTCCTTCATCCGGCCTGGGCGCTGCATTCACTGGCCGGTCTGCCCGAGAAGAGCGGTCTGCTTTTCTGGCGGACGGGCCTTGGCCTGGGACCCGTCGTGATCNTGTCGGGCCTGGTGGCCTGGACCCTGGGCGAGCCGCGTTGGGTCCTCTTCTTTGGATGGTTGGCCCTCTACGGTTGGGCAGGGCTCCTGGTTTGTGGTGCGCTGGTGGGAGCGGCGGGGCAGTGGCTGCGGCCCTCGGGAGCAGAGCCTTCCTCCGCGGGGGTAGTCTGGCTGCGCGGGTCTTTTGCCCTTCATATGGCGGGCCTGATCTGCGGCGGCGTGGGGATCGTGAGCCAGAGTGACGCATGGGCTCGGGCCGCAGGCGTACTGGTCTTCCTTCACGGCCTTGAGCTTGCGCTTTGGTTGCTGAAGAACCTGCGCATCGCGTCTCAGGAGCAAACTCGGGCGATCTGAGCCGCCACCGGCTTCGGTTCCGGGGGTCTGGCTAGTCGGAGTCCTGTCCCGACTCCTTCTCGTATTGTTCGAGCAGGGACTGGAAGGCTTCCGCTCCCTTCTGGCGNATGGACCAGAACTTCGGCGGNCGCTTTTCCTGGAAGGCGGCGCCCCCTTCTTTGCCCTCGGGCATGTCAAACCAATCGGGATAGTACTGGCTCGAGATGATGCCCATGTCGCTATACCCGTCCATTTCCTGATCGAAGCTGGCTTTCAGGATTTCCAGGCAGCCGGGGCTCTTGGCGAGAAGTTCTTCGCACCAGCGCTCCACTTCCTGCCAGATGTCGTCGAGCGGTACAACTGTATTGACGAGTCCCATCTGCTCGGCCTGCTCGGCCGAGTAGTGGCGGCAGAGCATCCACATTTCGCGAGCCTTCTTGGCTCCCACGACCTTGGTCAGGTAGGGGACAAAGAACCCATCGGCCGGGCTCGAGACCTTCGGGCCGGCCTGTCCGAATTTGGCCGTATCCGCCGCGATGGTGAAGTCGCAGCAGTAGGCCATGTGGTTGTGTCCCGCGAGGCAATAGCCTTGGACGACTGCGAGAACGGGCTTGCGGGATCCGCGGATGAGCCGGTTGTGGGGATATCGGTTGTAGAAAGCATCCCGCAGGCCCCAGCGCTCCCAGTCGACGTCCCCGCCGGTACCGAAATGCTTTCCGGCGCCTGCGACGATGACCACGCCGATGGAGGGATCGTGGTTGGCGTCGTAGAAGGCGCGGAACATTTCTTCCACCATGGAGAT
>NZGT01000094.1 GCA_002691025.1 Spirochaeta sp. | reverse complement strand
GGGGGCTTTTTTATTTTTTTATTCGCTCCTAAATGTCATTTATAGCTGGAACTAATTACTACTTACTCCTGCCACGACTGGCGTAGTTGCTGAACTCGTGCTAATACTGCTCTATTGGCACCTATCTCATGTCAGAAGAGCAAATCAAAGCTTTCCATGAAAGGGCCAAGGGAGACACCAGTCTGCAGCAGAAGCTCAAAGCTGCACCTGACGTGGAAGCAGTCGCTGCTATTGCAGCGGAGAGCGGTTTTCAGCTGGATGCTGATAATTCTCTGCGTATGTTGATGTGGGAGTTTCAGGAATCCGAGCTTGAAGGTGGTGATTGATGATTCACAGTCAAAAGAATGCGTGTATTCATATTACTTCCTAATCACACCTAAATGCCAACCGATACCTGGCACGATTGACCAGGAATTAGATAAAAAGAGATCGCTAAAATAAGGGTGTCAACTAGGGATATTGCACCCCTTAAGTATATCGTTGCTTATTGCCCACTGTATAGCAGAAGTATAACCAAGGCAATGTATGCGCTCAATAGATCCTTGTCAATGCAGCGTTCCCTGCGCTTGTCGTTATCGCTGAGTTGTGTTGCTGCACTGGCACTAGCGGGCACTCCTTTTCAACTAGTGTCTGCTCAAGAGGACGGCAGTGCTGATGATTTTGGTGTGATGAGCATCAGTCTTAAGGATGTCGTCAAGCCGGCCCTTGGTTTTCAAGGGGCGCTGCAAGGTGCTGGAACACCGAACGAAGCAGGCATTGGTGGGTTCTTGCCAATCTCTGTTGGCGACAACAGTGTGTTCTTTAGTCGCTAATAGATTGGGTGGGTTACCAAATGGCTAACCAAAACCCCTGTAAAAGAACAACTGAAGCAGCAGGCCATTGTTGATTATCTGCGAACTGGTCGCTGTTGACCAATGTCCCTTCTGAAGTCGCCGACCATCCTTTCGTGAGAGTAGTCAACTTCAGCACCCACATAAGTTTGACGACATAAGCTATTTCAAAGTAAAAAATTTAATACCCTTATCCTTGCATTTGTTAATGAGTTTTATTTGATCTCCTTGGGCCAAGTCAAAGTCTCCAGCACACCATTCTTTGTAGGTGCTGCTCAGATCAAAATCTGATGCATCGTTTACCCACAATGCAAACCCAGCTGGATCATCAAACATGTCACGCTCCTGATTGACATTACTTCATTCTCAACTTAATCGGTATAAGCATAATCAGGTATTATTTGCATTAGCCCGCTAAGGCTTTTTTGTGCCAATGTGCAAATGTAAGCGGACGCTAGGGGGCTTAGATGGAGGGTTAAGATCAGGTATGAAAAAACTGTTCACCCTGTTCGCTCTGCCCCTGCTTATCGGTGGGTGTGTGAATACAGACACTCAAATTAAGATGAAGTGTGCTCTAGGGCTAAGTCAGGAAGAGTTTAACTTTGATAATGCGAAAGAATACGCCAAAGAAATAGAGAGCATCACAGGTCTCAAAGGAACCAACTACGCAGAGGTGTCCGCATTCTGTAAGCAATACCGACAATTCTAATGTGAAACTATTTAATTCTTCTAGCCCAACTGATCTAAATCTTTCATGAATCCACCAACTCTGTGTTGATTTGAACTCTCAGGTTCTTGTGGTGTAAAGCTTTGACGACGATGAGGAATGCTTTGTCAGCTCTGCCAGCACTCGTTGATCCACCGACTCACTTGGACGAACGACGCGCCATTCGCCTGGGATCTTGTGATGGCTTCCTAGGGGTTGACCTGCATAGCGTTCAAGAAGCCGGCGCTCTGCATTGAATAGTTTGCAAGGGATGTAGCCGCTGAGGTTGAGTCTGAGTTGCAGCTGCTCACCGAGATGGTCCAAGCTCTTACGGAGCAGTTGGCACAAGAAAGAGCAAAAGGATGAGATTCGATCTGGCGCCATATCTCAAGAGTCATCGATTAAACGGCTTGGTCCAGATTGAAGATCTCGCGGCGTACTGTACCCATCACAAAATTCAGGTGGAATACATCTCCAAACAAGAGCTAGATGCATCCATCGACCCAGAGACCACAACTGCCCAATGCGTTCTTGAATCCGAAGGTGGGGTCTGCATAAGGTTTACGGCTCACACTGGAGAAGTCATAACCATTCGAATGTCTGAATATCTGTTAAACCTTTATCGATCAAGAGCCGCTGAGAACCAATGGCTCGCGCACTATTCAAAATCATTCTTTCAGGAGTGATTTCTAGCATCTCTCCTCAGTTGAAAGATCTTCACCAACAGTTGGAAGTACTTCAATTTGAAATTGCAGGGCATCTTTGTGTCTTGCATCGGTAGCCTCGTTAGATGGCAGACCCGACCACTCTCGTCAGCACCCTGATCAATGAGCTGAAAGATCAGCTGGCCGTGTCAGCGAGAGAGCTGAAGATGAGAGATGGCTGGGACTTTGGTTGTCCAGTGATGGTTATCGACACTCGGAATGCCCCAAAGCGAGTCATTGCTACGACTATTCGTGGAGTGACGGGAGTCATCACCACTTCACATGTCATCGACCATCCATTGATGAGAGCGTTTATGGCGAGACACAAGGAGGTTGGGGCAGAGGAAGCGGTCACTGAGCTCATCAATGGTCCTGACGGTGAGGAGTTCGCTGAGGTGTGGGAGTCCTACGTGAAAGAAAGAGACGAGAGAGGACTGGCTTGTTGGTCCCATGACGACGCTGCGAAGTTCGCCATTAAGTCGAGGGAAGCCTTTGAAGATGGTTGTTTGGCTTGTGTAGCCATCACAGAGGGAGATGAGGGAGACGACGTGGGGGTTTTGACGTTTCAGGTCAAGTCTGAGTGGCTTACGCAGTAAACAGAAACTTGGGGATAGGTCTGCAGAGATGACCACTCGGATGGGTGATTCGGATGCGTTGAAAGGAGTCTTTGGACTTATTGCCTTTGAGTCAATCCATGAAGAAAGCCTCCTTATAGATGAGCTATATATCAATAAGAAGCTTACATGGGTTCTCAATTGTATTGTGAATTTGACTTTAGGATCTCAGGGTTTGAATTACAAAGTTCAATCAATCTCTAACGGGTTGCAGGGAGTAGTTTCTGCTCACCCACTCGCAACTAAAGCCGGAATAGATTGTTTGAGAAAAGGTGGAAATGCATATGACGCAATAGTTACTTCAGCAATTACTCTGACCGTTGTTGAGCCAATGATGAGTGGGGCGCTTGGTTGCGGTGTCGCAATGCTTCATTCAAGTAATAATGAAAATTATGTATGTAATTTCTCTGGCCTAATTCCGAATAAATTCAACCTGGATGATTGGCGTGAGAAAAGGCATGATTCTTTAAGTATCTTAAGCCCTTCTGCCATTAACGCCTGGCTGCAAATAAATAAACATTTTGGAAATCTGTCCTTTGATGAGCTGTTTGAGCCAGCTATCAATTACGCAGAAAATGGATTTAGATTAACCGAGGCAAACAGCTTTTTCATAAGAGTCTCTAAAAAAGATAGTACAAAGAAAATGTTCAATGACTACTATAAAAATAGCCTTAAAGCTGGAGATATGCTGTTCCAGAGAAAAACAGCTGCCGCTCTACGCTTAATCGCACTACACGAGGGAGAGGCGCTTGTAAATAGTCCGTTGTCAAAAGCTATAAGTCTTGCGTTGAAAAGGTCAGGCAGTAGTTTAAGCATAGAGGATATGAGAAAAGAACAAGTGTCTTGGCAAAAGCCTTTATCCGCTGAAGTTTTCTCTCACCAAGTGTGTGTTCCTCCACCTAATAGTAATGGATTCATGGTCTTGCAGGCTGCAAGTATGATTGAAGAATTTGGCCTCCAAGGCATGAAACAGAATAGTTCTATTTACATTGACATGGTTATAAAAATAATCAAAAAAGTTTTGACTCAATCAAAAAATCTGAAGACTGACAAGCCGGTTGGTTCCGGCCATACGACTACAATTTTGTCTCATGATTCTTTTGGGAATACTGCAATTATGACTCAAACACTAGGTGGTCTTTATGGTTCTGGCATATGGGTTGATGATTTTGGTCTTCCGTTCAATGGACTAGGTTCTTATTGCCTAGATGATCTTCCAGAGATATCAAGGGAAGAAAAAAATGTGTCACCACAAAGAGCACCTTCTCCGATGTCATTAGTGCAAGTATTTCAAAAGAATGAGCTTAAATATGTGTTTGGAACTCCTGGTGGTTTTACGATTTTCCATACAGAGCTTCAAGTATTGCTTAATCTTTTGATTTTNAAGATGCCTCTTGNTGAGGCAATAANCAGCCCAAGATTCTTTATCGATATGAAGGGAGGTATATCTATTGAAGATAGAGTTTCGCCTAAGGTTATCAATGAATTAATTGAGATTGGTTACAGTGTTAAGGCGTTAGATTCTTACTCTTGGATGTTAGGGTGTATGCAAGGTTTTGAAAATTCGGAAATTCCTACTTTTGTGGGAGATTCGAGACGTCATGCATTGTCAATAGCAATTCAGAAGGAGCACTCCTGACTTGGCTTGCTTAAGTAAATTTATTTAATTCCTTGCTGGTTTTACCTTGGGAAGGAAGGGTTTTGGTTTTATGGAATCCAGCCATTACCAGAGAGTTATTTCGTCACTTACATGTGAACGGCAGCGACCGCATTTCTGAAGGCTTTGCGGATCGAAATGGGAAGTCAACTCTCAAGATCATTGCCCAGAGACAAGAGTCTCAGCCCAGTCATCACGGCACACCCACCACTTCAAGTAACCAAGTTGATGGACCTTGGGGAGCAGCTCGCGCATCATTGCTGCTGCCGCAGAAGAAGCAGGGTCGGATTGCTCCCTGGCAAGGCGGTAGTTCGCGCAGAAAGCTCCAAACGTGCCTTTTCGTACTCCGCGCTGTCGTTGCAAATGCTCCTTCAACATGTCATCGGATCTTCGGACATTGCCAGTCGGTTCTGCTTCTGATGCTCCGAAATTCCGCTCTCCGGGAAGAAGATCTTCCCCAGTGAAACCGCATACTTCACCTGCAGTCAGTGCCGCGCGGTTGTCATCATCAAAAGCTTGAACTGTTTCATCACCGCGCTTCGACATCTCCTGACGACAGATCTCGGCGATGTCCTGATCACGCCAGTTGAACAGGTCGCCGACCCCATTCGAGCGCACGATATCCACCATCTGAAGCCGCAGCATGCGCTCGCATGCAGCAGCTTGCAAACGGTCCTGATTNGTTCTCTGGAGCCTGCGCAGAGCCCATTCCGCATTGAGAAAAAATGCGGAGGTGGTTCCTTTTCGATGACCGTGGGCACTCTGCTGAGAGGTCCCCATGATCTGCTCCGGGCTCACGCAACGATCGTCAGTCATGGCCTTGAAGTAGGGCGTTTCATCACATATTCATCAAGATTCACTTGTTGAGTTGGGACGGCTAGCGATCTGCAACAAGTCCGCCAGTTGCACACACGCCATAACGACCTCATGGATCTCGGTCGCCAAGTAGACAGATCAGCTGCCGGCATCATTACTAATCATACTGTCCGTATAATTTGTGTTGAATATAACTTACAGCTATGTTGAGACTTGATACGCCATGATTGTTGTCAACTCTCAAGNTTTAGGCTGTGAATATCGATTTCTATTCTTGATGATTGACTGGGTTTTTTCGTTGCTGTCAAGCTTCCAAATAGTCTCAGACGAGAACATGCTTCTAGTGCTTGGTCCTCTTCCAAAAGAGGCAAGAGCTAACATAAATGAATCCTGATACTCAGCTTTGGTCAGTTGTTTTAGTTTCCGCAACAGTTGTATTTCTTTTTATGGCCTTATCTGTTTCAAGCACAGGATCTTTTGAATGTGTCGGAGCTTGTCTTTGTTCCATTGAATGTTCTGGGGCATGCCTTTGTTGACGGGAAGTCTCAATACAATACTGATTCGCAAATACAGCAACGCTCCTGCTAGCCGCAAGTACATGCCTTCAGTAATCATACCCAGTCGCAACTACAATAGATGCAAAAAATAATTTTCCAGCATCAAATTGACCCGAGCAAACGCCAAGTCAATTATCAGAAAGCTATTTTCGCTATCGATATTAAGCGAGGCTGAGGGCTAAAAACCCCCCTTCGGTGNCAAGTAGGGGGCGTTGGTCTCGCTATCAATCTTCCCGGTAAATTTTCACCAGCTTCAACATGAGCGTGTGTGCAAAAAAAGTAGGGGTGTAAATCAAGCCGTATTGCAACAGCTCATATCTCTTAATCAAAGCTATTTATGTTACTCGATGGTCTACTTGATACAGAAGTTTTTTGCTTCCTCAATGCTCTTGTGGTTGTCCATCTCTTTCACTACGCAGTTACAGGTTTCGTTCTTCTTGCTCAAGAGCAATTGTTTGCCTGCTTTCATATATTCCTTATTCATAGCTTCAGCACACTTCCCAAAAATAATGTTATCCACCCACTTGCTGGCGTGCGCAGGCACAGCAGAGATAGAAGCAACAGCCGCAAAAGCGACCACAAAAGTTAGTCGAGGCATGAATCAAAATTAGCTATTGATAAAAAAATCCTAATCCACCGTGGCTAATCGAGGCGCATCAGTCATCTCAAGCTTCCTCAGACGGGATGGGAGTGACTCCTTCCCGGTGGCAAATCAAATGAGCGATCAGTTGAATGTTGCTAACGATCTCCGAACTAAACAATCATCAGCCCCCCTCCCCGANCTGGGTTTTGTTTGCCTACTGNNATNCNGCNNAGCTGNNTACTGCCTACTGCAGCGGGCAGCAGCAGCACAAGCGAAGCATCCATTCGGCATCTCATGAAGGCTCCATGCTGCGTCGTCTCTCCCTGTAGCTATTGGCTTCGGCCATCTCTGTTGCTGCCCTACCTGCCATTGCTCAAGAGGGCAGTGCCGATGACCTTGGAGCGATGAGCATCAGCCTGAAGGATGTGGTCATCCCACCCTTGGCTTTCAAGGGGCTTTGCAAGGCGTTAGCAATTAAAGGACTGCGTTTTTCCAGCAGCTTGCTTTCAATGCAGAATCGACCTCTGAATCCGTTGATCGTTTCCTTGCTTTTGGGTTTTGACCAACCTGGTTTGGTTAGGATATTGGTCACTTACTTCAACGATCTCATTGCCTAAAACGTAAGTCTTGAAAACTTATCCAGGGAGAGTCCAAGTCACCGATAGCATCTGAATCTTCCCATCAATACTTGCCGAAAAAAAAGATCTGCAGCTCGTAGGATTGGGTTTCCTTTCCCTGATACCCATATCCCGTCTACAAAAAGATNTACATGTTTAAATAGTGCAGTCCTGCGATCAATCTTGAATTTTGTGTCTTCAATCTTTTTGATCTAGTGTTGCAAGGAATTCAGAAGGTTTAGCATGCAATNTTCTTGAATCGCAGNGATTAAAGATAAAAACTTTAGNGGTAGGTGAGAAAGATTTTAGCGCNCGTGGATAATTGTTCTCTGCAAAGTTGCTCGCATAAGCACAAAACATCTGTCCAAATCTTGTGTCAGACTCTGATGCTTGCTGGAGTAGATTCATCTCATACGGCAGTCTTCANTTTTCATAGCATAGTATGTCAGTTGTTAAAAGAGATGGTTGGCAAAAGCCTCGCTAGTGGTGCGGCTAGCAAGTTTTTAGTTGGGAGATCGATAGTGATACCAATCCTCTCTGATGCTTTGGTTTCCCATCCCTTTATGGGGATTCAGCTCAGAGGTAATCTGCACTACCAATGCCAAGACTTAAGCATATATACTGGTTGGTTTTGTAAAATCTCAAACAATAAATAATCGACAGCTCGCTTTAATACAAGAAAATTCACCGAGTCCATGTCCTCCTCTTATCCCGAAGCCTATCGACGCGCTCTTGACCTATTTACTGAATCAGTCATTAAGCCAGATCATGAGTTAAGAACAAATGCAGCCTATGGGAATTGTTATGCAGAGCTAATGGAGGTTCGCCAACACTGCCTTGCATACTTGAATACTCTTAAAGAGATTCATCAAATTGAGTGCGCTGACGAAAGCGATGAAATCGAAGTGAGCAAAACATTTATCACTAAAAGGGAGTCGAGGAGGATGGCTTTCTCTCATGACGAAATGATGTAGTCAATTATCCGAAATTTACTAATTATAGCTCGAAAGTAAGTAGAATTGCTTGATTTATCTCGTGGATCAATGTAGAAGACATTGTAAATACCCCGCTGGTTGCAGGGTTGAATCTTGTTCCTACGTTGATATCAATCAAATAAGCTATCGGCTCTGTGAATGAATACTCGGATAATGGCTTTGGTAGTGCGCATATATGCTTCTAAAGATTACACCTCCAAGCATTGATATTGGAGTCAAATATTGCGCCCTCAGTGCAGCCTGGCGTAATAAAGGATTCATCAATTTGTGTCGATTCTTCTACTTTCTTTCCGTCATTACAATACCAGGCTGACCCCATCGTGCCATTTTTAACATACANAGCACCTTTTGTGCNNCCTTGATGAATAAATGCGTTGTCATAACATTGCCATGATTTACCAGTCACGCGAGGAAAAGAGTGAGGCTCCCCTTTCCAGACAGGCCCGTATTTGACACACCTTGTGTCGGACGAGCAGCCTGAGGAGATGTTGCAATCATCAAAATTGCTTTGTTTATTTACTTCTTGTCCATCAGTGCAATACCAACCTGGTCCCATTGAACCTTTCTGGGTATATCCTACGCCTTTTTTGCACCCAGAGTGGATGAAACAAGGATCATCGCCTGCTACTGCTGGTTTAGATGCATGCAATAAAACCATTGGGATAACAGCAGCAACTGAAAAAATCGAGATTTTGACTCCGATGAATCTCATGTACCAAATTTATTGCAGGATGTCACTATTTGATTTTTGCCTTNANGTTGTCTTGGAGTGAAATGTTTATCTGGATGGATGAGAGAGGCTTATAA